>NC_010571.1:3856202-4156402 GCF_000019965.1 Opitutus terrae PB90-1
GCGCGCTTTTCGCGGCGGCGAAGGAAAACAAGGCGGAGTGTCTGGTCACGACCGAGAAGGACGCGGTGCGGATTCCGGAAAACTACGTGTGCCCGCTGCCGCTGTATTACCTCCGGCTGGAGATCGACATCATCCGTGGCGCGGCCGATTTCGACGAAGCAGTGGGGCGGATTTGTTTTCCGCAGACGGAGGTCAGACGGCTGGTGTGAGGCCGGAACGATGGGTAGGGACGGCTCTCCGAGCCGTCCGGGAAAGTCACGAATCATTCGCGGACGCCACGGAGTGGCGTCCCTACCGACCCAACGGTGCTGTGTAGGGGGCATCGCTTGCCCGTTCGACAAGCTCAGGGCCCCGAGCCGGTCGAGGCGACGCCCGGGACGCACCAAGGTGCGATCCTACGAAACGGGGAACTCAACGGCCGTGCACTCCCACCTTTCCCCTTGCGACCGCGGGGCCGGACTCCGTTAGTTGCGAGATCATGTTGATTGATCCCCGTTTCACGCAACTGGCCGCCGGGCTCACCGGCTTCTCGACCTCGCTGAAGAAAGGCGAGCGGGTGTTGATTGATGCCTTCGACGTTCCGGATGCGATGGTCGTCGCGTTGATCCGCGCGGCGCGCGCCCGCGGCGCGCATCCGCTCGTGCAGGTGCATCATGCGCGCGTCACCCGCGAGCTCAACCTGCACGCCGAGGAAGCGCAGTTCGCCCCGCATGCCGAGGTAGAACTCGCGCGGATGCAGAAGATGGACGCCTACATCGCGCTGCGCGGATCCGACAACATTTTCGAGGCCAGCGACGTTCCGGCCGATCGCGTGCAGTTGGTCAGCCGGCTGATGAAGCCCGTGCTGGATCACCGCGTGGGCAAGACGAAGTGGGTCGTGCTCCGCTGGCCGTCATCGGCGATGGCGCAGCAGGCGGGCCTGAGCACCGAGGCGTTCGAGGATTTCTACTTCCGCGTCTGCACGCTCGATTACAGCCGCATGACGCCGGGCATGAACGCGCTGAAGGCGTTGATGGAAAAAACGGACCGCGTCGAGATCAAGGGGCCGGGCACGGATCTGACGTTCTCGATCAAAGGCATCAAGGCGTGCCCGTGCGGCGGGCTGCGTAACATTCCGGACGGCGAGGTCTTCTCGTGTCCGGTGCGCGAATCGGTCGACGGCGTCCTGCAGTACAACGCGCCGTCCGTCTATCTTGGCACCTCGTTCGACAACATTCGGCTGGTGTTCAAGCGCGGCAAGATCGTCGAGGCGACGTCATCGAACACGAAGCGGCTGAACGAGATTTTGGATAGCGACAGCGGTGCGCGCTACATCGGCGAGTTCGCGCTCGGGTTCAATCCGCACATCCTGCAGCCGATGCGCGACATTCTGTTCGACGAGAAGATCGCGGGCTCGTTCCACTTCACGCCGGGGCAGGCGTACGAAGGTTTCGGCAACGGCAACAAATCGCAGGTGCACTGGGACATGGTCTGCATCCAGCGGCCTGACTACGGTGGCGGCGAGATTCGCTTCGACGGCAAACTGGTGCGGAAGGACGGGCTTTTCGTCCCGAAAGCGCTGCACAAGCTCAACCCAGAGTATCTGCTGAGCACAAAGAAATAGACGAACCTCCCGCGAAGCCCGCGAATGGACGCGAATGTGTTCTGCGTCTGGGTCGTCTCTTCCACGGGGGAACCTCGTGGCGTAGCCGCAAACCGCGGAGGTCGCTTCGGTGATTCGCGTCCCTTCGCGTGATTCGCGGGAAGTATTCTTGCCATGAAATTGTCCGACTTCATCCAGGCTTTGCCGAAAACCGAGACGCACCTTCACGTCGAAGGTGCGTTGCCGTACGAACTGCTGCAGGCGTGGAAGCCCGAAGAGTATCCGCCCAACCCGGCGTTCCGGCAGCCCGATTATCGTTACGCCACGTTCCCCGATTTCGATAGTATCCTGCTCTCGCATGCGCTGCCGTGGTTCACGAATGCCGAGCGTTACTACGAGGCGTCCAAGGCGATCTTCGCCAAGCACGTCGCGCAGAACGTGCGGTATGTGGAAACGAGTTTCCATCTGGCGGTGACGAAATTCATCCGGCTGCCGGGGCCGGAGATCATCGCGGCGATCCGTGCGGCGGTGCCGGCGGGGTTGGAGGTGCGAATCTTCACGGGCATGTTGCGCAGCGACATCGTGGGCGACTTGCGTCCGACGATCGATCAGCTCCACACGTGGGACGGGCTCGCGGGCGTCGACCTGCACGGCTTCGAAGCCATGCGCACGGAGCCGGAAACGGCGGCGATCTGGGCGCGGCTGCGCGCGGCGGGGAAGATCACGAAATGCCACGCCGGCGAGTTCGGCGGCGCGGACCGCGTGCGCGAGGCGATCGAGCAACTCGGGGTCGACCGGATTCAGCACGGCGTGCGCGCGATCGAGGATCCCGCGGTCGTGCGGCTTGCGGCGGAACGCGGCGTCACCTTTGACATGTGTCCGATCAGCAATCTCCGGCTGCAGGTGGTGCCTTCGTTGCGCGAGCATCCGATCCGGCGGTTCATGGCGGCCGGTGTGCGCTGCACGGTCAGCACGGACGACCCGCTCAACTTCGCGAACACGGTGAACGACGAGTATCACGTGCTGGCGAGCGAACTGGACTTCACGCGCGCCGAGCTCTCCCAGGTCGCCAGGAATGGCTGGGCCGTGGCCGACGTGCCGGTGGCGATGAAGCGCGCGGTGTCGGGCGAGATCGACCAATTGCTGAACGGCAGCACGCCGGCGTAGCTGGTTCTGGCGTTGGAGTGGATGTGGCGGCGCGAGGAACGCCAGCGCAACCCGCCGTTCCCCGCGGGTTCGAAGCCTACCAAGCAGATCGACCGGTGGGCGGCAGATTGGGTCTTGTCGCTGGCAGCAGTGATACGTGCGGGGCGCAGCTTCAGAATGGCCCTGCACGTGAGCGCACGAATTATGAGTTCAGACGACTGCCCGTTCGCGAACTTGCTCGAGCAGCGCGAGCAACTCGTCCACCTGACTCGAATCGAATACCCCGTCCGGTCCCTGCGCGTTTACGTCGGTGAATGGAGATTCATAGAGCAATTTCGGCTCGACCACGCCTCGTTCGGTCAACTGATCCACCACCATGTTCACGAACTCGAGTTGGTTGGCCGTGAGGATCTTCCCGGCCGTGAAGGCGTTCAACGCCTGCTTCGCGGCTTCGCGATCCAGCCCGACGAGCGAGCGCACGAAAAGCCCCAGACCGTCGCTGGCTGCCTTGGCCGTTTCCCACTGTTCGGGAGTGGCGACGCCGCTTTCGGCCAGCACCCGCTCCAGCTCCGCGAGATCTACGGCGGTCAGTGGTTCATTCATCCGCAGCTTCTGGATCGTGAGGTGGCTCTGATGCGCGCGCAAAAACGCCCGCACCTTCTCGCGGAACTTCTCGAAGTTTTCCGCGGTGACGAAATCTGCGAGGACGACCTCCTTGGCCGCCGCCATTGAGTCCTCGAAGTCCGTGTAGATCGGTTTGCGCTGCCGTTTGTCGATGAGCTTGACCAGCGAGCGCAGGCGTTTGCGCGTCTGCTCGAGCATCGGGAGCGTCACGTCGGTCCACCATCCCTCCGTCTGCACTTCCAGAATACGGGCTAGTTGCGCCTGGATCATCGGGATGGCCGCCTTCTCCTCCAGCAGGCCGGCGATCGCGATCACCTGATTTTTGAGACGTTCGAACTCCCGCGCGTTCCGCAACACGGCGAGCTGAAGGTTCAGGATCAGCAGATCGAACCGTTTTGCTTCCTCCTCCTCCGGGTCCAGCTCCGTCGGCAAACCGGCCACATGATAGGCCAGTTCGCCTCGAGCCGCGGAATCCATTGCGACCCAGGCCTCGGGCTTGGCGAACCGCTCGACGAGCCGTCGCTGCGGACGGACGACGAAATTGTCGACGTTCATCGCCGCCACTTCGGTCTGCAGAACCGCGCGCAGCTCGTGGCCGAGTTCGGCTTCGCCTTCCGCGGGCTCGTGCGACATTCCGGCGAAGGCTCGGTCGAGTTCGCCGATGACTTCCAGCCGCGCCGTGAAGATGCGCTTGCTTAGCGACGCGCCCAAAGCACCGGCGGTCGTCTCGGGGTGCTGGCTGAAGAACTCGAGGTTCTGACAATAATCGAAGATGTAGAAGAAGGCCTTGTGTTTGCCCGGACCGAATAGATCCGGACACAGCCGGGTGCCGCGACCGATCATCTGCCAGAACTTCGTTTTCGATCGGACCAGTTTGAAGAAGACGAGATTGACGACCTCCGGCACATCGATGCCGGTGTCCAGCATGTCGACCGAGATCGCGATGTGCGGCATCTTCGCGGGATTGGAGAAGTCATCGATCAGCGATTGCGCATAGGGCAGCCCGCAGTGAATCACCCGGGCAAACGCGCCCTTGAGGTGCGGGTAGTTCACGTCAAAGCGCTGAGCGATGAACTCGGCATGATCCTTGTTCTTGGCGAACACGATCGTCTTTCCCAACCGGTCACCGCCGGCGACGGTTTGACCATGCGTCATCAGGTGCTCCAGCACCTTGTCGACCGTGTCCTTGTTGAAGAGCCATTTGTTGACCGCCTCCGGTTCGACCCTCTGCGGAGTGGTGCCTTCCTCGTCCCACTCGACCCCGTCCCACTGTTCCTTCTCCTCCTCGGACAGGTCCTCATATTTGATCCCATCGCGCTGGAACTTCAGCGGGACCGACACGGCTTTGGCCGGCACGAGGAACTTGTCCGCCACCGCGTTCTTCAGGTCGTAGGCATCCGTTGGCACGCCTTTCTCCAGGTCGAACAGCCCGTAGGTGTCGCGATCGATTTCCTCCCGCGGTGTGGCCGTCAGGCCGACGAGCAGCGAGTCGAAATAGCGGAAGATCGCACCGTATTTTTGGTAAACCGACCGATGGGCCTCGTCGATGATGACCAGATCGAAATGCCCGGTGCCGAAGCGCCGCTGGCCGTCCTTCGTCTCATCGATCAGCCCCATCATCGTCGGGTAGGTGGAGACAAACACGCGGCCCGCCGCCTCCGGTTCCGTCACCAGATTCACTGGTGACGCTTCCGGCAGGAAACGCTTGAACGCGTTCACCGCCTGGTTCACGAGCGCGGTGCGGTCGGCGAGAAACAACACCCGTTTCACCCAGTTGCATCGCATCAACAGGTCGCACAGCGCGATCACCGTCCGCGTCTTTCCGGCGCCGGTGGCCATGACGACGAGCGCCTTTCGTTCGCAGTCGGCCTCGAATGCCTCGCCGATTCGGCGGATCGCGCGGGTCTGATAGTAGCGTTCGACAATCGCCGGATTGATCGCGGCTCCAGCCAAGGAGGTGCGCGTTTGCCGCCGCAGGATCATCAGCTCCAGTTCGTCCTTCTTGCGAAAACCCTGGACCGGCCGCGGCGGATACAGCGCGTCATCCCACAGCCAGTGCTCATAGCCGTTCGAGCAGAAGATGACCGGCCGCCGTCCGAACTGCTGCTCCAGACAGTCGGCGTAAAGCTTCGCCTGCTGTTGGCCGATCGCGGCACTTTTTCGCGTGCGCTTCGCCTCCACGACCGCGAGCGGTCGGCCGTCGTCGCCCCACAGCACGTAGTCGACATAGCCCTTCTTCTGCTGATTCGGCATCCCGCTGACCTCGACCTCCCGGTCGCGGGGCTGATTCAGCGGCCAACCGGCTTCCTTGAGCAGCAGGTCGATGAACGCATCGCGGGTTTGTGCCTCGGAGTAGTCGTGCTGATCCGGCGTCGCGGCGTTGCGCTTTTTGATGGCGGCGATCTCCTGCCGCGCCTGTGCCAGCTCTTTGCTCAGCGTTTCCTTGTCCGCAAACAGCGCTGCGAGCCGTTTGTCCTTCTCGGCGAGTTGCGCCGCGAGTTTCTGCAACTGTTCCTGCGTCTGCGTCGGCACCGGCGCCGACTTCGGCAAGGTGTCCGGTTCAAACGCGAGGTCGTCCGCGGGCCGGGCGCCGCGGGCGTAGGTTCGGGTCAGCCAGAAACAGATGTGGAACAGCTCGCGCACCGTGGTCAGCGCGTCGAACGCCTTCACCGCGCGGTGGCTGTGCACCGCCTGGTTCCCGTAGCGCGTGATCAGCACCGCCTTGTTGAAGACCGCCGGGCCGGCTGCGGTCTTGAACGTGGGCTCGTGAATCAGCGCGCTCAGGTTCTGTTGATACGGCAGTTTCAGCGCGTCGTCGTTCGTGTAGAGCCACGTGACCCCGATCTCCAGCGCCCGCCGGGCGTAGAAGCACGCGGTCCGCGGATCGACCAGTGCCAGCGCTTCCGCCTTTGCCGCCGCCTCGAAAACCTCTGGCCACTCGGACTGGAGAAACGAAAACTGCGAACCGGCGCTCATGCTGGCGCGCGGGCGAGGAACACCTGCGGTGCCACCTCCATCAAAACGTTGGTGTCGACCAGCACCTTCATTCGCGGAGACGGCGATACCGCTCCAGGAGATAGACGAGCCGCGGATCGGAGGGATCGTCCTCCGGCAGCGTGAATTTTCCCGCCCAGCGCTGCGCCAGCGCCGAAGGCTCATGGCCGTCCATCCATGTCCGTGGGCGGCTCCGTAATGCTTTGGCCGCGCGCGCGATGGTGTCGACGATGACGTCGAGCAACCGGCGTGCTTTCGGGCGGGGAGGCGGGACGCGCGACATGGCGGGAGGAAACCGCCTGTAAGCTGCGCCCCCGCCGTGCCTCCCGCAAGCCTACAGCTTTGAGGTGCCGACGAACGCCACGTTGGCGATCTTGTTCATCTCACCCAGTGCCAGAACCACGATCCTTGAGCAGCGGTCGCGGGCGGTGCCGTTCAAGCGTCGATCCGGCCCTCAATCTTTTGCAGGCCGAGATCGATGGCCGCCTCGACCAAGACCCGGACCATCGGATTGCAGCCTTTGAAAACGAAGCGAGCCAGGGCGGCCTCGCCATGCTGCTCCACCAACCCGGCCACCAAGGCGTTCATGAACGAGCTGTTGGCACTCCGCACGCCCGTGAAGTCCAGGGTGATGCGCGGGGAGATGGCCACGTAGGGTTCGATTCGCGTGAGCCGGAAACGCGCGGCGGCTTCCCCATCGGCCAGATGGGCGCCGAATTCTTGGGCGAGCCGCAGTTCCACGTTCACGTGTCGAACTTCGCCCGACCTTGGCCGGGACGCAAGAGCCCAGATGCTCGTTTGGCCTGATCCAGGAGTTGCGCGAAATCGCGCACGCGGTCCTGTCGGAACGTGACGGCAATCAAGGTGCCGGGGTAGCTGCCTCCGTCGCGCAGCGTGCCGGCCTGAGGTCGAGCAGAATCAGGATTCCAACGCACCACGCCCCGACCGCTGGCGACCAGGAGCCAAGCTGAGGCCAGTTCCGCCATCTTCGCGGTGAGCGTGAGGCCCACGCCTTCATTGGTCGGACTGCCTTTGGAAGAGATCCGGGGTTCGAGGGCCTTGAGGATGGCGCCGGTGTCATCCAGCGCGGCAGCCCACGGCAAACCGGCATCGCGGAAGCTTTGGCGGATGCCGCGACCGTTGTCCGCGATGGCGAGGCGCACGAGCCCCTCGGCGGCACCGACTTGGGCACAGGCGAAGCCGGCACCGCCGCTGTGCTGGCGCACGTTGTTGCCCATCTCGGTCAACACATACCAGACGAGATCGTAGAGTCCGGCGAGCGGATGCTCCCAGTCGTCGCCGCCCGGAGCGACACAGAGGGCCATCTCGCTGCCCATTTCCTGGACGCGATGATCGATGACGCGCACGGGAACGAAACGACCGCGCGCATCGTGGCGGCTGAACATCTCCGGCAGGTTGAAACCGCAGACTGCGAGCACATCCATGCGCTGCAGATACCCGAGGATGGAGCAACGCTCGAGCCCTACAGCCTGGATGACAATTCCCCTCAGCCGCCAGGCCGCCACGCGGCTGCTCAGGGCGGCCAGCGCCGCCGGCGAGACTCTGCGTAGCGCGCTGAAGTCGATCACAACTTCGCGGTCGTCAGCCTCGGCGCCGATGAGAGTTAAGAAGGGCAGGAGACCATCGGCATTGACGATTTCCGGGAGCGTCAGGTGCATGGTCCAGGACGGTTGGGCTCAGAGTTCGCCGCAGAAGGCGCGGCGCTGGAGCAAGGCGAAGAGCGCGTCCAGCTCCGCCAGCGACGCGCGTAGCGGCGTCTTCAGCGACGCTGCCAGCCCGGCTTTGGCTTTGATGAACTGATTCATGCTCTCGGCCAGCGCGTCGCTGCCGTTGTCGCCCTCGTGGATGGGGATGTTCTGCTGCTGCATGGGGCTGGGCTGGAAAATTGAGAATGCGCGACAGATCGCGGGCGCCATTCATGGTGCCGGGACGAGATCAGGACCGCATCCAGACGAGACGCTTCCTATCGAGACCATCACCGGCTCGCCAAATGTAAATAACGCTCCGGCGCAGAGAGCCCGCTTCACGTGCGCCGCAGTAGCGGGTGAACGCTTGTCCAATCCGCGGATGGCCTTGAATGCATCGTTGAACGAGAGCGGCATTTCCACCACCCGGAAGGGCAGCGTGGAGGGCTTTCCCAAGCGTTCATGAAAACGCTCGAGTTCGCGAAGGTAGTGCTCGGTCGAGGCGGAAGCTCGGTCCGGTGACGGCGCAAAGTGCAGGTAAACCAACTCCGGGTTGAGCTTCCGTTGGTGGCCCAGATAAGCCGCCGAGGCGGCGCGATGCACCATCTGATAAATGATGTCGGAAAAGTCGTCGACGCAAAGGGACCTCCGGCAGTGTGGCTGCAAGTGCGCCAACCAGCCTGCCACCGTCAATCGCGGATCGCCGCCGTCACTCTCCGGCTTGCTGATGCGCTGTGCGACTGTCTGCCGGTCGACCGGCTCGGTCCACTTCGCCTCCACCGCCCACACGTTGGCAGAGGAGGCGAACACCGCATCCGTTTGTGACGGGTTGCCCTTCGGCTTGGGCGAGGGCACGCCCAGTTCGAAGGCAACGGCGCAATCCGCGGGCGCGCCCAGCCGACGTAGAAAACGCTCCCAGGCCGACCCGCCACCGTAAACCAGATCGATCAGCGGCACGGTGGAGCGAGTGGGCGACTGGAGCTGTTTTGTGCTGAAGCTCCCGCACAGCGCCGTCAGGTCCGGACATTCTCGAACGTCGAAGAAATGGGCGACTCTCTTCATAGGTCGCCGCGGAAGGCGCGGTGCTGGAGCGAAGCGAAGAGCGCGTCCAGCTCCGCCAGCGACGCGCGCTGCGTCGTCTTCAGCTTTTCGACCGCCGCGACGCGCCGGGCGAATTCGCGCTGAAGGGACGCAGGTGGCCGAAAAGCCGGATACTTCTCGAGTAGTTCCAAATTCACACCGGTCTGACCTGCAGTTCGTTCGGATCGCGCTACGACGTAGGAATGGAGACGTTGTTCTTGAAGCAGGTGAAAAACAAAATCCTTTGAGACTTCATCTTTCGGCAGGGCTTTCATCAGGGCGACGTTGTATGACCCGCACAGGCCGCGAAGAATTTGGAACACTGGCGGACCGTATCGCCCGATCATTACGTCGTCCTCATTAAAGAATCGGCGGGCAAGTCTGCGAGGGATGTAGGTCTTGAACTCGTCTGACTTGAAGTCGCGGATTTGGACCAACCGGATTGTGTCTGGCGACGGTTCGTAGGTGAATGTCTCCCGAGGGGGTTGAGAGCCACCAACGAACTCGATAATCTCGCCAAGGACAGTCTTGGGCCAGCCTTTCGGGTTAGTTGCGGGATCGCCGAAGAGGTCGAGGAAGAGGCATTGGGTGAGGGAGTCGAGTTGGGCGAGGGTGGCGCGGCGCTTCGCCCGCAACGCCTCTGCCCGGTCCAGCACCTCCGCAATCCGCCGCTGCTCCGCCAGCGGAGGAAGGGGGACTCGAATTCTTGCAACGTGCGCCGGCCGGGCGCGGAGCAGTGAACCTCCTACGCCTGAAACGGTGCTCATGAACTTGGCGTGGAAGCGGTCTTCAACCAGCAGATGACGTATGTAGCCGGGGAAGATGCGAGCGTTGCGGAACACAATCCACTCACTCGACGCAATCATGCGCCTACCGCGACTTGCGCCCACAACCCAAGCCCGTCGGATATGCGGCACGATTTTCGAGAGCAGCACGTCGCCTGTTTCAACTGCTTGCTTCGTCGAGCCGATTTGCGCACCAGTCAGAACTTCGGGCTTCTGAGAATCGAAAGCCGGTATGCTGTAGAGGTCGAACGGCTCGTCAGCATGATTTGCCGGGTCGACGGACTCCCCGCGACCGGGCATGAGTTCGCCAAGCTCTACTCTCGGCCATTCGCCGTTCGTCGCTCGACTCCCGGCCTTCACTTCAGCATCCCTTCCAGTTCCTTCATGCCCTGCTGGATCTCTGTCTCCAGTTTTCTGAGCGCTTTCAGGATTTCCTTTGGCGGGCGGTGGGCGACTTCTTCGTGGACGACTTCCCGATAGCGGTTGAGCGAGAGGTCGTAGCCTTGCGCGGCGATGTCGGCCTTCGGCACGCAGAAGCTCTGGGCGGTGCGCGGGCGGGCGAGTTCCGGAGAGTTGAGAGTTGAGGGTTGAGAGTTGAGAGGCCGAGCCTTGCCGGTGACGTCGCCGTACGGCGCGGGTGGTTCGGCGGCGATTAGTTCGGGCGATGCCATGGACGTCCCGGTCATCGGCTCTGAGTTCACGGGCGGGACGCCCGTGCCACGTTGCAGAGAATTCCACCGCGCGAGCAGGTCGGGCAGGTTGTTCTTCGCGTGTTCGTCGGCGGTGAGCGGGACCTTCGGCACCGGGCCGAGCTTCTCCGACGGCAGCAGTTCTGTGCGCTTGTCGTCGAGCGACATCCCGTCGGCCTCGACCTTGTAGAACCAGACATGGTCCGTGCCGCCGGAATTCGTCTTTGTGAACAGCAGGATCGCGGTCGACACGCCGGCGTAGGGCTTGAACACACCGCCGGGCAGCGAAATCACCGCGTCGAGTTTCTGGTCCTCGACGAGGAGCTTGCGCAGTGTCCGATGCGCGTTGGACGAACCGAAGAGCACGCCATCGGGCACGATCACGGCGGCGCGCCCGCCGGGCTTGAGCAGCCGCAGAAAAAGCGCGAGGAAGAGCAGTTCGGTCTTCTTCGTCTTCACGATCTGCTGGAGGTCCTTCGCGCAATTCTCGTAGTCGAGCGACCCGGCGAACGGCGGGTTGGCGAGCAGCAGCGTGAACTTCTCCTCTTCGCCGGCGTGATCCTGCGCGAGCGAGTCGCGGTAGCGGATGTCGGGATTCTCCACGCCGTGCAGCAGCATGTTCATGCTGCCGATCCGCAGCATCGTGTTGTCGAAATCGAACCCGTGGAAGAGGTGGTGATGGAAATGCTGCCGGAGCTTCGTGTCGCGGAGGATTTCCGGATGCCGCGTGCGCAGGTATTCGCCGGCCGCCACGAGGAAGCCGGCAGTGCCGCACGCCGGATCGCAGATGACGTCCTTCGCCGTCGGCGCGGTGAGCTCGACCATGAGCTGGATGATGTGTCGCGGCGTGCGGAACTGGCCGTTCTGGCCGGCGGAGGCGATCTTCCCCAGCATGTATTCGTAGAGGTCACCCTTGGTGTCGCGATCCTCCATCGGGATCTGGTCGATAAGGTCGACGACCTTGGCCAGCAGCGCCGGCGTGGGGATCGTGAACCGCGCATCCTTCATGTGGTGCGCGTAGGTGGAGTCATCGCCGCCGAGCGTGCGCAGGAAAGGGAAGACGTGCTCGCTGACGACGGTGAACATCTCCTTGGCCTCGAGATGCTGGAAGCGCGACCAGCGGCAGTCCTCGTAGGGGCGCCCCTTCGCATCCTTGGCGGCGGGGAAGATCCGGCGCTCGAGTTTTTTCAGCTTCAGCCGGGCGGCCTTGTTTTCCTCGTTCTTCTGCAGGTCATCGAGCCGCTTCAGGAAAAGCAGGTAAGTGATCTGTTCGATCACCTCGAGCGGGTTGGAAATGCCGCCCGTCCAGAAGGCGTTCCAGAGTGCGTCGATTTGGGAGCGGATTTGACCGGTGAGCATCGTCGGGAGCCGCTAGCAGAAGACGGGGAGCCGGCCATGAAAAGCTTGGAAACAGCCCGGACCGCACAAACCCGCGGGGAGGGAGGGTTTCATCTGGCGAGGAGATGCGTAGGATTTGATCGGCGATCGGGTAACGCGTGCGGTGGAAGCGTTGTCCTGACCCCGCTCACGGAGTAGCGGCAGGCCTCCCTGCCTGCCGGCCTGAGTTCCGCATCGGCAGGTGGGGAAGCTGCCGCCGCAACGTGCCTTGAATCAAGCGACCCCACCGCAAAGAGGCGCGGGCCCGATCGGGATTGCGGTGCTGGGTTGACTCACGTCAGCGTGAAGCCCGCTCGACGCACATGACGCCACAAACCTACACCGTTCCGGACACGATTCGCCACGGCCGGGCCGACAAAGTGCTGGCGGCGGGCGTGACCGAGCACAGCCGAGTGGCTCTGCAGCGGTCGTTCGACGCGGGACTGGTTACGCGCGGTGGCGTTCCGATCGGGCGCGACACCACCGTGACGGCTGGCGACACGATCGAGTTTTCGTTTGCGGAGATTAAGCCGACGGAGATCAAGGCCGTGGACATTCCGTTGACCGTGCTGTTCGAGGACAAACACATGCTCGCGGTGAACAAGGCCGCGGGCATGGTGGTGCATCCGGGCGTGGCGACGAGCGAGGACACGCTGGTCCACGCGTTGCTGGCGCACTGCGCGGGCAGCCTCAGCGGGATCGGCGGCGTCGAGCGGCCCGGCATCGTGCACCGGCTCGACAAGGAAACGACGGGCGTGATCGTCGTCGCCAAAACCGACGCCGCGCACCGCGCGCTCGCCGACCAGTTTGCCACGCGGACGCTGAAGAAGGAATATGTGGCGTTGGTGGCGGGCGTGCCGCGGCTGCTGAGCGGCTCGATCGATCGCGCCATCGCGCGGCATCCGGTGCACCGGCATCGGATGACGGTGGGCGAGGGCGGCCGACCGGCGCGGACGGACTGGGAACTGGTCGAGGCTTTCGGCGACATCGGCGCGCTGGTCCGCTGTCGGATTTTCACGGGCCGGACGCACCAGATTCGCGTGCATCTGAAGTCGCTTGGGCATCCGATTCTCGGTGACGCGCTGTACGGATGGAAACCGGAGCCGCGACTGGCGACGCAGCCGGCGCGCGTGATGCTGCACGCGGAACATCTGGTTCTGACGCATCCGATCAGCGGCAAGGAGCTCGATCTGCGCGCGCCGTTGCCCAAGGATTTCGTGGCCATGATCAAGGAGCTGCGGAGGTCCGCAGGAAGGTAGCGGCCCGTTGCGGCCGGTCGAGGGCGCAGCAAATTGCGCCTCTACAAAGCTGAATCCGTCCCCCCGTAGGGGCGTCGCTAGCGACGCCCTCCGCCAGAAAAATCTTCTTCGGCTCGCTTGACCCGTCTACAGGTTCACCCCCGACGCTCGGGACGATGAAAGCAAACTCCACCACCATTACGAAAGAGCAGTTCGTCGCCATCCTCCGGGATAGCGGCATCACCGACGCGCAGATGGGCAAGCTGCACCAGCTGTTCGAGCAACGTCATCCGGAAGCGCACGAGGCTTTCCTACGTTTCCTCCAGATCGACGAGGCCGAGGCCAAGGCGATCCGCGCGCGGAGCCGGTGACGAAATCCGTCTGGCGGGCGTGTCACGCGGGTGGCACGCTCGCCGGATGTTTGTTTCCGCTTCATGAAGACGATCACCGTCATCGCACGGCAGTTCGGACTCTCGCGTTCGACGCTGCTCTACTATGACCGGATCGGGCTGCTTTCGCCGAGTTATCGTACGCATGCGGAGGCGCGGCTCTACTCGGCGGCAGACGAAGCGCGGCTGGCGCGAATCGTGACCTTCCGCGAAGCAGGCATTCCGCTCGAGACGATCAAGACGATCCTGGCGGCGCCGTTGCCGGCGAAGGTGAATCGTGCGCTCGAATCGCGGCTGCGCGAAATCCAGCAGCAGATCGATGGTTGCCGCGGCCAGCAGCGGTTCATCGTCGAGCTGCTCAAGGAGGCGGTGCTGCGCGGCGAGGGTCCGGCGCGGACGCGGGACCAGTGGGTCGAGCTGCTGCACGCCTGCGCGTTCAGCGAGGCGGACATGCAGGCGTGGCACGCGGACATGGAGCGCAAAAACCCGGCGGGGCACGCACGGTTTCTGCGGAAGATCGGGCTCTCGGCCGTGGAGATCGAACGCGTGCAGGTGCTCTCGCGCACCGCGTGGGCTCCAGCCGGTCAGCTGGCGGCGAGCGCTTCGTCGGCGAGGCCGAAACGAAGATTGTAGAATGAATGGTGGTAGGAGGCGAGCCGGCCGGCGTCGGCGAGCGCGCCCAGCGTGAAGAGCGCAACGGGAAAGACGTCCGCGCGCGCGAAGGGCAGACCCGGCACGCGCTGACGATCGCCGAGCGGAAGCGCCGCCAGTTCGAACGCGAGTTCGCGCATGTGGCCGACCGCGAGGCAAGGATCGCTGGATTCGAGCGCGACTCCAGCGCGCGCCGCGAAGATCGCGCGGCACGTGGTCACTGTCCCGCCCGTGCCGACCGCGGTGACGGGCGCGGGGAGGTTGAACCGAAAACGATCACGGAGGTTGGCTTCGACCAGCTGCCGAATGAGATCGGCGGAGTTGGTTGGGAGCGGCTTGGAGCTATCAGGTACGAGCTGCTCGGTCACGCGCACGCAACCGAGCGGCAAGCTGGCCGCCTGTTCGATTCGGCGCTCGCGGAAGGCCAGGCATTCCAGGCTGCCGCCGCCGAGATCGAAGACGTAGAAGTCACGCAGCGCCGCGAGTGCGGGATCGCAGGTGAGTCCGCGGCCGATGAGATTCGCCTCTTCGCCGCCGGAAAGGATCCGGACCGGCTGGCCGGTGGCCGCGCGGACGCGATCGCGAAACACCTGACCGTTCGCGGCGTCGCGGACTGCGCTCGTCGCGACGAGGATCGTGCGCTTCGGCGCGTGCGGTGCCGCGGCCGCGAGCAGTTCACGGATCGCGAGCAATCCACGTTGCATGCTCTCCTCGGTCAGTTCCGGCGTCGCGTGGCTGATGCCGGCGCTGATCCGCGCCTCGATCGTCTTCGCGGTGAGCGTGCGCAGCGGTCCCTCGGGAGCGCGCTCGGCGACGAGCAGCTTGATCGAGTTGCTGCCAATATCGATAACCGCGACAGGGCCGGATGCCATGGTCTAGGGATGAAACACGCGAAGGGGGGAAAGGAAAGCCGCGATGATCCGGGTTCTCGACCAAGCTCAACCTCCGATCGGCACAGGGCGGACAGCCGCAACCGAACTCAATCGTCGATCCCGTTTACAGAAGGCAACGAAGGACACGAAGAATCGCAGGAAGACCAGATGCTTCGTTCCCTTCGTTGCCTTCTGTTCAGACCAGTGGTCCGAAAATGCCTGCAGAAAAACAACACTCTCAGGGTTGGTGGCGCGACCTTTTCCCGAGACTTGCGCTCGGAAAAAGTGGCGCTGGCGCGGACAGCCGATTTGCCGAGAACCGGGATTTCAACGCGGAGGGCGCGGAGGACGCAGAGGGAAGAATCTCTCCGCGAACTCCGCGTTTCCAGCTCCTGCTACCAACATGTTGGTTTCGACGTCGCGATAGTCAGACAGAGCGACACAGATCGATTGAGCCATACTGTTAGAAGTGACGTGACTTCGGGTAGGGTGGGGCCGCTGGGCCCGCCGCTCGCCGTTCGCCGCGCGGCCAGCGGTCGCGCCCTCTCATCCCGGGCTAGCTAGCTCGTCACTTCTTCTGGCAAGTCTCGATCGATCGAATTCCGATCTGTGTTCATTTGTGGCGATCTGTGGTTAAAAAACTCTGAGGCGTTCCTCGGTTGGCCATGCGCAGGTGCGAGGTCCCCGTGCCGCCGCGGCCGCACGCACCACCGCTACAGCGCGAAATCCGGCGGGGCGATCAGCAGGACGAACTCGCCCTTGAGACTCGTCTTCGCGAGCCGGGCCTGCACGTCGGCGGCGCGGCCGACGAGGAACGTCTCGTGGAGTTTGGTGACTTCCTTGGCGACGCAGATCACGCGGTCGGGACCGAGCGTTGCGACGAGCTCGTCGACGGCCTTGTCGATGCGGTGGCAGCTTTCGTAGAGCGCGAGCGTGTAGTCGAAGCTGCGGTGCTTCTCGAAGAAGGCGATCCGGGCCGCCGATTTCGGCGGCAGAAATCCGACGAAGAGAAAACCGTTGCTCGGTAGTCCGCTCGCGCTGAGCACCGCGAGGAGCGCGCTGGCGCCCGGCACCGGCACAACCGGCAGTCCGCGGCGGCGGCACGCGCGCACGATCCGGAATCCCGGATCGCTCAAGGCCGGCGTGCCGGCGTCGCTCACCACGGCGATGGATTTCCCCGCGGCGAGCTCGTCGGCGAGTTTTTCCGCCATCTCGGTTTCGTTGTGCTCGTGGTAGGGCACCAGCTGGCGGTGCACGCCGAGCCGCGTGAGCATCGCGCCCGTCGTCCGCGTGTCCTCGCAGGCCACCAGATCAACGCCAGCCAGGATCGCGTGGGCGCGTTGCGTAAGGTCGGCGAGGTTGCCGATCGGCGTCGCGACGACGTAGAGGTGGCCGGGCTGCGGCGTGAGCGAAGCGTTGGCGGGCGCTGGGGGCTCGGACATGGCGAGCATGCAAGACTCGGAGCAGCGACGCCGCAATCACGGAGCAGAGAGCTCCGGGCCTATGATTGAGACCCGCTTTAGAGCGGGGAACAAAGACCGCGCCTGTCAGAGACCGGCACCACCGTAGAGCGAGTCTGCGACTGGCGCGCGAAGCGAAAACGTCCGTCTCCTCAGCGACCCATGCCGCTGCCCATGCCGGGGATCTGGCCTTCCCAATCGGCCGGACGACTCCACGGAATCGACGTATCACGCGGGGCGGACATACAGCCGGCAGTCATCGCGACCAAGGCGAGAAGGACCAAGCTGAAAACGGCCTTTTTCGGGGAACTCATGGATCTTTCAGTTCGTTAATACGGCGGAATCGCCCTTGTGCAAGACCCCACGCAAAGAATCGGGTCGCACCTGCGCGATGCACAAAAGGTTCCGGACGTCGCTGATGAGAACCTCGGCCAGGGTTTCGGTTCCGCTTTTGATCACCAGTCGCTGGCCCACCGCGGCGCCGCGGTCGCCGCCATAGTCGAGCACCACGAACGAGTTCGCCGGTCCGACGCTCAGGACGCGGGCTGCGACGGGTGAGGCCGTGGCGAACACCGCGGTCGACGCGCCGGCGGCGCCGGGGATGGCGGCGCCGGCGTGGGCCGCGGCGAGTTGACGTTCCAGCTCGGCGATGGTGGTGCGGTAGCCCTCGATCGTCTCGGCCGGCACGATCGCCAACCGTGCGGCGGCGAGGTCACGCTCCAGTCCGGCAATATGCTGCTCCATCGCGCGGCGCATGTCGTTGCCCGCTGTGAGATCGGCCGTCGTCTGCGTGAGCTCGCGCGTGAGGCGGGCGGTATGGTCGTTGGCGGTGGCGAGCTCGGCGCGTGCCTGAGTGAGCTCGGCCTCGAGGCTGGCGATGCGCTGCGTCAGGATGACTTTCTGTCGATCAGCGCCCGCCAGGTGCGATTCGAGTTCGATTCCGCGTGCCTGCGCCGAGGCGAGGGTTGCGGAGACGTCGCGGAGCCGCCGGTCAGTGCGAAACCACAGCGTGGCCAACACGGCGACGCCGAGCAGCGCGACCAACCAGAACGAAGCGGAGAGGCGGTTCACGGGCGGTTCCGCCGCAGTTTTGCGCCTCTCCCGGTGAATTGGGAAGGCGAATGTGCAGCGACTGAAGAATGGACGCGGCACGCTCGAGCGGTCGACACGGACGGCGCGCCCGTGCCGCGTTCGGCTGCCGGCGAGCGGCGGTCCCACCAGGATCCAACAAAGCTCGAGCGGCTTGCCGCCAAGCCGCTCGGTCGGCCCATGCAATGAGTAGCGGCAGGCGTCCCTACCTGCCGAGAGATTGTGCGCCACGCAGAGTCGGCGGGCACGGAGGCCTGCCGCTACGTGCAGGGTCCACGCAGTCGAGCGCGCCGGCGGCAACGCACTCTGCCGATCAAATCACGGGCGGGACGCCCGTGCCACGGGAGCGCCACGGCTCACAGGCCGTATTTGGACTGATACCAAGGCGTCCGGGCGCGCTTCTTCACGCCGGAGCCGCGGTTCGCCGCGAGGTGCTCGAGGATTTTGAACACCAGTTCCGCCGACACGTCTGCGCCGAGTTGAGTCGCGAGCTCCTCAACGGTGACGAACGTCCCCGGCGCAGCCTGCAGCGCCGCGGTGATTTTGCGCTTGAGTGCGATCACGCCGCCGGCGGCCTTCTTGCCGGCTTCGACACCAGGTTGGTGATACGCGTTGATCCCGATCAGCGTGGCGTAGAAACCGGTCACGCGTTCATAGAGCGCGATCAGCATGCCGAGCGTGCGCGGCGAAACATCGGGCACGGTCAGCGTGATCGACTGCCGGCTCTTCTCGCTGAGCGCGTCGCGCGTGCCGAGATAGAAGCCCTGCAGGTAATCGCCGGCAGTCACGCCGGGTTCGACCTCGAGCGAGGTCTTGGCCTCGCGGTCCTTCAGTACCTCGATGAACGTCACGAAGAAGTTGTTCACGCCTTCGCGGAGCTGCTGTACGTAGGCGTGCTGGTCGGTCGAACCCTTGTTGCCGTAGACGGCGATGCCCTGGTTCACCACGCGGCCCTGCAGGTCGAGCTCCTTGCCGAGCGATTCCATCACGAGCTGCTGCAGGTAACGCGAGAACAGTAGCAGCCGGTCCTTGTAGGGCAGCACCACCATGTCCTTCGCGCCGCGACCATCGGTGGCGAAATACCACATCAGCGCGAGCAACGCGGCGGGGTTCTGTGCGGTCGTGGGGAAACGCGTGACGACGTCCATCGCCGCGGCGCCGTCGAGCATGCCTTGGATATCGATGCCCTGCAGCGCGGCGGGCAACAGGCCGACGGCGCTGAGCTCGCTCGTGCGACCGCCGACCCAGTCCCACATCGCGAACCGCGCCAGCCAGCCTTCGCTCTGCGCGGTCTGGTCGAGCTTGGAACCGACGCCCGTGACCGCGACGAACTGCTTGGGATAGTCGAGCCCCGCGGCCTTGAACGCGGCGATCGCCTCGAGCATGCCGTTGCGCGTCTCGGCCGTGCCGCCCGATTTCGAGATCACGACGACGATCGTCTTCGCGAGCTGGTTGCGCAGCTCGTCGAGCACGTAGTCGATGCCATCCGGATCGGTGTTGTCGAAGAAGTGGACGGCGAGCTTGTCCTTGCGCGGCCGGCCGAGCGCGTGCGCCACGAGTTGTGGTCCAAGCGCGGATCCGCCGATGCCGATAACGAGGAGATTTTTGAATTTGCCCTTCGGCCCGGCGACTTCGCCGGAATGGACCCTGGCGGCGAACTCCTTGATCGCGGTGAGGGTCGACGAGATTTCGTTGGCGAGTTCCGGCGTCGGCGCGAGGTGTGGCGCGCGGAGCCAGTAGTGACCGACCATCCGCTTCTCGTCGGGGTTCGCGATGGCGCCGGCCTCGAGCGCGTTCATCGCGGCGAACGCTTCCTGCATCCGCGGCTCCATCGCCGTGAAGAAATCGTCCGCGAAAGGCATCCGGCTGATGTCGAGCGAGACGCCTAGGTCTGCGTTGTGATAAAAATGGGTTTTGAAGCGAGTCCAGGTCATGGCGGTGAAAAGATGGGAGTAGCAGGCGAAGCGCCAAGGACGAAGCCGAAAAAGCCGCCGGGGGGCAAGGTGCCGCGGGGCGGGGGACGCCTCCCGAGCCGCGCCACCGCCGGCCATGCGGCTGGAGCCAACCTGCGGCCGGCGCATCATCTCTTGCTTTGCATCGGCTGGTCGGCATCCTGCCCGGCAGTCGTCCGCGCTGCTGCGACGCTGCCCCATGCCTCACGATTTTTCGGGATTCATCCACTCGGTGTTGGAGCAGATCGAGCTCAGCCCGACCGGTGAGCTGCCGTTGACGCCGGCCTATCAGGATGCGCTGAAACAGCTCTATGCGAGCCGGCAGGTGTTCGCGCATGCCGATCACAAGGGCGGGCACGTGACGGCGCGGTCGCTGGCGCGCCTGCCGGTGTTTTGTGCCAACAATCTGGCTGCGTTCGTTGCGGGCGAGATCGCGGCGGAGGCCCTGGAATCGAATGCGAGCATCTTTGACCGCTATGTGCAGTCGTTGCCGGCCGCGATTCGATCAGTGGCGGAGAGCCGCCGGGTCCTGGCGATTGGCAAACCGATTCACCACCGACCCAAACACGACGGGGTGATCGTGCATGATCCGCTGCACACGGTGTTCCTTGTGCCGGGCGCCGGACCGCATCCGGGACTGCCGGGAAATTATCTGTATGGCGCCGTGTACCATGCCGGGGTGGACGAGTCCACCGGCGCCTGGCGGGTCGAGGTGCGCGATTCTGACCGCGGCCTCGCCGCGGCGAACGTGCCGGCGAAGGCGGATGCGATGACGATGCTACAGGACGTCCTGGCGAGCGCGCCGTTTCATCTCGAGGAGCTGGAGGCGTTCGGGCTCACGATAACGTGAAGCGGCGCAGTGCGTGTGCCAGTCGATGTCGGCGGCCCGTGGGCGTAAGCGTTCTCTCACGGTTGCGCGCTCGAACCGCCCGAGCCGAAGAGATGCTCGAGAACGCAGGAACGACGAGCCGATCGGGGCTGACGGGTGCGCTGGCGGCCGTCAAAGATACTTGTCCGTCACGGCGCCCTCGGAGGCGGTGCTGACGAGCTTGGCGTATTTGGCGAGCACGCCGCGGGTCTCGCGGGGCGGCCGCGGTTTATTGGCCTTCATGCGGGCCTGGTAGTCCGGCTCGGAAATCAGCAGGCTGATCGTGTTCTTCACCGCGTCGACCTCGATGAGATCGCCGTTGCGCACGATGCCGATCGGACCGCCGCAGGCCGCTTCCGGCGTGATGTGGCCGACGTCGAAACCGTGGCTGCCGCCGGAGAACCGGCCGTCGGTGATGAGCGCGACGTCCTTGATGAGCCCGCGACCGGCGACCGCGCTGGTGGGCGAGAGCATCTCGCGCATGCCGGGGCCGCCGACCGGGCCCTCGTTGCGGATGACGACCACGTCGCCCTTGACCACGTCGCCACGGAGAATGCCCTGCAGCGCGTCCTCCTCGCCCTCGTAGACCTTCGCGGTGCCCTTGAAGTAAAGCCCCTCCTTGCCGGTGATTTTGCCGATCGCGCCCTCGGGGGCGAGATTGCCGCGGAGCACGCGAAGGTGCGTTTCCTTTTTGATCGGCTGGTCCCACGGCCGGATGATGTCCTGCTCGTTCGGATAAGCGCCGTAGGGCTTCACGTCCTTCAGCGTTTCGGCGATGGTCTCGCCCGTGACGGTGAGGCACTCGCCGTGGAGCAGCCCGCGATCGAGCAGCAGCTTCATCATCGGCCGGATGCCGCCGATCCGGACGAGATGGCTCATGTTGTATTTGCCGAACGGTTTCAGGTCGGCGAGCAACGGAACGCGTTCACCGATGACCTTGAAGTCCTCGAGCGTGAGCGGCACCTGGGCGCTGTGCGCGATGGCGAGCAGGTGGAGAATGAGGTTGGTTGAACCGCCGAGCGCGGTGCAGACCATGATCGCGTTCTCGAAGGCTTGGCGCGTCATGATGTCGCGCGGCCGCAGCCCGCTCTTGAGCATTGCCATGACCGCGGCACCGGCGCGCTCGCAATCGAGCCGCTTCGCTTCGCCCACGGCGAGCTGCGCACTGCTGTTGGGCAGGCTCATGCCGAGCGCCTCGATGGCGCTGGCCATGGTGTTGGCGGTATACATGCCGCCGCAGGAGCCGGGACCGGGGATCGCGCACGATTCCACCTGCTTCAGCCCGGCGTCGTCGAGTTCGCCCTTGGCGTGCTTGCCGACGGCTTCGAACACCGAGACGATGTCGAGCGGTTTTTGGTGCTCGCAGTCGCCGGGCAGGAACCCGGGGAGAATCGTGCCGCCGTAAATGAACACCGCGGGGCGGTTGAGCCGGGCGATGGCGATCATCGAGCCCGGCATGTTTTTGTCGCAGCCGCCGATCGCGATCAACCCGTCGAAGCCTTCGGCCGCCACCGCGGTTTCGATGGAGTCGGCGATCACTTCGCGAGACACCAGGCTGTAGCGCATGCCCTGCGTGCCCATGCTGATGCCGTCGGTCACCGTGATGGTGTTGAAGTAGACCGGCTTGCCGCCGGCGGCGACGATACCCTTGCGCGCGTGCTCGCTCAGTTCGCCGAGGTGCACGTTGCACGGCGTCATGTCGCTGGGCGACGACGCGACGGCGATCTGCGGTTTGCGAAAGTCCTCGTCGGTGAAACCGACGGCTCGAAGCATCGAGCGGGCGGGGGCGCGGTCGTGGCCGTCCACCACCACTGAGGAATGCGGGCGGGGAGTCGTTGGATTAGGCTGGGAACTCATGCGGGTGGAAGGGGAAAAGCTCAACAGACCAAACACGCCGGAGCGGCGCAAGCGGGAATCGGGGAGGCGGCATGCGGGCGGTCGCACGGACGCCTCGCCCGCGGACGGCACAGCGCGCTGCGGCAAACATGGGCGAGACGCCCATGCCACGCCGCGGGCAAGAGGCCTGCGCCACGACGAACCGATTGGTCCGACCCGGAGCGCAGCCAGCAGCGGGGGCTGACTGACGAGGGATGCCGCCAAACGGCCCAGACCGTTTTCGTGGTTGCGTGGGCTGCGAGGCGCCGCATTCACTCGTCGCGATTTTCCTGCATGGCCTTCAACCTGAAAAAAGTGCTCAAGGCACTGCTCTTCTCGTCGAGTCACCCGCTCGCGATCAAGGACATCCAAGCCGCCTTCACCCGGTTTCACGACACGGCGGCGCTCGAGCACGCGGCGGCGAGCGAGGAATCGACCGAGCCGGGCGAGTCGCCATCGCCGGCGGTGGAGGCTGAAACGCCGAAGGCGGAAGCGGAGCCGGCAGCCGGGACCGAGGGCAACGGCGAGGCGCCGGCCGCGGGCGAACCGGCCGAAGTGTTTGCGGAGACGCCGGCTGATCCGGAGCTCTACGCCGAAGTGCCCTCGCTGATCACGGCCACGCAGATTCGCGAGGCGATGGACCAGATCGCGGCCGAGTTGAAGGCGGCGGACGAAGGCTTGTTGCTGATCGAGGGCAGCACCGGTTACCGGCTCGTCACGCATCCGCGGTTTGCGCGCTGGGTGCGGATCCTGCGTTCGGAACCGCCGCCGGTGAAATTGAGCCAGTCCTCCATCGAGACGCTGGCGATTGTGGCGTATCGCCAACCCGTCACGCGCGGCGAGATCGAGACCATTCGCGGCGTGTCGGCGGAGGCCGGCGTCAACAAGCTGCTCGAGCGCGAACTGATCTACATCGTTGGTCGCGCCGACCTGCCGGGCCGGCCGATCCAATATGGCACCACGGACAAGTTCCTCGAGTTTGTCGGCGTGAAGTCGCTCGACGAACTGCCGGCGTCCGACGTGCTGTCGTCGCGGCAGATCGACGAGTGGCTCAAGACCGCGATGAATCCTCCCTCGCTGGGCGACACGGACATGGGACTGGCGAATGAGGAACTGCCGCTCGAAGGGGCAGCCGCCGGCGAACCGGCCGCGGAGAGTGCAGGCGAGACCACGGCGAACGCCGATGAGCCGGCCGCGAGCGCACCGGCTGCGCCGTCGGAATCCAGCGAAGAAAAACCGAACCCCGCCTGACCATGGACCTGAACGCCATTCGCGAAAAGATCGACGCGCTCGACCGGGAGATGGTGGCGGTGCTGAACGAGCGGCTGAAGCTCGCGGCCGAGATCGGGAAGTTGAAGCGCAGCCAGGGCGGACAGATTTACGTGGCCGAGCGCGAGGAGGCGGTGTTGCGCAAGGTGATCGAGCAGAACCAGGGCCCGATCAAGAACGAGGCGCTGCGCGCGATCTATCGCGAGATCATGTCGGCGGCGATCGCGCTGGAGAAGCCGCTGCTGATTGCTTATCTCGGGCCGGAAGCGACGAACACGCATCAGGCGGCGATGAAAAAGTTCGGGGCCAGCGTGGACTACCACGCGATGGCGACGATCAGCGACATCTTCACCGCGGTGGAGAAGGGGGAGTCGGACTACGGTGTGATCCCGATCGAGAACTCCACCGAAGGTTCGGTGCGCGACGCGCTCGACCTGTTCGTCGAATCCGATCTGAAGATCGTGGCGCAGATCTATCTGGAGATTTCGCACCACCTGATCTCGAACTCGCCGCTGGAAGCGATCGAACGGGTGTATTCGAAGGATCAGGCGCTCGCGCAGTGCCGGCACTGGCTGCAGCGGCACCTGCCGCACGCGCAGCTGATCGAGGCGAGCAGCACCGCGCGCGCCGTGCAGATCGCGAAGGAGGAGCCCGGCGCGGCGGCGGTGGCGGGCGAACTCGCTGCGACCGCGCATGGCGTGCCGATCGTCGCCAAGAACATCCAGGACAAGGCCGACAACACGACGCGATTCTTCGTCGTCGGCCGGAAACCGTCGGGCCGTTCCACGGGCGACGGCAAGGACATGACCAGTTTCGTGATCTCGCTGGGCGATCAGGCGTCGGCGAATCCGGGCGCGTTGTTGAAGATGCTGATGCCGATGGCTGAGCGGGGGATCAATCTTTCGAAGATCGAATCCCGGCCGAGCAAGAAACGGCCGTGGGATTATTATTTCTTCGTCGACGTGACGGGGCATTTCGAGGACCCGAAGATGAAGGAAGCCCTGGCCGACCTGCAGCGCTTTTGTCCGCTGGTCAAGTGGCTGGGCAGCTATCCGGCGATGAGCTGAGAACTGGGCGGGCGCGGCGTGCTGCGCCCCCGGCGTGCGCCTCGTGAACCGCCGCAGGACCGTGCTCGGCAAGCCGGCAGAGCCGGTGCGCGGTCGTACTCAACTCGACCGCGGCTTGGGTTGGCCGAACCCGAGATCGTAACCGTCTAGGTCCTGCACGCCGAATTCCCGCACGTCGTAGGGCTTGTCGTGCAGCTCGTAGTCGATTTTCGCGCCACGCTGCCGGTATTCGGCATAGAGCGCGTCCACATCGTCGACCCAGAAGTAGATGTTCCAGATCTGCGGATCGATTTGCCAGTTGGGGACGATGACGTGCCCGCGCGGCGCTTCGTCGAGCATCACGTGCAGGTGATCGCGTTTGAGGATCACAAAATGCGGTGGCTCACCCCAGAATCGTTCATAGACGAAGCCGAGCGCGCCGCGATAGTAGTTTGCCGCGGCGACGACGTCACGGACGAGCAGAACGGGAGCGGACGAGGTCAGACGAGCTTGTTTCATGAATCAACCTTCGGTCGAAGGTTGGGAACCAGAAACGCAGAACCTGCGTGGCGCACGCGGAAGACACGAAAACCGGCCGCACGCGAGGGGCCCGCGCGCCCATTCCGGGTGGTGCGGCTCAGCCGGTGATCGTCAGCACGATCCCGATCAGCACGCCGACGACGGCGGGCAGCTTCTGCCGCCAGTTCGGTTCGCCGAACAGAAGCACGCCGCCGGCGAACGCGACCAGCGTGCTGCCGCGGCGGAAACTGGAGACCAGCGAGACCAGCGCCTCGGGATCGCGCAGCGCGTTGAAGTAAACGAAGTCGGCGACCAGCAGCGCGAGCGACATATAAAGGATGCTCGGGCGCCAGTGGAATTCGTGGCGCGGCCACCAGCGGCGCTTCCAACCGATGGCCAGCGGCAGGAAGAGCAGCACGAGATAGATCGAGAACCACGCCTGCACGGTCGATGCCGCGAAACCGTGGCGGCCGAGCAGAAACTTGTCATAGAGCGCACTGGCGGCGTTGATGAGGGTGCCAACGATCAGCAGCCAGATCCAGCGGTTGCGATGAAAGTGAATCCCCTCCTTGGCGCCGGCGGCGGAGAGACCGAAGAACGATCCGAGTGTGATGACGATGCCGAGCGTCTCGAGCCATGATGGACGTTCACCCAGGACGATCAGCGCACCGATCAACGTCCACACGGGGCCCGTGGCGCGGATCGGCGAGGCGAGGGTGACGGGCAGGTGTTTCAGCGCGAAGTAGGAAAAGGTCCACGCGCCGGTGACGATTGCGGACTTGGCCAGCAGGAGCAGGTGTTGGTGAAACGTCAGCGGCTCCACGACGAGTGCAGCGGGGAGCGCGCCGGGAGCGAGCGATTGCACCGCGAGCAGAACGGACCAGATCGACGCGCTGCAGACGTTGGCGAACAGCAGCACGATCAGCACGGCGTTGTCGCGCACCGCGTGCTTGGTGCTCAGTTCATACCATCCAAGGAAGAAGGCGGAGATCAGGCTGGCGGCGATCCAGTGCATCAAAAGCGACCAGCATGCGGGCGGGCGGTCGGTCGCGGCAATCGGGAAAGGGGCAGCAGCGGCCGCGGCCGAGAGCTGAGCGTCCAGAGCTAAAGGAGGACGGAGGTGTTGAGAGTTCGGGAAAGATTCTGCTGGCGCGCGGCGGCGGGCCGCGGAAGGTTTTCGGCGCCCTATGATCACCTCAAAAATCATTCCCCATCTCATCGGTTGCAGCGCGGGCCTGGTGTTGGCCACCAGCGCACTCGGCGCCGCGGAGGCGGCGACGCCAGAGACGTTGCGCGCCGGCAAGAACTTCATCGCCACCCAGGTTTACCCGGCGACGGAAGACGCGAAGATTCTGCAGGCGTTCGAGGGCCTGCGCGTCGCCGATGTCACGGACGGTCTCGACGCTGTCGGGCTTTTTGGTCGCGGCATGATGGATCACGAGATCCGGCCGGTCTATCGCGATACGGTCGACTACTCGCACCGGTTCATCGGAATCGCGGTGACGGCGCGCTACGTGCCCACGCAGCAGCCTGCGCCGGGACTCATGCCGGAGGCCGACTACGATGCGTGGGCGGGCAAATGGTATAATGAGCGGTCGAGCGAGCCGTTCATGGAACTGATTCGGCCGGGCACGGCGCTGATTTTGGAGGACGCGCCGAACGCGGACGTCGGTTCGATCGGCTCGGCGAACATCATGGCGTGGAAATCGAAAGGCTGTGTCGGCGTCGTGACGAACGCGACGGCGCGCGACACCGACGAAGTCATCACCGAAAAAATCCCGCTGTATGTCCGAGCCATGGGCCGCGGGATTCGACCCGGCCGGAACGAGATCGAATCGGTCAATCGTCCCGTCGTCGTCGGCGGCGTGCTCGTGATGCCGGGCGACGTGGTGGTGGGCGATGGCGACGGCGTGGTCGTGGTGCCGCGCGCGCAGGCGCTGAAGGTTGCCGCCTACGCGCACAAGATTCTCGCCGGCGACAAGGACGCCCGGCGCGGGCTCTACAAGCAGCTCGGGCTCCCCGAAGACAAATCGGTCAAATGAGCTAGGCGTCGCGTCAGGGCGGCAGCCACCCGCACTTGCGGCCGCAGCGAGAACGTGCCGCTACGACGTCGCACTGCTTTTCCGCTTGTGCCGGCGAGCGCGGACGCGGTTCGCTGTCCGAAATGGAAAAAATCAGCGACGACTCTGCCTTGGGTGCGACCGAGGTGCGGCGCCGTCACATCGTGTTGAAGGCGATCCTGGTCGGCGTGCTGGCGGGCGCGCTCGGCGCGGCGTTTCGACTGGCGTTGCAGATCGCCGAGAGCGCGCGGGCGCAGGCGATCGCGGCCGCCGCGGGGCCGTGGGCACTCGTGGCGGGGATCGCGATCGGAGTCGTGGGCGGCGCGCTGGGAGTATGGCTCGTCTGGCGGTTCGCGCCGCATGCGGCGGGCAGCGGCATTCCGCACCTGAAGGGCGTGCTGGAGCGGCAGGCCGAACCGGAGTGGAAACGACTGCTGCCGGTGAAGTTCATCGGTGGCGTGCTGGGCATCGGCGGCGGACTCGCGCTGGGGCGCGAAGGGCCGACCATCCAGATGGGCGGAGCGACCGGAGCGATGGTCGCCTCGTGGCTGCGCGTGAGAGCGGGTGAGGGCGAACGCCGCGCATTGATGAGCGCCGGTGCAGGCGCCGGTCTGGCCGCGGCGTTCAACGCTCCGTTGTCGGGACTCGTGTTCGTCATGGAGGAACTGCACGGCAACTTCACGCCGGTGCTTTTTGTGGCGGCGTTTCTCGCGTCGGTGTCGGGGGACGTCGTGGGCCGGCTGATGATCAACGAACTGCCGGTGTTTCATTTGAGCGGCATCGCCGCGCCGGGCTTGAGCTCGTTGCCCTGGGCGGCGCTGCTCGGCGGCGCGCTGGGATTGTTCGGGGTGGCATTCAATCGCGTGTTGCTCGGGAGCATGAACCTGCACGACCGGCTGCGGCACTGGCCGGGCTGGGTGCTCGGTGCGATCGCCGGCGGAACGATTGGCCTCGCCGCGTGGTTTTTGCCGGGCCTGGCCGGTTCGGGGGGACACCTGGTGCAGGCCGCGCTGGCGGGGGAGCTGGCGTTGTATCTCGTGCCGGTGTTCGTGCTCGCGCGGTTTGGTGCGACGATGTTGAGCTACGCGTCGGGAGCGGCCGGCGGAATTTTCGCGCCCCTGCTGGTGCTCGGCGCACTCGCGGGACTGTGGTTTGGCAGCGGAGTCCACGCGCTCGTTTCAAATCCCGGACTGACGCCGGCGGTTTTTTGTGTGCTGGGGATGGGTGCGATGTTCACGGCGGTCGTGCGCGCACCGCTGACCGGCATCGTGCTGATGGTGGAACTCACCGGGACCTATGGATTCATGCTGCCGCTGCTCGTGAGCTGCATGGCGGCGTATGGGGTCGCGGAGCTGCTCGGCAACATGCCGATCTACGAGGCACTGCGCGAACGCTCGCTACGTCCCTCGCGCTGAGCGCCCGAAATGGGCTGTCGCGCTTGGCCGTCGCGACACTAGGCAAGCACCTTGCTGAGCGCGAACGAGACCAGAAAACCGGCTACCGTGATCAGACCGGCGAAATCGCGCGCGGACTCGAACGCTTCGGGGATCATCGTATCAACCAACATCGCGAGGATGGCGCCGGCCGCGACGGTGGTGGTCCCGGCAATCAGAGCCGGCGACGCGCCGTCGAGGAGAAGATTGCCGGCGATGGCGGCGAGTCCGGACAGCACGGCGATCCCGCCCCACACCCCGAAAATGTAGCCGGCGGAACGGCCGGCCCGCTTCATCCCCGCGGAACTTGAGAGACCCTCCGGCAAATTGGAAATAAAGATGGCCACGACTGCGGCCAAGCTGACGTTGCCGCCTTCGAGCAGGCTGACGCCGATCACCATCGATTCGGGAATGCCGTCGAGCAGCGCGCCGACGGCGATGGCGAGTCCGCTGCCGGAGTGCTCGGGCTCGGACGGCTGGCCCCGCGAACGTTTGCGATGGCGCGCGCCCGTCCGATTCAACCACAGCGTGCACAAGGTGAACACGAGCGCGCCGCCCATGAATCCGCCGGCGGCCGAAAGAAAACCGCCCCGCCGAAAAGCCTCGTCCATCAATTCGAACGCCACGGCGGAAATCAGGACGCCGCTGCCGAAGGCCATGATGCCGGCGATCGCACGCGTTGGCACGCGGATCGTGTAGGCCGCGGCGGCGCCAATCAGGAGGGCTGCACCGGCGAGCAGTCCCCAGCCTCCAGCTTGCAGCCACAAGGGCACCATTGGCTTCGTTGACCCCGGGCGAAGCCGGCAGTTCGCGACGCGTCGCCGGATCTACGACACGGCGGCTGCTTGCGCCGGAGAACATCGCCGCCATGATGTGGGGCAAAGCCGCAGCGAGTTCCGCGGCGTTTCCCATCCACCCCATGCGCGCGTCGACCCTGCTGTTGTCGGGCTTGTCGTTGTTCTGCGCGGTCGGCACGGCGCGAGGCGCGTCTCCGGCCGAGTCGGTCGCGGTCGAATCGCACGCCACGGGCCGGCAACTGAAGATCGAAGGACTCAACGCACCGCTGACGGAGTTGAAACTGTCAGACTTCGACGGGCGGGATCTCAGCGGCGTCCTGCGGCCGCGGACGGAGAACGGTGAAGTGCAGGTCGCGCTCGCGCGGCCGATGCAGTTCGTGGTGAAGCCGCGCGAAATCGGTCGCATCGCTTTGCGTGGGCAGGAGAAGGTCATCCTGCCGGGCGGCGTGGTCGTGCCGCTGATTGCCCAGCCCGATGGCTCGACCGATGCGAAGTCGGCGTGGTTCCGGCTCACGCTCATCGCCAGTCCAATGCCCGCGCCGTGGAGTCCCGACTCGGCCGATTACGTGACGCGGCTGACGTTCGGATTGCGCCGTCCGCCACAGCTGTCGGAGGATGTGGCGCTGGAGCGGCCGGTGATTGTGAAGCTGGGTTTCAACGGCCTCACGGCGGCGGACGTGCCGGCGATCGCGCTGGAAGCCGCCGGGCTCGAGCACGAGAAAACCGTGGAGCTGCGCTTTCAGCCGCGCACCGCGGCGCCGACGTTGCTGGTGCGCTCGACGATTTCCGACGTGGATCTCGAGCTCAGCGCGCTGGCGCGGCTCGAAGTCCGGCCGCTGCAACAGTCGATGCTCGGGTTCGGACTCGAAACGGTGCCGGTGGTAATCGAAAGCGTGCTGGCACATGGGGCGCCGCTGGCGATGGATCGAGCGACGCCGGTGTTGGTGCAGGTCTCTCGTGGCGCGCGGCTCGAAGGCGAGCAGGTGGAACTGCCGGCCGGCGGGAGCAGCGCGACGGTGCGTGTGCGATCCACGGGGCTCGTGCCAGTGACGTTGACCGCGAGTGCCGCGGGATTGACCGGCCGGGCGGTGATCGAGCAGCAGTTTCCCGCCGGGCCGCTGATCGCGGCGCTGCTGGGCGGCGCGCTGGGCGGGTTCGCCCGCCGCTTCCTCAAAGGCGCGCGCCGCAGCCGCGGCAAACGCCACCTGATCGAGGGCTTGGTGGTCGGGCTGCTGGCGTTTGTGGCGGGCGTGTTGGGCGTCGGCTACCTCGAACTGCCGGCGGCAATCGTGGCCACGGAGGCCGGCGCCTTTCTCACCGGCGCGTTGGCCGGATTTGCCGGCGTGACGGTCTTGGAACTGCTGGCGAAAAAACCTGCGAACGCGGACGGGTGAAGGCGGCGGTCACGATCCAGCGCGAGGAGACGGAGGAGCGACCTCGACCCGAGGAGAAAGCGCGTTGAGGACAGGGCGTTCGACTGCGTGTTGCCGGGCGCGTTGCCGCGGCCGCGCCGAGATCTGGAGTGGACAAGCGCCGGGTGGCTGCGCAGGTTGCGCGAGCGTGACTCGCTGCGCGTTTTATTTCGTCGTCGTAACGCTCGGGATCCTGAGCATGGGATTTCAGTTGCTCGCGTCGCGGCTGCTGAATCCGCATTTTGGTTCCTCGATCATCGTCTGGGCCTGGTTGATCTCTACGTTTCTCGCGGCCTTCAGCGTCGGCTCGATGCTCGGCGGCTGGATCAGCAATCTGCCGCCGGCCCCGCGGCGCACGGCCCAGATGGTCGGCGCCATCGTGGCCATCTGCACGCTGGCACTCGTCGCACTCGCGGGGCGCACACTGCTCGGCCGGATCGAACTCGCGCTGCCGGACTTGAGCACGGCGCTCTTCGCGGCGTGCGCCACGCTGTTCTTCCTGCCGGTGACGGCGCTGTCATCCTTCGGACCGCAATGCGTGCAGTATCTCGCGGTCCGCGGCATGCCGGCGGGACACGCGTCGGGGCTGGTTTACGGCGTGAGCACGCTGGGCAACATTGCCGGCGTGATGTTGACGGCGTTTGCGCTGATCCCGCATTTCCGCGTCTCCCATTTGCTCTATCTCTGGCTGGGCGTAGCCCTCGTGAGTCTTGCGGCGCTGCTGCGGTTGCTGCGGGGAACGACGACGACATCATCATCATCATGAGGAGCGAGTCTCCGTTTACGACCAGTCCAGGGGCGGGACGCCGGTGCCGCCGGGCGTGGCTGGCGGCCCTGCTGTTGCCGACGCTGCTGGCGGCGGCGCCGGCGCCCGAGGGCGATTACGTCGAGAGCATCGACACGCTGTACAACAACCTGACCGTCCAGCGGCGCGGCACGATCGTCGAGCTGCGCGCGCGCGCGCGGCAGACCGAGGCGCTCGAATCCGCCGTCGATCTCAGCGATCCACTGAAGCTCGTCGTGGCCTACACGCGGACACTGTACGCCGGGCTGTTCGCGCAACCGGATCCGCGGCGCGTGTTGATGATCGGGCTCGGCGGCGCGGGCTTTCATCGGTTGTTCGCGGCGGCGTATCCCGACTCGCTGCTGCAGACGGTCGAGCTGGATCCGAAGGTGCTCGAGCTGTGCGTGGAACGGATGGGATTCGAACCGACCGCGCAAACCCCGGTCGCGGTGATGGACGGCCGGATGTTCGTGAAGCGCGATCGGCGCCAGTGGGACTGGCTGATTCTGGATGCGTTTCGCGGCGGGTTTGTGCCGCCGCATTTGAAGACGGTGGAGTTTTACCGCGAGTGCGCGGCCCGGCTCGACGACCGCGGTGTGTTCATCAGCAACCTGCACTCAAACACGGAACTCTATTATTCGGACATCAAAACCATTCGGGAGGTGTTCCCGCAGGTGCTGCTGTTCAAGACCCGCGGGTGGGGCAACGTGATCGCCGTCGCCGTGAAGTATCGCACGCCGGACATCACCAAGCCGGCGAGTTGGCCACCACCGGCGGTGCTGGCGCGGCCGGAATTCGCGGGCCGACTCGATCTGGCGGCGATCCGGCGCGAGCTCATTCCGATTCCGGAGGAGAAGGTGCGCGCCGCGCGGCTGCTGAGCGACGATTTCGCGCCGGTGGAATTTTTGGATTCGATCGAGGCGAACAATCGCAAGAACGACGACTGAGCGACGATCCCACCTTACTTCCCATGCTGAAGCTACGTCTTGGTTTGGTTTTGCTGGCGCTCGGAGCGCCGGCGCTCGCGCAACAACCGCCCGAGGTCATCCCGCTGTGGCCGAACGGTGCGCCCGGGTTTGAGGGTCGCAAGAACGAGCCGGAGCGCGCGAAGGACTGGTGGGTGAAGAACGTCCACTTCCCCACGCTCACGGTGTTTCGGCCGGCGCCGGACAAAGCGAATGGCTGTGCGGTGGTGATCGCGCCCGGCGGCGGGTTTCGCGAGCTGGTGTTCAACGCCGAAGGCCGGCAGCCGGGTGAATTGCTCGCGTCGCTCGGGGTGACGGCATTTGCGCTGAAATACCGGCTGCCCAACGAGGAAGGCTCGGACTACACGTTCGACCACGTGCAGCAGGACGCCTATCGAGCGATGCGGATCGTGCGGAGCCGTGCGCGCGAGTTTCAGATCGATCCGAATCGGATCGGCGCGCTTGGCTTTTCGGCGGGCGGCGCGGTGGTGATGATGATCGCGTTCACCCCCGGCGAGGGCGACCCGCAGGCGGCGGACCCGATCGATCGCGCGAACGGCCGGCCGAATTTCCAGATGCTGATCTATCCCGGCGGGAAGGCGCCGGCGAAAATCGGCCCGGATGCGCCGCCGGCGTTCCTGCTCTGCGCCAACGACGACGAGTATGGCTGTGACGAAGTCACGATGCAGGTGGTGGAGAAACTCCGCGCCGCGAAGGTGCCCGTCGAGCTGCACCTGCTCCGGCAGGGGCGGCACGGCTTCAACATGGGTGATCGCTCGCACCTTGCCTCCGTCAACACCTGGCCGCGGCGACTGGCGGACTGGCTGAACGACAGCGGATACCTTCAGCCCGCGAGCGGCACACCGGCGGCAACCGCGCCGCGCTAGAACGCGGCTCCTTCATGCGCCTCGAGAACGCACTGCTGATCGCCGCGGGCGGGCACAGCCTCGCGTTTGGCGTGTTCCACCTCGGGTTCTGGCGGCTGTTTGGCTGGCGCACCGAGCTGGCCAACGTGTCGCGGGTGAACCGCGGGATCATGCAGGTGCTGAATCTCTGCCTGACGTTTCTCTTCTTTGCGATCGGCGTACTGATCCTGGTGCATCGCGCGGAAATGACGACGACGGCAATCGGCCGGTCGCTCCTCGCGGTCATGGCGTTGTTCTGGATCGTCCGACTCGTGCAACAGGCGATTTTTTTCAATCTCCGACACCACGCCTCGTTCGTGCTGAGCGGACTGTTCCTGCTGGGGGCGGCACTGCACGCGTTGCCGCTCTGGTTGCGGGCGGGATGACGCGAAAAGACGCCCGCCGAGCCGCACACCAGCAAGCGCGACGGGTCTTTCGCGGTTCCCGAGCGATCGTGCTACTTCCAGCAGCGCGTTCTCTCATCTCGGAACCCGGAAAACCTTCATCAGCCATGACGACACAGGAAATTGCGCAGCGGCTCGTGGCGCTCTGCCGCGAAGCCAAATGGGAGACGGCACAGCGGGAACTCTTCGCCGACGACGCGGTGAGCCTCGAGCCTTACGCCACGCCCGCCTTCGAGAAGGAGACCCGCGGACTGCCCGCGATCATCGAGAAAGGGCACAAGTTCGACGCGATGATCGAGAAGATGCATCGGCTCGAGGTCTCGGACCCGCTCGTCGCGACGAACGCCTTTGCCTGCACGATGCGGATGGACGTGACCATGAAAGGGCAGGGACGGATGGATATGGCCGAGCTCTGTGTCTACAACGTGAAGGACGGCAAAATCGTCTCCGAACAGTTCCACGTCTGAAAGAGATCGCGCTGGCGCCGCCCAGGCGACACCGGCGCGAAAGGAACGCACCGCCCGAACGCAGCCGGAACGTCCGGGCGGGTACGATCGAAGCAGGCGTCAGACGTCCGCGGCGGAATCGGCGGCCGCGTGAGCTTGCCGGCGGCGGCGCCAGGCCACGCAGGCGACCAGCCCCAGCGCGGCGAACGCCGCATACGTCGAAGGCTCGGGCACCGGCGTGATACTGCCGAACAGGCCGTGCGTCTCGTCGTCGATCCCGGCGGCGAAGTAGAGCGTGTTGGTCTTGCCGCCAAGCCCACCGTTGCCGAATTGCAGGCCCCAGAGTCCCTCGATCACCAACGGATTGCCGTCGGAGTCCTTCAGCGTGCCCAAGAGGTCACCTGTCACCGGATCGAAGGCATTGATCGTGCCGTCGCCGAAATTGCCGACGAGGATGTCTCCGCCGAATGGGCCAAAGCTCTCGGGGGCCATCGTCACGGCCCACGGCGCGTTGAGCACGCCGTTGGACGCGAAGCGTCCGACCAGATTGCCGTTCAGGTCGAATCTGTTGACGAAGCCCAGGCCGGCGCCGGCCTCCTCCTCGTCGCCTTCTTCATTCACTTTCGCGTAGGAGACGAAGAGACTGCCGCCGACGTTCTGGATGTTGAAGGGCGCGTAGCCGGCGGGCAGCGTCGGATCGGTGAACGTGCCGGGCAGGGCGGGCGCGCCGGTGGCGGGGACGACGTCGATGCGGCCCTGGGTGAAGTTCGCTGCGTAGAGATAATCATTGCCGCCGGTTGCGCCGATCGCGAGGCCCTTGTAGCTGGCGCCATCGCCCGTGTGATCGACGAGCGTCTCGGCGGTCGTGCCGAGCGCGCCACGCCAGCCGGCGATGGTGCCGTCCTCCGTGGCGAAGAGGAAGCGGTTGCCGTTGAACGCGGTGGAACTGTTGAAGACCTGGCCGGTGGGCGCCGCGGAGCCGCCGCCGGGTTTGGGGATCGAGACGACGAGTGGGATGCGCTGACCCTCCGTGTTGTAGAGTGTGGATACGCCGGCATCCGCATCGGACACCCAGAACGGCGTAGTGGGGCCGGAGGAGATGCCCCAGGGGTTGACCAGGTTCGCGTCGGTGTGCCGGGCGAGACCTGGAATGTCGGATACGAGGTTGGCCTGACGATAGTCGACCTGCGCGGAGAGCGTGGCGGAGCCGAGTCCTCCGAGAGCGAGGGCCAGCACCGACGCGAGTCGAGGCGGCCGGGAACGTGACGGTTTCACGTGGGAATCCTTCGTTGGTTGTTGGATGGATGGGCGGGCACGCTGGGCCCGGCACTTTACGAGCCGGGGGCCCGCGCGGCCATCGGGCCAATACCCGCAGCATCAGTGAAAAGCGTAACAGGACTGTTACCTCCCGGTTCACGGATGACGCACATCTCGCTGTGGTCTAACGGAGTTTTGACGAACGAGGACTCACCGCTCCGGTCTTGAGCGCCGTCTACCGTGGCACTAATGCTCCAGCTCCGCCCGTCCATGCCCTCGTCCGCTTCCCTGCCGAGCGCCCGCTTTTTCGCGAGCTTACTGGCGCATGTCACGGACGCGGTGATCGCGACCGACCATCAGCTGCGGGTGCTCTATCTCAATCCCGCCGCCGAGCGGGAGTATGGGGTCAGCGCGCCCGAGGCCGTCGGGCAGCCGGTCGAAGTCGTGTACCGTAACCTCTGGATCCATCCCGCGGACGAGCGCCAGGCCAGGGCGGACCTGCAGGCGGTGGGTTTCTGGCGGGGCGAGAACATTCACGTGCGCCAGGACGGCAGCCAGATCCGCGTGGAATCGACGATCAGCCGCCTGCGCAACGCCGAGGGCGAGGAAATCGGGCAGCTCGCCGTGATCCGCGACATTTCGGAAAAACAGCGGGAGATCGACGAACTGTCCCGGCAGCGTGGCGCGTTTATGCGCCTGGCCGAAAATTCACCGGATCTGATCGTGCGCTTCGATGCCACGGGGCGGATGTGGTATCTCAACACGGCGACGGAGCGCGTATTCGGAATTCCCCGGCTGCACATGATCGGGAAAACGATGGCGGAGGTCGGCGCGCCGTCCGAGCTCTGTGCGCTTTGGCAGCAAACGCTCGCCGGCGTGGTGTCGACCGGGCGCCAGGCCGAATTGGAGCTCACGATTCCCCGCTCGAATGAGCAGTCGGATTTTTCCGTCATCTGCGTGCCCGAGTTCGCCTCCGACGGGCGCGTCGAAACCGTGCTCAGCATCGCGCACGACGTAACGGACCTGAAGCGCGCGATCGAGCACGCCGAAAACCGCCAGAGCCGATTGAACCTGGCCGTCGTGGCGGCCAACCTCGGGGTGTTCGAGTGGTCGTTCAAGACCGGCGGAATCCGGCTGGAAAATACGGTGGCCCGGGAAATCCTCGCGCAATTGGCGGACACGACCGAACTCCCCGCCGCGCAATTTCTGGACGAACTGGTGCACCCGGACGACGCGGTCGCCTTCCGCGAGCATCTCGCCCAGGTCATGGTGGGGCTGGGGACGTTCAATCACCTGTGCCGGCTGCAGACGAAGAGCGCGGGGGGCGAGCGCTGGGTCGAATTCGCGGCGCGCTGCGAACGCGCCGAGGGGACGACGGACGTGCAGCTCGTCGGATTCGTGTCGGACATCACCGAGCGCATCGAAGCGGCAGCCGCGCTGGCGCGTGCGCGCGACACGGCGGAGGCGGCGAGCCGGGCCAAGGATCGCTTTCTCGCGACGCTGAGCCACGAGCTGCGGACACCGCTGACGCCGGCCTTGATGGTGGCAGCGGACCTCGAACATTCGCCGTTGATCCCGCTGGAACTCCGCCAGGACTGTGCGACGATTCGGACCAACATCGAACTGGAAGCGCGGTTGATCGACGATTTGCTCGATGTGGCGCGAATTGCGCAGGGCAAGCTCCACATGGCGTTCGAGCCCTGCGACGCGCACCAGGTGTTGCGACGAGCGGTGGCGACGACCAGGGCGGATTTCGAGGCGAAGCAGCTCACCGTCGACTGGCAGCTGCACGCCGAGCAGGGCCACGTGCAGGGCGATTCGATCCGGCTGCAGCAGGTGTTCTGGAACATCCTGCGCAACGCGGCCAAGTTCAGCCCGAAGGGTGGGGCCGTCGCCCTGCGTAGCGCGAGCAATGGTGCGGTGTGGCGGCTGGAGATCGTTGATCGCGGGATTGGGATCGACGCCGCGGATCTGGCGAAAATCTTCGAGGCGTTCGTGCAGGCGAGCGACGGCGCGCAGCGGCGCCACGACGGCCTGGGCCTGGGGCTGGCGATTTCGGCGTTCATCGTGCGCGAGCACGGCGGCCGGATTTGGGCCGAGAGCGGTGGCCGAGGGCAGGGCGCGACGTTCGTGGTGGAATTGCCGCTCTCGGAACGCGCCGCCCCGGCGCGGGTGCAGGAAGAGGCCGCGCTGACGTTCGTGCCGCGGCGGCTGCAGATTCTCGTCGTCGAAGATCACGGCCCCAGCCGGCTGGCCTTCGTGGCGTTGTTGCGGCGCCGCGGACATCACACCGTCGGCGCGGACTCCGTGCAACAAGCGCGGGCGGCGGCGGCGGCGCGAAAGTTTGATTTGGTGATTTCGGACCTGGGCCTGCCCGACGGCAGCGGACTCGAGCTGATGCAGGCCTTGCGCCGCGAGCACGGGCTCAAGGGAATCGCGCTGAGTGGCTACGGCATGGAGGCGGACATCAAGGCGGCGCTCGACGCCGGTTTTCTGCTGCATCTCACCAAGCCGGTGACGTTGCACAAGCTCGAGGATGCCGTGGCGCGGATCGCAGAATTGCTGCCGTAGACCCCCGGCGCGGCCGCGCAGGAAAATCCGGAGGGCAGGGCGCACCGCCGGGGTTACGCCGCAGCACGCCGTGGCGACGACCGCGCGGCGTCAACCCTCAGCCCCATGAGCACCCTTGTTGACCGGAAGACGTTTCTGCGCACCACGCTCGGCTGCGCGGCCCAATGCCTGGCGCTGGCCAGCTGCCCGACGGCGCTGAAAGCCGCCGCGCCCGCGACACCCGACGATCCGGAACTCGCGAAAGCGCGCGCGGCGATCGACTGGCTCGCGCCGTTCATCAATCGCGAGGAAAAGAATCTCGATCGTGCGGCGCTCGTGAAACTGCTCGAGGAACGCGGCCGGCTGTGCTGCCGCACGCTGGATTTCCGGCAGAAGCTGATCCACGACAGCGCGGGCGACGTCGACAAGCTCGTGGAGCTGATGGGCAAGATCGTCGGTCCGGAAAACTGCGTGCGCGAAGCCGACACGATCCGGCTGACCTATCCGATGGCCACCTGCGGCTGCGGACGCAGTCCGGTGCGCGCCCCGACGCCGGACGATCCTTTTTGCGAGTGCTCGAAGAGCAACAATCGGACGTTGTTTGAGATCGTGTCAGGCCGGCCGGTGCAGGCGCAAGTGATCGAGTCGCCGCGACGCGGCGGTCAGCATTGCCGGTTCGTCATCCAGCTTGGCTAGCGCTGGTGTCGTGGCATGGGCGTCCCGCCCATGAACACGGGCGAGACGCCCGTGCCACCTGCCTCTGCCCAATCAAGGCTCGCGCGAGCCACGGCGGAGCGAAACGCGCCGCACGTTGCTCGTGCCAGGCGCGTCTCGCCCGCCGATCCATCGGCCGGGGGAAAAAGTCAGGCGGCGGCGAGCGGGGCGGCCGGTGAGCGGCGTTGCAGTCGCCGGCGGACGATCACCGCCAAACCGAGCAAAGCCGCGCCGCCCAAGGCGTAGGTCGACGGCTCCGGGACCGGCACAAACTGTCCCCGGATCTCACCGGCGCGGTAGAGTTCACTGTGCACATTCACATACCAGTTGCCCGCGAGCAGGTTCGCCACGTCGGTCTCCGAGAGTACGAGGGACAGTCCGGACGGCGAGCCGAGTGGCAACGGATGCACGACGGGGCCGGCGACGCCCGGCGGCGCGACGTGGATGTGCGCGGCGGTCTGCGGTGCGAGCAAATCGCCGAACATGTAGTTGAAGTCGAACTGACGCGTATCGAGGTTGAGCGTGGCGAAGCCGTTGCCCCAGGCGGGGCTGTCGTTCGGCGGCACTTCCTGCGAACCGGTCAACGTGGTGCGGAATTCGAGCTGCGCCCAGACGAAGTGGGGCAGCGCCAGGGCGAGCAGAAGCAAAGCGAGTTTCTTCATGGCGTGCAGACGATAGCAGCGGGCAAGCGGCCCGGGCATACGGGCTCGCTCCGTTTTCGCCCCCGGTGAGCCGGGCTGGCGCCCGTCGCCAAAACCTGCACGGAATGCGACCAAACCGTTACGATTCTCCGCCGGGGATCTTTGTCATCGCCGTGGCGCTGGCACGACGCGTGAACGCCACCGGAGCCAAGCGCGTGGCTCCGGTGGCGGAAAGCGCTCCCTGCTTAGTGGGCGAGCGCGGACGAGCGCGGCGCGGAAGCCGACGCGAGCGACTGGACCGGCGATTGGAGCGCGGCGCGCAGATGGGGCACGAGGCGGCTCGTGAACTCGACCGACTGTTCAGCCGAGAGGTGCGACCACTCCGGGCACTGGAACGCGCTCAGCTCGGGATGCTCGGCGAAATGAATCGCCGGCACACCATTATCGCGCACGAGCCGGTCCCACGTGGTCAGCCGCGGCGCGAGCGATTCCTCGAGGTCCACGAGCGGACCGGAGACGGGCAGCCGGAGAAAGACGACCTTGCCCCCGCGCGCCTGAATCCGCGCGATGTGCTTGGCCGTTTCCTGCATCCGCTGCTCGATGAGCGGCGCGACCATTTGCTGGAAGGCCTTGCCTTCCGGCGTGTCCGGCCGCGGCACCATGCCGAACAGCGCGAGCCAGCCGTTGGCCACACGCTGTTGCAGAGGCGATCCCGCGACGGCGGCCTCCGCGAACATCCGCGCCCGGCGGTCGCGATCGAGCTGGTAGAAGTAGGGCGGCAGCGGCGGCATGAGCCGCGCGTTGGCGCGGTTCGGGATCGGCAGGCGTTCGAGCAGTTTTTGCAGCGTGAGGTCCTCCTGCTTGAGGAAGGCGATCTGGTGCTCGAGCGCCACGCCGAGCTGGTGGCCCCACCGCTGCGAATAGTTCCAGTGATGGTAGCGATGCAGCGCCTTTTCCGAGGCTTCGATCGCCATGCCGCCGGGCGCGAGATACATCAGCGGAACGATGTCGAGCAGCACGGTGCCGTGGAACGACTCGTCGTTCGCCAGATCCACGAGAACGGGAAACGGCGAGCTGCCGACGATCGCGAGCTGGACGGGCCGCTGACCGAGCCCCTTCTCGAGCACGTCGAGATCGGTGTCGAAGAGCATCCGCGACGTGCCGATGAGCACGAGCGAGTCGGGCTTCACCGACGCGCGCGCCTCGGCCCAGAGATCGGGCGTGTCGTTGAGTGTAGGTGCGTAGCCGAGCGAGCGCGCGTGCAGCTCCCAGGCGACCGTGGCCGCCGTGGTGATCAGCGTGACCGCCAGCAGCAGCGAACGCCACGGAACCTGCGGGATCGTCCGGACGAAATCGAAATCAGAATTGGAAGTAGATGAATGCATTGCCGTTTCCTTGAGTGAGAATGATGCCGAAAACCATGACCGACCACGTGCCGGCGAGCAGCCAGCGCGGAGTGCGCGTGACGACCGCTTCGAGCGTGGTGTTGCGAAGCAGCCAGTGGGCGCCGAGCAGCCCGGCAGTGACCACCGCGACCTGGAGAATTTCGCGCGTGGCGAGGATCGCATCGCCTTGCGGCAGCGCACCCGTCATCGCGAGCACGAGGCGCGAGGCCGTCGAGAAATCGCCGGCCCGAAAAAACACCCACGAGAAGCAGACGGCCGCATAGGTGGCGAGACCGAGCAGCACCTGCACGCCGAGGTTGCGGGTCCACGTCGCGTCCTTGAACACGGCGCGGAGCACGCGCTCGAGCACGAGGCACAAGCCGTGAATCACGCCCCAAACCACGAACGTCCACGCGGCGCCGTGCCACAGGCCGCCGATGAACATCACGATCATCAGATTGATCGCGGCGCGCACGACGCCGGCGCGATTGCCACCGAGCGGAATGTAGAGGTAGTCGCGCAGGAACGTGGAGAGCGAGATGTGCCAGCGGCGCCAGAAGTCGGAGAAGCCAATCGCGGCATAAGGGAAGCGGAAGTTGTCCCGGAGATGGAAGCCGAGGCAGAGCGCCGCGCCGATCGCGCAGGTCGAGTAGCCGGCGAAGTCAAAGAAGATTTGGCCGGAAAACGCCAGCACGCCCGTCCACGCATCGAGCCCCGCGAGCGGACCGCCGTAACCGAAGACGGCTTCGGCCGCGCGGGAGAGCATCGTATCGGCGAGGACGGTCTTCTCGAACAGGCCGAGCGTCATCAGCAGCAAACCCCAGATGAATCGACCGGGCTCCGGCTTCGGCGGCTGCACCGCTTGCGGCAGGAAATCAGCCGCGCGGACGATCGGCCCGGCGACGAGCTGCGGGAAGAACGACACGGCGAGCACGAAATCACGCAGCGAACGCGTGGGCTGCGTCGTACCGCGATACACGTCCAGCGTGTAGGAGAGCGAGTGGAACGTGTAGAACGAGATCCCGATGGGCAGGAAAAGATCCAGATGCGGCGGCTGGTAGTTCAGGCCGATCTGCGCGGCGAGCCACTTGACGTTCTCAAGGAGAAAATTGCCGTACTTGAAGAACCCGAGCATGCTCAGGTTCGAGGCGAGACTCGCGACCAGCCAGCCCCGGCGCGTGCGGGGCGTGACGGCGCGAGCAATCCGGGCGCCGAGATAGAAATCCAGCGCGGTGGTGGCGAACAGGAGCACCGCGAACGGCGGGTTCCAGGTCCCGTAGAAGAGGTAGCTGGCGACCAGCAGGAGGTTCTTGCGAGCCTCCCACGAGCGCAGCGTCCAATAGCCGCTCAGCACGAGGGCGAAGAAGACGACGAAGGTGAGGGAATTGAATAGCATGGGGAGGGAATGGAGGTGTGTGCGCCGCGCATCATGGCGGAACGGCGGCGTGAGCGCACTGGGCCGGTTGGCCGGCGGGGTTAGCCGATCGACCCGGGCCGGATGGCGGACCCGGCGACCGGCGGAGATTTGCCGCCGGCCTCGATCCCCGGCGGGGCCGGGATACGGACATTCCAACGTGTGACAGAAATAGGAAGGGCTATCGGCGCTCCGGGGTTTACGCTCCCATTCCCCCTATGAAATCACTCGCTGCTTTCCTGTTCCTTGCTCCGCTCCTGTTGCTCCCGGTGACTCGCGCCGCCGAAGCGCCGGCGGCGTATTCGATCCCCGGATCTCAGGTGCGCAACCTGCCGGTGAATTCGGTCTCCGGCCGCGCCTATCAGCTGCTGATCGGCCTGCCGGGAAACTATGACAAGGACACGACCAAACGCTATCCGGTGGTCTTTGTGACGGATGGCTACTGGGATTTTGCGAAGCTCACGTCGATTCACGGCGGGCTGGTGTACGATCACGCGGCGCCGGAATTCATCACCGTTGGTCTGAGCTATGTGGGCGAGAAGCTGAACTACGGCGATCTGCGCTGGTGGGAGCTGTCGCCCGTGGTTGGGGGAGGCAAAGGACCGGAGGAATCGGGGCACGCGGCGGATTTCCTGAAAATTCTGGAGAACGAGATCGTGCCGTTCGTGGAGCGCGAGTATCGCGTCGACTCCGCGCATCGCGCGCTGGCGGGCGCGTCGCTGGGCGGGCTGTTCACGCTCTACGCGATGTACACCACGCCGGACTTTTTCTCCGGCTACATCGCGGCGACGCCGGCGATCGCCTACACGAACGACTGGCTGCTCGGTTACGAGGAAGAATTCGCGAAGGCGGGCAAGAAGCTCAACACGCGGCTCTTCGTGAGCGTGGGCGAAAAGGAATGGTCCGGCCACATCGCAGGCATTCTCCGGCACAACGAGCGGCTCGCGAGTCGCAAGCATGCCGGACTGGCGTATCAATTCCGGATCATCGACGGCGAGGGGCATGCCGGCATGCAGTTCGAATCCTACACACGCGGGCTGCGGTTCATCCTCGGACCGTTGGCCACGCCGCCGACGATGAACGCCGCGCACTGATCACGGCGGATCGCGAATTTGGCCGGCCTCGGCCAGGCTGGCGGACCGGCGACTAAACGCGCAAAAAGCACCACGCCGCGCGACACCGAGCGCGGCGTGGTGGGGTTAGGAGCAGACGTGACAGAGCAAGGGGGTCCTTGGGCTACGCGGCGCGCTCGTGGCGCGACGACACGCGGCGCGGGAACACGACGACGCGGGATGGCGCGGGCGCGAGCCGCGCGGCTTCAACGCCGCGGCGAATCGCGTAGACATGCCGCTGCGCCACGGCGACCGAGTGCCAGCGCGGCAGCTTGGCGCGCACGGGCAACGGAATCGGACGAACTTTGCGACCATAGTCGGCGTGCAGCAGCAGCGCGAAGCCGAGTGTGGCGAACAGGACGAAGGCATTGCCCGCGTTGAGGACGGAGGGCAGGGCGGCGCCAGAGAACTTGGCGAGATCCACGACGGCGTAACCGGCGAGAACGAAAAGGGCGGAGAGGGAGAGGAGCTTTTTCATGGCGGGAGGTATGTGCACGCGGAGTATTGCAGCGGGCGTGCCAGCATCGCCGCGCGCGCACAAACGACGGAAATGCAGCGGGTAAAAAATCACGCGGGATTTTCGCGCGCTGCCGGGCAATCGAAAGTGTGCGGAGATTGGGAGACGCGAATCCCGAAACTGGGACCGTTCACGCGGCCGCGCCGCGTGGAAATCTCGATGGCGGAGTTTCTCGACGCGTCGCGACGGACCGCGTTGTCGTCAACGCCGGCCCATCGCCGCACAGCTTCGCCGGGCGGATCGCGTCGTCAGCGACGCAGCGGCGACCAGCCCGCGGCGGCGCCCCAAGCACCGGCCGCACTCTTGGCCCACGGAAGCGCCGGGCCGTGCACCGTTACCACGCGATGCCGTAATCCTCGCCCGTGTCCGAGGCCGCGCCTTGCAGCGTGCCGTGCTCCTGATCGACGAAGATCGCGGTGGTCGGGGCGTAAACGCGCGGCAACATCTCGACGCGATAGCCCATGCGCGTGAGTTCCTGCCGCACCCAGGCCGGCACGTCGTCGCGCACCTCGAGTCGCCCCGGCTCCGAGCGGTGATCGCCGAACGAGGACTGCATCTGGTAACTGAGAAAATTCGCCGCCTCGGCGGCCTGCTGCACGTTCATGCCGAACTCCACGACATTCAGGAAAAACTGCAGGAGATTCTGATCCTGCGAATCGCCGCCCTGCACGGAGAAGGCGAGAAACGGCTTGCCTGCCTTCAACGCGAGCGTCGGCGTGAGGGTCACGCGCGGCCGCTGGCCCGGGGCGAGGACGTTGAAGGGGTTCATCGCGGGATCGAGTACGAAGCTCTGCATCCGCTGTGAAAGTCCGACGCCGGTGTGACCGGCGATGAAGGCCGGGATCCAGCCGCCGCTTGGCGTGACGGAAATCACCCAGCCGTTCTCGTCCGCCGCCTGGATCGAGGTCGTGCCCGCGAGGAAGGCGTCGTCGTGCGTCATCTGCGAGACCTGGAATCCGGCGGGCTTGGTCGCGGAGGCTGGCGGCTGCGGCGTCCACTTCTCCAGCAAGTCGCCGAACGGATTGGCGCCACCTTGAAACGGATACGGATCACCGGGCCGCACGCCGGGGTCGTTGTGTTCCCAATTGATCAGCTGGAATCGTTGCTGCGCATAGGCTTTCGAGAGCAGGCCGCGCACCGGCTCGTCCGGCGGAAAATCGGGGTCGCCGTAGTAGAAATCGCGGTCGGCGAACGCGAGGTTCATCGCCTGGTAAACCGTGTGAATGTAGCGTGCGCTGTTGTAGCCCATCGCGCGAAGATCAACCTGCTCGAGAAGATTCAGCGCCTGGAGCATGGCCGGCCCCTGCGTCCAGGTGGTGAGTTTGTGGACCTCGATGCCGCGATAGGTGGTGGTGACAGACGGCTCGAGCTTCGCACGCCAGCGGTCGAGATCCGCGAGCGTGATCAGCCCGCCCTGTTCCTGCGTACCGCGAACGAGCTCCGCGGCGATGTCACCGCGGTAGAACCGATCGTAGGCCGCCATGATCGCGGCCTTGCGATCCTTGCCCGCCGCGAGCGCGGTGCGCTCGGCGTCGACCAACTTGCGCAGGGTGACGGCGAGTTCGGGCTGGCGGAAAATCTCGCCGGCCTTCGGTGCGCGACGCTTTGGCGGGTCCTGCGGATCGGCGTGTGGCAGGAAGACGCGTTGCGAGGCAGGCCATTGCTCGATCTCGCCCCGGAACCGCTCGATCGCACCCACCGCCTGCGCCTCGATCGGATAACCGTCGGCCATCTCGATTGCCGGCGCGAGGACGTCGGCGAGCGACAAGGTGCCGAACTCCGCCAGCATCAGCATGAGCCCGCCGGGCGTGCCAGGTGTCACCGCGGCGAGCGGGCCGTACTCGGGCGGGAAGGCCAGGCCGCGGCTGCGGAAGAACTCTGGTGTCGCGCCGGTGGGGGCTACGCCGAGCGCGTTCACGCCAATCACCTGGCGCGTGTGCGGATTATAGATCAGCGCCTGGGTTTCGCCGCCCCAGCCGAGCGTGTCCCACATCGTGCAGGTCGCCGCGAGCATCGCGCAGGCGGCGTCGATGGCGTTGCCGCCGCGCGCGAACGTCGTGGCGCCCGCGGTGGCGCCGAGCGGCTTGCCGGTGACCGCCACCCAGTGTTTGCCGTGCAGCAGCGGCTTGTTCGTGCGCTGAGCGTTGAGCGGTGCGGCGAGTAGGCAGCAGGCGAGGAGCGGGAGCAAAACTGAGCGGGGAGGAAGCGGGCGAAGCGCGAAACACATAAGCGAGAACTATGGGGTGGGCTGACGCCAAACGGTTATGCGCAAGCGCCCGCGCGTCAAAGTCGGAACCCGGCCGCCTTGCCCGCCGCAGGCGCATTTTACTTCCAGGAAAACCCACGGGCGAGACGCCCGTGCCTCAGGGTGCGATGAGGGCGTCGCTCTCCCGCCGCACAACGAAAGGCGAAAAAGAAAACGGCCCGTCGCGTGCATGGACGCGGCGGACCGGTGAGATTCCCGAAGAGCGCAGAGATTCGCGCGCTCAGCGCTTCCTGCTCGTAGCGGCTTCGAGCTGCGTTCGCAGCTCGGCCAGCTTGCTCTGTGCCTCGGCGAGCTTCGCGGCGGATTCTTCCGCCCGGTGATTCGCCACATTCGCCTCCACCTTGGCGTCGCCGAGCTGCTTCATCGCCTTTGCGCACCGGGTCTCCGCCTCGTTGAGTCGCGTCTGATTCTCCGATGCCCGGGCGTTCGCCGTGCGGGCTTCTTCGGCCAATTCGGCGAGGCGGACCTTGGCGTCGTCCCACTCCCGCTGCACGCGGGCCGATTCGGCGCGTGCGGCCGCGATGTCGGCCTGCGCTTTCGTGTGGGCGAGCGTCTCGGCGTTCAGCTGCTTCTGGAGGTTCTCCGCGGCGGCGCGGGTTTCCTCGACCCGGGTTTGGAGTGCGGTGATCTCGCTCCTGGCTTGGAGCGTCTGCTCATCGGCGGCGGTGGCACGGGTGCGCGTCGCCTCGAGCCGGTTCATGAACACAAACACGACGGCCACCAACGCCGCGGCGAGCACGCCGATGATGACGGTCGGAATGACGGGGAACTTCTGGGGTTGTGAGTAGGGGTCGCTCATGGTGCCCGGAGTGTACAACGATTCCGCGCGCACCGGAACCCTGCAGCGCCGCAGCGGGGGATCCAGCAGCGGCCCTTATGCCGTGAATTGAAATCTCTCCGACGGCGCGCGAGGTGCGAGCAAGGCGTACCCCGACGCTACTCGTCCGGGCGGAACGGCGCGGCGGGCCAGCCCGCTCCATTCACGAGCGTGGTGCGGGGATGGGACTGCCAGGCGTAACGCACGACGCTCGGCGCCGGCACCTGCGGCGTGGATACGACCACGACATCCGGCGCCTCGATCCGCGCCTCGACCCAACGCAAGGCACGTAACACCGAGGGCACAGAACTCCGAACCGGAAGCCCGCGGGAGGCCACCAGGTGTTGGGGGGAGGCGGTGCGAAAACAGAACCGACGAGAGGAAAGATTCTAGACGGGATCGACCGGTATTCCTCTGTGAACTCTGGGGCGGAGCGCGGTGTGCTCTGTGACCCAAAGTTGTCTGCCGTTATCTGCCCCTAAAGATTGTGCACGCTCCTGATCAGCGCGACACGCGTTCGAGTGTCATCGGGTGCGGCGAATCCTCGCCGACGGTCACCGCGAGTTTTCGCGCGTCGCCCTCGCCGAGGAACTCGCACTGCACGTCCGTGGTGAGCGCGTAGAACCGGGTGGGCGACTCCGCGTGCATCACAAGGTCGACGCCGGCGAGGCGAAGCGAGAGCAGGCCATCCGGCAGCCGGCGGACCTGCACGACATTCGACGGCGGGCGACCATACACGCCGGTGTAGGACTCGAGCGTGGTTTCCGGGAGCATGAGTTCCTTTTTGCGTGGGTTGCCGAGCTCACGCACCCAGACGTTGCGATAGCGAACCGGATTGCCGTGATCCTGAAACGCGATGGGCAATCGCTCCGGATGCGCCTGATACGGCACGCGGCCAATCCAGCCGGTCGGGCCGGTGAGTTCGGCGTTGTTCTGCACCAGCACGCCGTTGTGGAGGACCGTGACGCGCGCTTTGGCGAGAAGCTTGCCCTCGGCATCGAAGCGCGGCGCCGTCCAGATCACGTCGTAGGTCTGCCACTGGCCGGGCGGCAGCGAGGCGTTCACCAGCGGAGGATACTGGCCATAGAGTGAGGCGGCGGAGCCATCGGCATAGGTTTTGTTCTGATAGGAATCCAGCACCTGCACCTCGTAGCGGCCGGCGCCGAAGAACAGCCCGCTGTTGCCGCGGCCCTGGCTGTCGCCCTTGGTCGGCGTCGGCGCGGCCCATTCGACGTGGAGCTGGCAATCGCCGAACGACTGGAGCGAGCGGATGTAGCCGCTGCCGGGCACGCATTCGAGCGCACCATCGCGCGTGACCCATTTGGTCGGACTGCCATCGATCGCGACCCAGGCGGAAAGGTCCTTGCCGTCGAAGAGCACGACGGCGTCGGACGGGGCGCGGCCGGGCTGTTCGGCCGTGCTGGGCGTGGCCGGCGTGACCACCGGCGGCAACGGGCGTTCGCGATCATGGCCGAGCCAGTTGGGATCCGGCTGGGCCAGAAGTGACGTGGTCACGGCGGCGCCAAGCGCCAGCGAAGACAGGAGACGGAGTTGAGTCATAGGGGAAGGCGCGAGCGCGCGAGGGAAGTGACGGATCTGGGCAAAGCAGGACGAGCAGATTGGAGCCTGGATGCGGAAAAACCAGATCGTTCTCGTGGGCACCGCAAGTCGGGGCGCCTCTCGGCTTGGCTCCGCGGTGGCACGGGCGTCCCGCCCGTGGGCGACACTTCCGCTTTCGCGAACGTTCCATAAGACGGGCCGCACCGCCCACCTACCTGGCTGTTCGGCTCGCGGAAAGCGCGAGGCCGGCGCGGGAAACACTTCTCGGATCACGGGCAAGATGCCCGTGCCACCCGAGCGTTTCGACACGATTTCCTCTGGCCAGATGCGCACGGTTCGGAAGGATCGCGCCATGCGTTACCTTGCATTCTTCTTCCTGCTCGTCGCCGGTGTGGCTCGGACCGCCGCCGCGACTGCCACCGCCGAGACCCCGCGCGCGGATGATTTCAAACCTGAGGCGGACCGCTTTGCAGACATCCAAGTGCTCCGTTACCAAGTCCCCGGTTTCGAGCACCTGTCGCTGCGGCAGAAACAGCTCGCGTACTATCTCACGCAGGCCGGGCTCGCGGGCCGCGATATTTTTTGGGACCAGAAGTATCCGCACAATCTTGCCGTGCGGAAAACACTCGAAGCCGTGCTGCGCAGCTACCGCGGGCCGCGTGAAGGTGCGGAGTGGACGGCGTTCCTCACCTATGCGAAGCAAGTCTTCTTCGCGAACGGCATTCACCATCACTACGCGAGCACGAAGATCCTGCCGGCCTTTCCGCCGGCCTACCTGCAAACGCTGCTCGCGCAGACCGACCCCGCGCAGCTCCCGCTCGAGGGACGCGAGGTTCGTGCGTTTGGCGAGTGGCTGACGCCGATCCTTTTCGACCCGCAGCTCGATGCGAAGACCACGAACCTCGACGCGGGCGTCGATCACGTCGCGGGTTCGGCCAACGCTTTCTATCGCGGCGTCACGGGAGCCGAGGTCGAGGCGTTCTATGCGGAGATGGCGCGCAAGGCGCAAAACCCGCGGCTGTCGTTCGGGCTGAATTCGCAGCTGGCCAGGGTCGACGGGAAGCTGGTGGAGCGGATCTGGAAAGTCGGCGGAATGTATGGACCCGCGATCGAGCAGATCGTCGGCTGGCTGGAGAAGGCGCGGACGGTGGCGGAAACGCCCACGCAGCAGAAGAGCCTCGAGCACCTGATCCGGTTCTACCGCACGGGCGACATTGCCGAATTCGACCAGCACTGCATCGCGTGGGTGAGCGACACCACGCCGACGATCGATTTCGTCAACGGTTTCATCGAGACCTACGTGGACGCGGCGGGCAAACGCGGCGCGTTCGAATCGGTGGTCTCGATGCGCGACGAGGAGGCGACGAAGCGCATCGCGGCAATCTCCGCGCAAGCGCAGTGGTTCGAGGACCATTCGTCGATCGCGCCCGCGCACAAGAAGCCGAACGTCACCGGCATTTCGGCCAAGGTGATCACCGTGATCGGCGAGGTTGGCGACGCCGCGCCCGCGACGCCGATCGGCATCAATCTGCCGAATGCCGAATGGATCCGCGAGCAGCACGGCTCGAAGTCCGTCTCCCTCGGCAACATCGTGCACGCCTACAACGCCGTCCTGGCAAAGAGTCCGGTGAACGACGAGTTCGGCGCCAGCCCGGAGGTGATCGCGCGACTCAAGCAGTGGGCGCCGCTGGCGAGCGATCTACACACCGACATGCACGAAGTGATCGGTCACGCGTCGGGGCAGATTAATCCGGGCGTGGGCACACCGGACCAGACGCTGAAAAACTATTCGGCCACGCTGGAGGAGGCGCGCGCCGACCTGGTGGGGCTCTATTTCATTCTCGATCCCAAGCTCGTCGAGATTGGCGTGATGCCCACGCTCGAAGTCGGCAAGGCCGGTTACGACAAATACGTCATGAACGGGCTGATGACGCAGCTGTATCGCGTGCAGCCGGGCCATCAGCTCGAGGAGGCGCACATGCGGAATCGGCAGCTGGTCGCAGCCTGGGCTTTCGAACACGGCAAGGCCGACCGGGTGATCGAACGCGCGACGCGCGACGGGAAAACCTTCTTTCGGATCAATGACTACGAAAAACTCCGCGGCTTGTTGGGGCAGCTGTTGCGCGAAATTCAGCGGATCAAATCCGAAGGCGACTACGCGGCCGGCCAAGCGTTGGTTGAAACGTACGGCGTGAAGGTGGACGAGGCGCTGCTCGCGGAAGTGCACCGCCGCTATGCGCCGCTCAATGTGGCGCCATTTATGGGCTTCATCCAGCCGCGACTCGTGCCAGTGATCGTCGGCGACACGATCACCGACGTGAAGGTAGAATACCCGTCCGACTTCCTGGGCCAGATGCTCGACTACGGCCGCGACTACGCGTTTCTGCCGGTGAAGAACTGATACGGCGCGCGGTACCCCTGCTCGCCGACGAAGGTCTTGCCCGCGCATCCCGCGATTGAACTGGGAGCGCGGCCTGTTTACCCCGACTAGGTCGGGGCCCTCGGCCGCTTTCCCGTGGCACGGGCGTCCCGCCCCTGATCCATTGGCGCTTCCGATCCCGCCCCCCCGATCCGCTGAAGCGGCGCAGCGCCGCCGAAGTGGCCTTGCTGGGAGAACTACGAAACACGCCAAAGACACGAAACCGTGGCTGGCCGCAAAGAAGCGCAGAAGGCGCAAAACTCAGAACTCAAAGCGAGCCGTCCACCGTTTCGTGGCCCACCGGCCGTTCGGCTCTTCGCGTGGACTGTCAGCTCTCCGCTCTTCGCCCTCAACTCTCAATCTTGGCAGGGGACTGCGGCCAGACGACTGCACGACTACAGTAGGGCTTTTGTCGGTGAGCATATCAAGGGGGCGAATGCGTTACCCGATGAAGAGTTCGCCGGAGGCCGATCGGCCAGAGCTTGAGCTTCAACGGGTAAATGAGCGTTGCCGCCAAGCGGCATCGCCCCATCCTAGGGGCCGTGAACCTCTGTATCCTGTTACTGAGTTGGTTCCAATAACACTGTTAGGCAAAGAAGATGAATCGAGCGTCCAGTTTCGAGCTTTTCGTCCAGGCGATAGCCAAGGTCGCTCGGGAATTGGTATTCGACGTCACTCCATGGATCTTCGTGTGGCTTCTGGTTGCCGCTCCGTTTGCCTGGCTGCTTGTCAGATTTGGAAGGGCGAAGATGGGCCGCGCCGGAATTCTCGTGTGGACTGGGATCTTTACCGGAATTGTCGCCGGCATTTGCGCAGGGATTCACGGTGTCCTCGCTTTCGGCGAAGCGTTTGGAAGTGCCATCGATCAGCACCGCGTCGGAGCGTTTGTTTTTCTCACCGCCTGTTTCCCTTTTGCCGCATCGTGGCTGGCACTCCGCAAATCCAAGGATGAAAAAAACGCCTAACCAGATGCCAGAGCCAATGTCGGTGCTGCGCACCGCCATGGCTCATCGCTGACGTTGGGCAAATGAAAGCGGCGTATCTTCGGTATGCGACATACGTGCTCCTTCTTGGCGCGGTGTACGTAGCGACGCACCCGAATACAGCGGTGCTTCCGATTTCGTTGTCGCCGCCCCCATATGCAGTCCAAGCAGAACGGCTCTTGTCGTCCGATCGGATCGCAGCCCTTTCGGGACCATCGCTATTCCAGGTCTCAGGTGGACTACCATCCGGCTCTGGTTGGCAATATCGCGAAGGGCCGGACTTCGATGTGTGGGGTTCCACCATCGGCGAAGGAAGCGCACGCGTTAGCGTAGGCATCTACGCAGGGTTTAATCCCAATGTTAGGCCGCCGGCCGAAAGACTTGCACCAGGGATTGTAGGCGGATTTCCTGTGCTTTGGTGGCAGCATGAAGATGCGGATTATCGGACCCGGTGGGATGCCGTCATTCCCTGCGGACGCGAAGCGAGCAGCGGTTATCTTCACGTCTGGCTGCTGTCGTTCTACCCCGACAAAGTCCGCGATGCAGCAGAGACGCTGAAGGAGCTTACGATTGCGAGACGTGCTACGAGCCTGCCCAACCAGGTGCCAGAGCCAACCTCCGGCAGCGTCACGCCTCGTGCTGCCTCCTCCGCCGAGCCTACGGAGGCCAGGGACGCACGAGTCGCGCCGCCGCCTGCGGTGGCTCATCGTTAACGTTAGGCCGAACGAGCGATATGATCCGCACCAACCCGATTGAAGAGGTCGAAAAGCGCGGCGAGATGATACAGCTCGGGATGGCCGCTGCTTCGGCTGCTGGCTTGCTCACCATTTTGTCGGTGGGCGCCTCGGACCGGCCGCTGTGGTGGGCCGGTTTGCTGTTTGCGGTGGCCATTCCGATGGCGATCGGACGTGCGCTCATGACGTTCACCGCTCTGCTTACTGGCGTCTACATCAGTCCGGTGTCTTGGTTGATGTACCCGCTCGGAATGGGTTCCTGTACCGCGACCGCGACTGGTTATGTCCTGATCACGTTCCATCTATCGCCCGCTCACGGCTACACCTTCTGTAGCTTCACCATTTTAGCCGTGCTTCTGATGTATGTGCATTTCCGGAAGACCGTCGCGGTTTTCCGTAGTAGGCCGAACCAGGCGTCAGAGCCAACGGCCAGCGGCGTCACGCCTCCTGCTGGCGCAGGAGATCGCGCCGCCGGCAGCCGTGGCTCACCTTGAACGTTCGGCAAAATATGAGAATCGCCTGCCCAGTCTGCCGTAAACCTTATCGGTTGTTCGATCGGCTGACACAGGCAGAGGTGTGCGGCGAGTGCTTCCGTGCAGGCGCTTCGCTTCCCGCCGTAGTCCCAAATTCGCAGTACGTGACGGTGGACGTTGAATCGCCTGCTGGGAATTTCGTCGCGCGGGCAGTCATGCGAATCGGCCTTCAGTTTGGCTTTGCGCTGCTTTGTTCACCGGTCCTGTTTGCTTGCTGGGCTCTCAAGGATAGGTCTCCGGGATGGAGCGGAGTGATTCTTGCAGTGCTCGTTGTCGCGATCGTCGTTTTTAAGTTTAGGGTCGGCCGCATCGCTGCGTTGCTCGTCGACGAAGAGAGAGGCCTAGTGGACTCCATACGGATTGCCTTCCACTTGAGGAAGCAAGGGGTCCGTAGTGACACACAGCCGAACCAGCCGCCACAGCGCAACGCGGGCAGCCGTCCGTCTTCCGACGATTCACCGGCATCCGAAGCTCCGCCCTCGCTCGGCCCGCGTGGCTGATCTGAAACGTTGGGCGAAGCAGAATGATTCTCGAAGCCATAGCTCGAGCGGCAGTCGAATTCGTGGCTTACCCGCTTTTCTACGCGATTGGTTTCGCGGCCGTGAAGATCGTGACGCTTGGGCGTGCGAAGATTCTTCCGCTGACGGAGGACGGCTACGAAAAGGAGATGCGCTGGTATCAATTCTTCGTCTATCGATTCGGCGTGCGCTTCTGGACACCCGAAAGTGTGATGCTGGCCGGTATCGTAGCGTGTGGGCTGCTCGGCTACTCGGCTTGGTTTGTATGGAAGCACGTATGACCAGAGAGCCGAACCAGTCGCCACAGCGCAACGCGGGCAGCCGTCCGTCTTCGGGCGATTCACCCGCATCCGAAACTCCGTCCTCGCTCGGCCCGCGTGGCTGATCTGAAACGTTCGGCAAAGAAAAGACATGATCGACGGCACCGCAGCGCTGCTTGCCCTTGCCCTCGCTTACGGTGTGGCCGCGATCGTCTCGCGTGTGTTCTTTGGCGACGCCCACGAAGGCTTCAGGATTCTCTATCACCGAATCGCATCGGCAGAGTATGTCCCGTCGGACGTCGAGCCCGACAAGCCGAGTAAGGGTCTCGGTTCTCAGATCGCGTTTGTGGCGATAATCAGTCTGATCCTGCTCGTGAGTTTTCCCTGCGCTCGCTACTGGCTGGGGAAGTTTATGCCATGACAACGCCGAACCAGCCGCTACAGCGCAACGCGGGCAGCCGTCCGCCTTCGGGCGATTCACCCGCATTGGTAACTCTGGCCTCGCTCGGCCCGCGTGGCTGATCTGAATCGTTCGGCAAAGAAGCATGCAGACGTGGCTAGCAATCTTTATCGGGCGTCTTCTCCGCGGCGAGCGTTTGGAAAAGCCGACGCCGTATGATTATCGCCTGTGGTTTGGCGTCTTGTTCCTCACGCCAGTTTTGATCGTGGCGTTCACAAAGTTGGGCCGACCAATCTTCGATGCGTCGACGTTTGTGCTCTGGCCGGCGTTACTGGTTTTGGCCTTGTGACGGTTGTTGCAGTTCTCCTCGTCGCTCGATTCCTGTCGGCGCGATTTTCTTTAGTGCTTTCGGTTATTTCGTGGATTTCGCTCTTTGTATGGTTCTACCCCTTCGCGGCGTGAACAGGCCGAACCAGGCGCTACAGCCAACACGTATGCTTGTCACGTTCCGTGCTTACGCACGGCCCGCGCCAAGCACACGTGTGGCTGATCTTTAACGTTCGCCGAAAGATGCGCCAGGTCACGATAGACTTCGTCACTGTTCGACCGGACGGGTCCTATTGCATGCGCGTGCTTGAGGAAGGGCCTTGGGAAGGCGAGCCGCTCGGTGAACTCCGGAGGATTCAGGAACGTTTATACGATGTGATCGAAGTCGTCACCACTGGGAAGTTCGTGGAGCGCTATCCCGAAAGCAAAGGGAGGCAGGTCTACATCAAGCTAGATTGCTACCGGGTTCCCAAAGACCACATCTGTCCTTTCTTCGACCGATTCGTCGCGGCAATACAAGGTTCGCCTGAGTGGGCTCCTGCTTGTGAGACGATCGTTTTTGAGATCCATCATCTCGGAGAAGAAGAGGCGAACCAGCCGCCACAGCGCAACGCGGGCAGCCGTCCGTCGTCGGACGATTCACCGGCATCCGAAACTCCAGCCTCGCTCGGCCCGCGTGGCTGATCTTGGGTCGTTGGGCAAAGAATTTATGAAGCGTGATATGGATCTGGTCCGGAAGCTCCTTTTCTTCTTCGAAGAGAAGGAGTCACCACGTCACGTCGCGATTCCGCCTATTGAGGGATACGACGATCGCACGATTAAAACTCACCTCGTCTTATTACACGACGCAGGACTCCTCAGATGTGAGCCAGTGCGGTCTCGCTCAAGCGAGCGTGTGATTTATGTCCTACCTTTTGAGCTCACTTGGGCCGGACATGATTTTGTTCAGACTATGCGGAGCGACACGCTCTGGAAGAAAGCGAAGACGCATGTGCTGAAACCAGGAGCGTCGTGGTCGTTCGAAATTCTGAAAGAATGGGCGAAGCAGGAGATTAAGGAGAAGCTCGGGATGTCCGGCTCATCATGACTGAGAAGAAGCCCAACCAGCCGCCACAGCGCAACGCGGGCAGCCGTCCGTCTTCGGACGATTCATCCGCATCCGAAACTCCGTCCTCGCTCGGCCCGCGTGGCTGATCTTTGGTCGTTGGGCCAATCATGAAAGCAGCTCTCATCGCTCTCCTCATGCTTGTCGTATGCGCCTCTGGCTTCGCACAGACAAAGGTCGGCGCGAAGCTTCCCGATCGAGTCGCCGGTGTACTCGGCGTCAAGTCGGGTGCGGCGCTTGGATCGCGAGAATATGACGCAGCGCTTCTTCAGCATTTGCGGTCGTTGGGCGGATTGAAGGAAGTGTTCGGCTACGTCTGTGCGCGTGCGGAAGCGGACGACCTCATCGTCCGCGCTGAGTGGTGCGCACGGTCATTGCACGTTTGGTTTGGGGCATACGAGGACGGCGATCGCGTCGAGTGCGACGTTGATGTCTGCTTTTTTGCCGGAGAAAAGGCATCGCAAGTGATGACGTGGGTCGGGCGGGAAGCCGCGGCACCACAGCATGAGAGCGTTCGCGCCTTCGTTTCGCGTATTGATCCTCCCCCAGCTTCGGAAGAGAAGCGGCCCAACCAGCCGCCACAGCGCAACGCGGGCAGCCGTCCGCCTGCGGGCGGTTCAGCCGCACCCGAAACTCCATCCTCGCCCGGCCCGCGTGGCTGATCTGAAACGTTGGGCAAAGACCATGAGCGATACTCCTCCTGACGAACTAAAATTGAACGACCTCATGTTTAAGGCGCTCGATCACGCGGTGTTTTCGATCGAAGACAACGGCGAGACCTTGATTCCGTTTTCGCTTACCGAAGATGCCACCGGTCAGCGCACGCTCACGCGCTACGTCGCAGACCGAGTGGAAATCGGAGTCGAAGAAGGAAAGAAGAAGATTGAGGCCGCGAAGAGCGACATCCTCCGATATGCGTTAGCCTACGATGGCTATTTGACGCTCGAAGGGACCCGGTGGGAGGGACTGTTTGTCGAAGCCGGCGATAGGGTTGCCGAAAGTGGCGTACTTCTGTGCCAGCGATATCAGAGAAAGAAGGGATGGTTCAAGAAGGGCATCGAGCCAGTCGGAAACCCCGCGCTGGTCGGAAAGCCACCATCGCGTATTAAATGAAAACAGAGCCCGACCAGCCATCAGAGCCAATGGCCGGACTGCGTCCGGCCATGGCTCACTTGTAACGTTAGGCGGAAATTTATGAAAATCCCCGATGCTCCGTTTAGCTGGAAACTGCTCGTGGGCCTGTCGGTCGGCGCGCTTGCTATTTGGGCGCTTTACCTGGTTATCGCCAAGGCGGCTTTCTGCACTTGGCAGGAAGCAGGGGTATTCGGCGACACGTTTGGTGCATTGTCTTCTTTGTTCTCGATTTTGGCATTTGCCGGAGTCCTTTTCAGTTTATTCCAAGACAGAAAGGAGCGGAGCAAGAGCGCGAGAATCGAGGCTTACGACGCATTACTTCGATCAATCGAGACTCAGTTGAGTGCCGCCGAGCGTTCTGGTGCTGATGCGCTGGCTGTCGGTGATTTGCTTGCGAAGCAAAGATTGTATTCCGAGGAGTTGGAGACGCTGCTCACCGGCAAGAGAGCTGAACCGCTACTTAGCGACGACGCGTTGGCAGACGCATTTGCCCGCGTGCCTTGGTTTTCCCGAGACGACGTTTTCAGCAATGCGCGCGGCATACGCGAGCGTCTTCAACGATGGACCATTGTAAGCCCCGAGGATGTCGATGCGTTGGTCGATCGTACTGACATTAGGGATGCGATAGCGGAACTCTACGTGAAGGAGCTTAAGCGTGACCCGAAGAAGCCATTTGATCCTGACGCATTTGCCGTATGGGGAGGGATGTTCTTCCGTCAGGGGCTTACCCCTTCTGTGAGAGAGCATGTAAGGATGGCGTTGAGAAAATCCAGCGAATGGAGGACCAGGAATCTCTAGGGCCTAACCACCACCTGAGGTGAACCGCGCAAGAGTTTTAGGTTTTTTCAAGCGCGAGGGTGAGCGGTGAATGCCGGCGGCGGAGGGTTTCCGTGTCGCCAGAGCCCGTGTCGGTTGCGCACCGACACCGACGTGGCATGTCGCTAAAGTCGGCCAAGAAGGCCAGAATCCCATGAACAAAAAAATGCTCGGTTTGTTGGTTATCCTTTGCGGCAGCCTTTTGGTGAGGCCGCTCTGCGCGCAGTCGACCGGAGGCAATCGTGAGGAAGTGATCCGCCATCTCGAGGAGGATGAGCGGAAGGCGGTGCTTGCCTCAGATACCGCGAAACTCGAGGAGCTGTGGTCCCCCATGATGATCGTGAATAATCCACAGAGCACCATCACTCCGGACCGGCAGGCCATCCTGAATCTCGTGCGGGGCGGCTTCATCAAGTACTCCAGGTTCGAGCGCACCATCGAGGCGATCAGGTTTCACGGTGATCTCGCGATTGTGATGGGTGCAGAAACCGTCGAACCGATCGGAAACAACCCGAAGGCCGGTCAGAGCGTGAAGCGCCGCTTTACCAATGTCTGGCTCCAAGCCGGCGGCCGCTGGCAGGTCATTGCGGCACGCCAACGTCATTCCGGAGTAGAGCCGCGGCAATCGAGAGAACAGAACCTGTTCCGATCTGAGTGCGGACGAAGGCGTCCGCGCTCCCAGGGGAATGCCCGTGACATCATGGCGGTGCCGCGCCAGAAAGCGGTTCGGGCTCAGCCGTGTGCTGTGCCGGCCTTGTCATCCCCGATATTCTCCCACCCACACGCCCAACGTTCGTCGCCACTCGCGCGATGATGCCGCCGCAGAAGAAGGTCCCTCATGCCGCTCTCATTCTGGATCAGACGTTTCCTGACCGTTTTCACGGCCGGCTTTGTGCTCCTGTTCGTCGTCGGTCTCATGAAAGGGCGCTCGCTGCGCCAAGTGACCCTCGAAAGCGCGCTCTGGTCGGCGATCGCAACGTCGCTGTTTATCGCGACGCGGCTTTATCATTTGAGCAAAGGTCGACGGTGCGAGTTGTGTCAGGATACGCCGCCGGAGTCCGGCGATTCCTCGGCCACGACGCGACGATGAAAAGCCCGCACCTGCTATTTGCGATCTCGAGGCGAGCGAAAGAGCGAAGCCCGTCAGGAGGCTTGGTGCCGGGCAGGCGGCGGCTGGGCGCGAGCTGGCAGAAGGCGGGCGTTGCCCGCGGTCGTGATCGTCGCGCGCTCCGATCGCGGGTGAGGGGCGTTGCGCGCCTCCGGACCGCGGCGGCTCGGCGAAGTGCGGCGAATCGAAACGCACCATGAAGGTCTTAACTCTGTGCGGCAGTCTGCGCGCCCGGTCGTCGAATCGCGCTATTCTTCGAGCCTACGAGCGGTTGGCGCCGTCGACGCTCACGTTTGAGCACTATGAGAGGATCGCCGCACTGCCTCATTTCAACCCGGACCTCGATGGCGAGCGACCACCCGACGAGGTCGCGAAGTTTCGCCGCCTCGTGACGGAGGCGGGAGTGTTGGTGATATCGACGCCGGAGTACGTGCACGCGCTGCCGGGCGCGTTCAAAAATGCGCTCGACTGGCTGGTGAGCGATCCTGCGTTCGCCGGAAAGAAGGTCGTGATCCTGCACGTTCTACGCGGTTCGGCGTGGGCGCTGGAATCGTTGCGCGAGGTGCTCACCACCATGTCGGCGCGCATCGTCGAAGCGGCTTCGGTGTCGTTGCCGCTCGGATCGAACCAGCTGGACGAGGAGGCAATTCTGGGCCGCGAAAACTTGCGAGCGCTGCTGCTGCAGAGCATGGCGGCGCTGTTGAGCGCCACCACCGAGCCTGGCAAAAAGCGCGTTGGCGGAGCGTAGACCGCGCCGCATCCGCGGGCGGCCGGACGGATCGGAATGTGGCTGACGGGCTTCGGGCTCGCGGGCAGGGCCGCGACCGCTAACCCGGATATTTCATGAAATACCCGCCCTCCAGGCCGACTCTGTCGGGGCCAGCCGCGACCAGGTCGCTCCGCCGCAGGCGGACGGAAATTTCGGATTGAGCTTCACTCCTGTTCGTGAAATTTCCGGGCTAACGTGCCCACGCATGAAAGCGATCGAAGGCTACCGACTGATCACGCCGAGCGACCTGAGCTGGCGGCCGTCGAATCTGATGTGTATCCCGAATGCGGATTACCTCGAGCGCACAGGCAGCGAACTGTTGGGCGCGCGGCTGTGGCGACTGCCGCCGAAGAGTGCGAACACGCTGCATCGGCACGTGATCGCGGAGGAGTTTTATTTCGTGCTGGAGGGAACGGGCCGGATCCGGGTGGGTGAGGAGACACTGACCGTGCCGCGTTATGGCGGCGTGTTGGTGGGGCCGGCGATGCTGCGGCAGATCTTCAACGATTCAGATACGGAAGTGCTCTGGTTGATCGTCGGCGCGCCGGACAAGGAGTTCGAATCCGGCAAGTTTGACCTGAAGCAGTTCTATCCGGTCGAGCCGACGCAGCTTCCGTCCGAGTTGAAGGGAGTCGCCTGGCCGCCGAAGGGCTGAGCGCGGGAGACGGCTCCGGCGCGAATCGTGCGGCACGATCGTCGCCACTGCCGAACCGCGCAGGGCGCGGCTGCGCACGCCCATGCCACGAGGCGCAGGCGCGTTCAGCAATGTGAATGCGCAGAGGGTTGTGACCGATCGCCGCCTGCTGACGCTGCTACAACCTGATAATTCCGGTCGACTGACCGGGTCATCTGTGGAGAACTCAATCTATGAAGCGTTTCCTACTCCTCGTTGTGCTACATGGCTTCTTCGCGGTGGGCCTGGTTGCGTCCGCGAGCGCGACGGCGCAGGCCAACCGCTGGGTCGCGACCTGGGTGTCGGCGCAACAGCTGACCGAGCCACACAACATGCCGCCGGCGCCCGGACTCGACGGGCAAACGCTGAGACAAATCGTGCAGCCGACGCTGGCAGGGACGCGCGTGCGGCTGACGTTCTCCAATCAGTATGGCGAGAAACCGCTGGTGATTGCCGGCGCGCACGTGGCGAAATCGCACGGCGCCGCCGCCATCGATCCGGCGAGCGATCGCGCGCTGAGTTTCAATGGTGCACCGGCGGTCACGGTGCTACCGGGCACGATGGTCGTTTCGGACGAGGTGCCGTTTCAGGTCGAGCCATTTGAAAACCTCGCCGTCAGCGTGCACACGACGTCGGTGCCGGCGAATCTCACCGGACATCCGGGTTCGCGCACCACGTCGTTCATCTCGCCGGGCGCGGCGCTGGCGGTGGCCGATCTGCCGGACGCGGCGAAGACGGATCACTGGTATCTGCTCGCGGCGGTGGAGACGTTGTCGGATCCGGCGGCGGGAGCGATCGTGGTGGTCGGCGACTCGATCACGGACGGACGCGGCTCGACCACGAACAAGAACGACCGTTGGCCGAACCTGCTCGCGCGCCGGCTGCACGCGAATCCCGCGACGGCGAGGCTTTCCGTGCTGAACCAGGGCGCGGGCGGCGGACGCATCCTGCGCGATGGGTTGGGGGACAGCGCGCTGCGGCGGTTTGACCGCGACGTGATCGCGGTGCCGGGCGCGCGTTGGCTGGTGATTTTCGAAGGGGTGAACGACATAGGCACGGCGGTGGGCGCGCGCGCCAGAGGCGAGCCGACGGCAACGGCGCAGGACATCATCGCCGCATTGCGGCAGATGATCGTTCGGGCCCACAGCCACGGGATCCAGGTCATCGGAGCGACGATCATGGCGTTCGAGGGGTTCACGTCCTATTCGACGCCCGAGAGCGAAGCCGACCGGCAGGCGGTGAACGCCTGGATCCGCAGCAGCGGCGAGTTCGACGGCGTGATCGACTTCGATGCGGTGACGCGCGATCCCGAGCACCCGGCGCGGCTGGCGCCGGCGGTGGACGGCGGTGATCACCTGCATCCGTCGGCGGCCGGCTATCAGATCATGGCGGACGCGATCGATCTCGGGCTGTTTGCGGAGCGCGCGACGGTGGCGAAGTGAGTTGGAGGAAACGCCGTGGGTGGTTGGGTGGCGCCGGTCTCTGACCAGTGCCACACAGGTCGGTGGAGCGCGTTGCCAATGCGGCTTGAGTGAGCGTTTGCGGAGCGTGCGCTCCGGAGGGGCGCGCTCACCGGCGATGGCACCGCCGGTGTCGAGAGCCGAACGCGGCATGCTGGCGAAATCAGACTGACTTTCGCGAGGGCGGGTTGCTGCTACTAGGGCTGAGGTCGCCTACAGTTCGCGTCTGGGCGCGCCGAAATCGAGGCAATGATTGCTTGGTCTGCTACCTATGAAACCGGCGAGGCGCGCGTGGATCAGGATCACCGGCGGCTCGTGGCGATGCTCAACGAACTCGAGGAAGCGATCACGAAAGGTCGCGGTTCGAAGGTGATCAGCGACACGCTGGAGGGGCTTCGCACCTACGCCGCCACGCATTTCACTTATGAGGAAGGGTGCATGCACCGGCACCAGTGCGTGATGGCCGAGACGAACAAGACCGCCCATCGGCGGTTTCTGGAAATGCTCGAGCGCGCCAAGACGCGGCTGAGCGGCGGCGGCAGTGCGCTGGCCGCGCAGCAGGTGCACCGGGAACTTTGCGATTGGATCGTGAACCACGTGCTGAAGGTGGACTCCGCGCTGCGCGGTTGCGTGCGGCAACCGGGAGCGGCGCGGTAGGACGACACGGAGAGCATTGTAGCGGGCCTCGACTTGTCCTCCGTAGCCTCAGCGAAGGAGGATGAGGCCGGGCCGCGGTCGGCGACCCCGGCTACAACAAAACAGCGCGACGAGGGCGTCGCGGCTCCATCCGGGGTCGGCGACCCCGGAGCGACACCGCTAACGACGAAGCGGGTAGGTGAACCGGTATTCGCCGGAACCGGCGGCGACGATCACCGCATCGTCCCGACGGGAAACCTGCGTAATGCCGGCGGCGCGGGCGAGCGGCTGGCCGGATTCGCGCACATCCTTCATCCTGGCGGCGCCGGGCAGTCGGATCGTCGCGCGGGTGTTCGGCGGAATTTCGACCACGAGTTCGAGGTGCCCATCGGCGAGCTTCCAGGCGGACGCGACTTGGCCGTATTGGGTCTCAAGCCGCGCGCGCACGTCGGTGAGCCCGCCGCCGGGACGCGGCTGAATCAGCAGGTGTTTATATCCGGGCGCCGCGGGATCGATGTCGATGCCGGCGACGACGCTATACATCCAGTCGCCAATGGCACCGTAGGCATAGTGGTTGAAGGAGTTCATGCCCGCGTCCTGGAACGTGCCGTCCGGCTTGATGCCGTCCCAGCGTTCCCAGATGGTCGTGGCGCCCTGGCTCACGGGATAGAGCCAGGACGGATAAGTGTCCTGGTTCAGGAGCGCGTAAGCGGTGTCGAGTTGGCCGTGATCGCTCAATACGCGGCAAAGATACGGCGTGCCAAGGAATCCGGTGGTGAGGTGATTGCCGAAACGTTTGACGTCGGCCGCGAGCCGGCGCGCCGCCTCGGGGCGCTTGTCTTCGGGTAAGAGGTCAAACTGCAGCGCGAGCACGTAAGCGGTCTGGGTGGCTTCGCCCACGCGGCCCGACGGCGTGACGAACTCGCGGTTGAACGCGACCTTGATCCGCTCGAAAAGCTCGGTGTAGGTGCGCGCGTCGTCGGCTTTGCCCAGCACTGTGGCCGCCTTCGAGAGCAGATCGGCCGAGTGCGCGTAAAACGCTGACGCGATCAGATCTTTGCCGGTCGTTGCGCCGGGGTAATCGGGCGAGGTGGTGGCGTAGCTGAGCCAGTCGCCGAAGTGCCAGCCGGTGGTCCAGAGGTCGCCCTTCGCGCGGGTGCGAATAAATTCCACCCACGCCTTCATGCTCGGATACTGCGTCTCGAGCGCGCGGCGGTCACCGTAAACGAGATACAATGTCCACGGCGCGATCGTCGCGACATCGCTCCAGCCGGAGGAGCCTTCGGTCTCTTTGTTCCGCGAGAGCACGTCGGGAATCACGAACGGCACGGCGCCACTCGGCTTCTGGTCCGCCGCGACATCGCGCAGCCATTTGGTGAAAAAGCCCACGACGTTCAGGTTGAACGCCGCCGTGCGCGCAAACACCTGTGCGTCGCCGGTCCAGCCGAGCCTTTCGTCGCGTTGCGGGCAGTCGGTGGGCACGTCGACGAAGTTTCCCTTCTGCCCCCAGAGAATGTTGTGCTGAAGCTGGTTTAGCCGCGCGTTCGAGCTCTCCCAATGTCCGGTGCGCGGCAGGTCCGAATGCACGACGATCCCGGTGAACGATTCGAGCGACGGCTCGCCGGGCCAACCCTGCACCGCGACGTAGCGAAAGCCCTGGAAGGTGAAATGCGGCTCGAAGGTTTCGTCGCCGCGACCGCTGAGCGTGTAGTCGATCTGCTGTGCAGCGTGGCGCAGGTTCGCGGTGTAAAAGTTGCCGGCCTTGTCGAGCACCTCGGCGTGCCGGAGCGTCACGGTCGTGCCAGCCGGACCGTGAACTTTCAGGCGAACCCAGCCGACCATGTTCTGGCCAAAATCGATCACCGTTTCGCCGGCGGGCGTGTGCAGGATCGCCACGGGCTTGATCTCCTCGATCCGGCGCATCGGCGGGCTCAGCGGTGCGACGAGGATGTCCTTGCGGTGATCGAGCACGCGCACGGCCGACCAATCGCGGTCATCATAGCCGGGCTGACTCCAGCCGGATTTTTTCAGCCGCGCGTCGTAGCATTCGCCGGCATAGATCTCAGAGAGGAGGATCGGCCCGGTGGAGGCTTTCCAGGACGCGTCGCTGGCGATGGTTTGGATGCGACCGTCGGCGTAGGTGATCCGCAGCTGCGCGAGCAACGCGACGCGGTCGCCGTAGGTGTTGCGCTCGAGGTCCCATGTGAGCGGCCCACGATACCAGCCGTTGCCGAGCGTGACGCCAAGCGCGTTGGCGCCGGATTTCAACTGCGAGGTGACGTCGTAGGTTTGATAGACGAGCCGGTGATCGTAGCTCGTCCAACCCGGTGTGAGCACCGCGTCGCCGACGCGCTGGCCGTTGAGCTCGGCCTCGTAGAGCCCGAGGCTCGTAACATAGAGTCGTGCGTCGCGAATCTCGCCCTCGACGGCGAATTCCTTGCGCAGCAGCGGAGCGGGGTTCGATTTGCTCGTGTCTTCGTCCCACGCCGGCGTGATCCACGCAGCGGACCAGTCGGACGGCCGCAGCAGGCCCATTTCCCAAAACGCCGGGGCGCTCCAGTCGGAGGCTTCGCCGCTCCGATTCCACGTGCGCACCCGCCAGATGTAGCGCTGGCTCGAGGAGAGGACCGGGCCGGCGTAGTCCACTTGAACGGATTGATCGGACGCGATCTTGCCGGAATCCCAGAACAGATCGCCGCGGGCAAGCGCGTCCATGCCGAGCGCGACTTGGATCTGGTAGGCGGCTTGAGTGAGTCCGCGCGCGTCGGACCGCAATTGCCAGCTCAGCCGCGGACGCGCGACGTCAATGCCGACCGGATCCGTCTGATACTCGGTAGTCAGCGCGGCGGTGGTGTGGCGCGGCGTCGCAGCCGCGGCGGCGGAGAGAGAGGAGGGCGTGGAGGAAGACACGACGATGGCCGCGAGGCTGACGATGAACGCGCGTAAAACCGTACGGAGAAGAGCGGGGGACAGAGCAACCGGAGCAACGCAGAGGGCATGAGACATGGCTAGCGTGAGGGCGTGCTGAACGCGAGGGTCGGACGGACGGACGCTGCTTGCGAACTTTTAGCATACCGCGTTTCTAAAGGGCGCGACGCGATCCTCGGGGGGTGGGAGCGTGGCCTCGCTTCGCTCATCCTGCAGTGGACAGCGGCGGTTCGGTTGCTCGAAATGCCTCCGGCCGGGCGACGTCGCTTGTGCTGCCAACCTGCTTTCTCCATGATTTCCATTTCACCTGTCGCCGCTGCGGACGCGGCTCACCGCACGCTCCGGGCTCTGGCTGCAACTTGCTGGGCTGCGACATGCGTGTGCGCCGTGATTGCGGCGAGCGCCGCGGTGGCGCAAGCGGCGGCGCCGCGACTCAAGGTAGATCCGACGACTCAGCGGTTTCTCGTCTACGAAGATGGCCGGCCATTTTTTTACCTGGCCGACACGGCGTGGGAGCTCTTCCACCGGCTGAAGATCGACGAGGCACGCGAGTATCTCGACGATCGCGCGGTGAAGGGGTTTACCGTGATTCAGGCGGTGGCGCTGGCGGAGCTGGACGGGCTGCACACGCCGAATGCCTATGGACACCTGCCGCTGATCGATGACGATCCGACGCGGCCGGCGGAGCAGCCGGGGCCGAACAACGATTATTGGGATCACGTCGACGCGATTGTCGATGAAGCGGCGCAGCGCGGGATGTTCATCGGGCTGTTGCCGACATGGGGCGACAAGTGGAACCTGGCAAAGTGGGGCAAGGGCCCGGTGATCTTCACACCCGAGAATGCGGAGTGGTATGGCGAGTGGATTGGCCGACGCTACCGCGACAAGCCGGTGATTTGGATTCTGGGCGGAGATCGACCGATCGAAAACGACACGCACCGGCAAATCATCGAGGCGATGGTGCGCGGACTGCGGCGAGGCGACGGCGGGGCCCACCTGATCACGTTTCACCCGCGCGGCGGCGACAGCTCGTCGCGCTGGTTTCATGGAGCCGGGTGGCTCGATTTCAATATGCGGCAGAATGGTCACGAGGTGAATTCGCTGCGTTACGTCGGCACCCGCGCAGATTACGATTTGTCGCCGACGAAACCGGTCATCGATGGCGAACCGATCTACGAGGATCACCCGATCGAGTTCGACGCGCCGAAGAACGGGCACTCGGTCGCCGCCGACTGCCGGCGCGCGCTTTACTGGGACTTGTTCAGCGGCGCGTGTGGGCACACCTACGGTCACCATTCTGTCTGGCAGATGGCGGCGCCGGAGCGGGAGCCGGTGAACATGCCCTTGCTGTCGTGGCGCGCGGCGTTGCAGCAGCCGGGGGCCGGGCAGATGCAGCATGCGCGGCGATTGCTGGAGTCACGGCCGGTGCTCACGCGGATTCCGGATGATGCGCTGATCGTGTCGGATGAACCCGCCACAGCGGTTCCGGGCGCGGGGCGTTACCGGATGGTCGGAACGCGCGATCGCTCCGGCTCGTGGGCGGCGATCTATGTGCCGGTGGGCCGGCCGTTCACGGTGAAGACCAGCTTGCTGACCGGAGAACGGCTCAACGTGTGGTGGTTTAGTCCACGCACCGGGGCGGCGACCGCGGCCGGGCAGATCGCCCGGGCCGATACGCATCGGTTCGTCCCGCCGGATCCGGGCGAGTCGCTGGATTGGGTACTGGTGCTCGACGACGCCTCGCAAGACTTCCCCGCGCCGGGCGCGCGCTGACTCTCGGGCGCGGCCCGCGGCTGACCGCACATCCGACAGACCGCGGCGAGGGCCGGTCGAAGTGGGGATGTATCCCTAGGGAACGGCTGTCCCGTTGACAATTGCGGTGTGAGTGCCACGCATTTGCGCCGGTCCAGCTTCCATTTGCCTGCAAGTAACAGCGCTCGCTGCTCACTGGCAGGGGGGTGGATTCCGCACCATCGTCGCGATGAGTGTTTTACCCCTGCCCCTCGTGTCAGCCGCGCACACTGTGTTGCCGGCGGATAATGGTGAGTATTGCCGCGCTTGTTACCGCTGGTCCGCGCATCCTGCTTGCACGTTGATCCTGCTGCTGCCGGAGGCGGCGCAATAGCAAGTCGAGCCGACGGCAAGGAAACATCCGTGGACTTAACGTGAGCATCCGAGGCCAAGCGTCAGTCCAGCGGAGAACCGGGACGCTCTTGCGGCAGGGGCTCTGCGGGCTCGTGTTTTTGCTGGCCAGTGCCGTTCCGACGTTCGGAAGCGAGGCCGGCGGGCTGAGCATCAAGGATCCCTCCGTGGCAGACACCTCGGTCGCGCTGGAGCTGACCGCGCTCGCCGGGTTCACCGCCACTGAGGCAGCGGTGGTGATTTTCGACGGCCGGGAGTATCTCCAGCGGGCGAATCTCGCGCAGGTCGACTTCACCGCGGGAAACATCGACAGCCTCGTCGCTGAGCTGGCGAACAAACGTTCGTACGCCTCGGTGGAAGTGCGGCCGCTGCCGGGCGGCGCAACCGGATTTGTGTTCGCGTCGGTGACGCCACTGGCTGCCACGGACCTTGTGTATGCCAAGGTGACCGGGACGGGGCTGTCCGGGGGCTCGTCCACGCGCTATGCACTGGCGGCGGTCCGCTCGGCGGGACCGACGATTTCGGATTTGTCGGTGCACTATGTGCCCCAGCAGAAAAGTTATCTCGCGTCTGCCACGGTCGCGGGGACGCTCCCGCTGGCCCAGGTGCAGATCTCGATGATCGGGGGGGGCCCGGCCAGTTTCGTGCAGCGGGGCGGCCGGCTGGACGACGTGCCGTCGTTCCTCGACAAAAGTGGTGAAACGCAGCTTCCGCTCAGCCCTGACCAGAGGACCTTCAGCAGCCTTTTCGGAATGGCGGAAGGCGCCGCGGTGCCCTCGGGGGCAGTGCTGTATCTGATGGTGACCGGCACGGACGTTTTCGGGAATGTCCGCACGCACTCCGAGGTCTACGCCGTCGCCAACCTGCTTCCGCTTGGGCTGGACCGCATCGAGGCGGGTATCGGAGCCGCGACCACCACACTGACGGGGTTTGGGGATCGCCGGCAGATCGTAGTCGAAGGCGTGTTGTCCAACGGCTCGCGGATTGCCCTCGAGGATCAGGACGGCGTGACCTTCACGACGACGGATGTGGACATCGTGGCGGTCGATGCGACCGGCCGGGTGCACGGGCTGCTGCCAGGCCAGGCGACCGTGCGGGTGGGGTTCAAAGGCATGGAGAGCCAGCTCGCGTTCACGGTGCTCAACGAGTCACTGGTGACGGCGATCGAGATTGCGAATCCTCCTCCGCTCGTGTTGCCGGCCGTGGGTGCCACGTTGCAGTTGGAGGTGTCGGGGCTGATTTCCCGGGTGGGCGGGACGGCCGGCGAGCGGATCGATCTCTCCGCGGGCCGGCTCGGCGCCGTCTATCAAGTGGCGGACAGCTCGGTGCTGCAGGTCTCGGCAGACGGGCTCGTATCAGGGCTCAGCCCGGGCAAGACCTCGATTTCCGTCGGAAACCGTTACATGTCCGTGGCGCCGGCGATCGTCGCGGTGGAGGTGAAGGACGGTCCGGCGAAGATCGAGCTGAGCGCGGGTCGATCGTGGGTGGCGGAAAACGAGAAGCTGCAGGTCTCCGCCAGCGTGACAGACGACCGCGGGCCCGCGGGGATCCGCGACGTGGTGTTCCTCGTCGACGGAACTCCGGTGGCGCGCGACGAGACCGCGCCATACGGGTTTACGCTGCAGGGGCCCGAGCGCCGTGCCGGAACGTATCTGCGACTTACGGCGATCGTGACCGACGTCGCGGGCAACACGACGAGCTCGCAGCCGTTGGACGTTCAGATCAAAGCAGCGGGATCGGCGGCCGGCACGCCGGGCGAGTTGCGGTTCTACACCAGCGCCGACGATGTGGCGTTCAAGCAGAAGCTGCTGCTCGAAAACAAAGAGGGGTATGAAACCGACTTTCGACCGGTCCCGAACGGCGGGAATTTCGTCGTGCGCACGATCATCAACTTCGTGGTTGCGGCGGACGAGGCGCCTTACGACCGCGTGGAGTTATGGGTGAATGGCGCTCTCGCGGGCACCTCGCGTACCTCCGTGCCTATCACGTATCGCCGCGAAAACGGTTCCGAGACCGAAGTCGCGGTGGAAAACTCCTATCGCTTCGGCTACGTCGTGCCTGAGACCGAAGGCGGGCGCTCCTTGATCGTCGCGGCGGTGGGCTATCGCGGCGCCGAGGAGATTTGCGCGGAGCCCGTCGTGTTGACCGCGTTGGCTGATGCACCGGCGTTGGTCGAAATCGCCTCGCACGAGGATCAGCAGGCGGTGCGTGACAACGCCGACATTCCCGTCGTCGTGCGCGTCACGGACGATCTGATCGTTTACGGCGCGAAGGTCGATTTCTACGTCGACGGGCAGAAGGTCGATTCGCGCGATACCCGCAGCACGCAGGCCTCGCCGTCAAGCGCGCTGGACTCCGGCGGCACCGCTGACTTTGGATTCTCGTTCCACATTCCGGCGGGAATGGTGGGCCGGACCTACAACCTGCGCGCGGAGGTCACCGATTTTGGCGGCAACGTGACGACGACCGACTTGGTGGCGCTGATCGTTGAAGCGAACCAACCACCGCGAATCGAGCTCGTGACGCCGGCGCCAGGCTCCGAATGGGTGGCCGGTGGCAAGCTGATGCTTCAGAGCACCATCGTCGACGATGGGGTGGTGGGTCCGGTCGCCTATTACATCGATGGCAAGCTGGTCAGCTTCGGCAGCGCGTCGTTCGAATACCAGCTGCCGCTCTCCGCGGCAGGGAAATTCGTCGACGTGGTGGCCAAAGTGGCGGACGAGGCCGGTTTGACTGGCGTGGCGCAAGCGCGGATTTCCGCGATCGCGGACGCTGTTCCCCCGGCGATCGCGATCACGACTCCGAAGAACGGGGCGAAGGTGACGGCCGACCGCGCGATCGCGCTGTCGGTGGGCGGATTCGACAACATCGGCGTCGAAACCATCGAGCTGTATCACGGCGGCTCGGCCGCACCGTTCTTCCAGGCGGCACGAGGGGCGTTCACGACGAACGAAGATCAGTCGTTCCACCTCTCCGCGGTTTTCCCGAAAGACGGGCCGAACGGGCCCAACTATGTAGCGGGTGACACCCTCGTTTTATATGCCGTGGCCAAGGATGCCGCAGGCAACGAGGGGCGCAGCGCCAACATCAACCTCAGCGTAGTCGCGCCGGAGACGGTGCCGTTGGGCATCGACATCGTCTTCCCCGCCGCAGGCGATCGCACGATGGGCACGCAGATCGACGTCATTGGCGAGGTGCCCGCCGGCGCGAACGTGCGACAGGTGGAGATGCGCGTGAACGAGGCGCTCGTCGGCACCGACGAGGCGGCGCCGTATCAATTCAGCTTCGCGGTTCCTGAGACCGCGGCGGCGGCGGATTACACGATCAGACTCACGGCGGTGGACTTCGCCGGGCAGACGGCGAGCGACGAAATCACGATCCATGCGCTCGTCGACGACGCTGCGCCGTTGGTGGCGATTACGGCCCCCGCGAAATCGAGCCTGCTGGTGGCCGGTTCGCCCGTGCCGATCATCGCGTCCACGTCCGACAACGTCGGCATGGCGCGCGTCGAGTTTTTTGCCGGCGAGGCGCCGCTCGCGGTGGACAGCTCGGGCGACAGCGTCCAGTCGATCTTCACGCAGTTCTCCACGGACTGGACGCCGCAGTTCCGCACCGACTACGCCCTGACGCTGCTGGGCAACGTAACGGCGGCGGACCTGCCCGCCACCGGCACGTGGAGTCTGGCAATCGCACGCGTCGGTGAGGAGATCCGGCTGCGGATCTTCGATGCGGCGGAGGGCACGTTTGCCGAGTATCGCAAAACACCGAATCAGGCCGCGGCGTTGCTGACTCGGCTCGAGGCTGCGGCGTGGAATGCCCAAACCCTTTCGGCGGCGGATCGGAATGCGATCATTCAGGCCGCGCTCGATCTCACCGATCACGTCCAGACGATCGAGCTCCGCGCCGTGGGCTACGATGCCAAGGGCAATCACAGCGAGGCGCGGCTGCCCGTGCAGGTGAAGCCCGACGAGGCGCCGCAGATCGAGATCCTCGAGCCCAACGACGATCGCACCGTCTACGTCGGTGAGCTCACCCGGGTGCGGGCGCACGTCGTCGACGACGTGTCGCTGGCCAGCGTGCGGGTTTTGTCGGGCGGGCTGGTGGTGAATTCCCAATCGGTCGACCTTCGGACCGCGAATCCGCTCGTCGGCGAGCGGACGTTTGATTTCGAAGTGCCTGCGCCGCCGGCCAGTGCCCCGACGATCACGGTCGAGGCGGAGGATGCGCGCGGACACGTGGGCACGGCGACCGTTGGCCTGCATGTGATCAGCGACCAGCATCCGCCCGTCGTATCGATCACCGCGCCTGCGTCCGGGACCGATGTGCTCGAAACCGACACGGTGCGACTGACCGTGGCAGCCAACGACGACCTGTCCGTGGCGCAGATCGAGATCCTGGTGGACGGAGTTTCGACGGGACGAATTGTGACTCAGCCGAGCTCGACCGAGTCACAAATCTTCCTGGTGCCGGATCCGAACACGTTTGGGCAGTTAGTCCAGCGCAAGGTTTATAGTTACGTCTTCAAGGCGGACCTCGAGATCCCAGATGGCCGGCTGAACTCGCGGATTGCCGTCACGGCGGTGGCGCGGGATGGCGGCGGCAATGCGACCACCTCGGCGCCGATCTACCTCGACGTCGTGCCGGACAAGGTGCCGCCGTTCGTGGCGATCGTTGCGCCGACAGCCGGTGACATCCTTTACGGCACGGCGGCGGGCGCGACCTCGGCCCAAACTGTGAAGGTGCGGGTAACGGCCACCGACAACGTAGCCGTGGCCGCGATCAACGTTTCCGCCTCGGTGGGCGGCCAGCCGCTGACCGCGACGCTCGGAGACCCACAGGAGTTCGAACTACCGGTCGTTACCCAAGCCACCACGCTCACGATCCGGGCCAACGCGGTGGATGCCGCCGGCAATCGTGGCGAGGCGATTCCCGTCGAGGGCATTACCCTGTTGCCGGCCGAGCAGATGCCGCCGCCGGTCAACACTCCGCCGACGGTCGTGCTGGCGAGTCCGGCGAACGGCGCGATGTTCTTCGCGTCGCAGCGTTATCCGCTGCTCGTGGACACACGGGACGACGTCGGTGTGGCGGCGGTCCAGCTTTTCGCGAGCGATCTGCCGGTGATCGGAAACGATGCCAGTCTGCACCGCGTGAGCTTCGCGGCGCCGAGCGAGTTTACCGTCGAGCGGTTGAAGCGGTTCGCGGTGTCGGCTGGCGGACGCTCGCTGGCGGTGGGCCATGACCGTTCCGTCACCGGCGCGCGGCTGTTCAACGTCGTGGCGGACCCGCGCGGTTTGCTCGTGAGCGGCAACGACCTGGCCGTCGAGATCTCCGGGTTCGAGAACACGGCTGGCATGACCGCGGAAGTCGAAATCACGCGGATCTCCGCGGAAGGTCAGCGCGCGGCAATCAGCACGGAGTCGGTGGTGTTCACGACCGCGAACGGCTACGCGCATGCCTTTACCGTTCCCGTCACGGCGCTCGTCGACGCCCGCGGAGTGGCGTTCACGGTCCGGCTGCTGAACTCCGGGCAGCCGGTTGCGATCCCGCTCCGACAGGTGGAACTGACGTTCGACGCCACGTCGTCGCAGCCGGCATCTGCGTTGATTCAGGTGACCGACACGAAGGCGATCGAGCTCGACGCGATCACGCAGCCCGTCGTCCCGGCGGACGCGGGCGTGGACAAGCGGTTCAACTTTGGCGAAACCGTGGTGCCGGCCAGCGGGCTGCCGCGGACCAGCTACCTCCTCGCGGAGGCACAGGAGGATCCGAGCGGTGTTACGCCGCGGGCGGTGTTCTCGGCCGTGGCGAAGGTCGAGTGGAAGCCGGACGCGGGGCCGACGATCGGCTTTAACCGCGCCTCCGGCGACGCGGTGGTCGAGGGCGACACGTTGAACCTCGTCGTGACCACTACGGATCCCACCGGACTGGGCAGCCTGACGGTCACGCTCAACGGCCAGCCGTTCCAAACCTACGACCTGCGGGCGAGCGGAACCTCGGCCACGACGCCGATCGCGATCGGGGTGCCGCCGCAGGCCGGTGGACAGATTTGGGAGATTCGGGCTGAAGCCGCGGACACGGCCGGCAACGTCACTCGCGCCGACGTGCTGAAGATCATGGTGAAGGACGACGCCGCCCCGAAGGTGCGGATCAAGTCCGTCGAGAATCGCTGGGCCGGCACGACGCTCGTCGACGGCTACAACGCGCTCGCTGGCATCGAGGTGCTCGAAGGCACGCCGGCCAGCATCGAGGTTGAGTTCAGCGACGATCTGAATCTGCAGACCTCGAAGCTCTTTATCGACGGGATCGAGCTCACCGTGCGCACGGGGAACCGGTTCATTTGGAACGTGCCGTTGGGCCGCGTCGGAGCGGACGTGAACGTGCTCGCGCGGGCGGTCGACTCGCTCGGGCAGCAGACCGAAACGTTCATCCTCCTGCGGATCGTGAGCGACCCGGCGCCGTTCGTGAAGCTCATCGCGCCGGCGGCGGATCAGACGCTCACGGCAGGACGGCTGGTGGTCCGGCTGCGGGCGCTCGCGATCGACAACATGGCGGTCGAGTCGGTCACCTTCCTGATCAACGACCGCGCGTATGCGGTGCAGACCCGCGGTGAGGCGCTGCCGGCGATGGTGCCGTCTGGAGTGGGCGACGAGCAGGTGCCGCGCGACCCGCAGGTGGCGCTCGGGATCGGAGTGCTGCCGGCGCAGTATCGCGATTTCCTCGCCGACGATCTCGAGTTGCTGCTGTTCCAGACCGACGTGAGCATCCCGGCCGGGTTGTTGGTGAGCAACGTGCCAGTGAAGTTGGGCGTGCGCGTGCGCGACGTGCTCGGCAACGTCTACAACAGCTTGCAACTCGTGCAGGTCGTGCCGGACACGACGCGTCCGCGCGTGCTGTTGATCGCACCGGCCGAGGACGGCGATTTCATCGAGGGCACGTTGCTCAGCGTGCGCGCGTCGGCCGCGGACGACAGCTATGTCCAGAAGGTGGAGGTCTGGAACAACGTCACGCCCGGCAATCTCGCCGAAGGCGAGTTCAGCACCGCCGGCGCGCAGCTGGTCTACAGCAACGATCAGTTCGCTCGCACCGACTACTTCATCGGTTCGCTGAACCTGGTGGATATTCCGCCGTTCCAAGCGCAGTTCCGGCTGCCGCTGCTGTCGGACCTCGGCATCACCGGCGTGCAACGCGTGCCGTTCAACCAGTTCACCGGCGGAACGCGGAAGAAGCTCTACTACGGCGTGCGGGTCACCGACGCGAACGGCAACATCACCCAGGGCGTCTCGTCGTACGACTTGATCCCGGACAACGCGCCGGTGCTTTCGATCGTGGCGCCGCAGCCAGGCGCTTACGTGCCGGAAGGAGTTTCACTGGGCATCTCCGTGCAGGCGACCGACGACGTGCTGGTCGACAGCGTCGATTTCCACGTCACCAGCAGCCTCGGCGAGACGACGTTCACCGACACGACGCCGCCGTTTGGCTACAGCTACCAGGTGCCGGCAGCCAGCGGAGGCGAGCTGTTGGTGTCGGCTAGTGCGTTGGATTCGTTTGGCAATCGCACGTCGGCGCCGGCGATCCGCGTCAACACCCGCGAGGACTATCCGCCGAGCATCTCGATTTCCAATCCGGTGAACGGCCAGTCCGTCATCGAAGGCCGAAACCTTTTGATCCAGACCTCGACGGGCGATGACATCGCCGTGCGATCCGTGACGTTCTACGTCGACGGTGAACCCGTGCGGACCGACACGACCGCGCCGTTCGAGATGTCCTGGGATGTGCCGTATGGCCGCGGCGGACAACCGGTGATCCTTGGCGCCTCGGCTACGGACAGCGCGGGACACACGACGCTGGCGGATCAGGTGCGCGTCATGATCGCGCCCGACGATCAGCCACCGGCGGTGGTGTTCCAAGAGCCGGCGAACAACTCGGGCGTCATTGTGGGCCGCGTCTTCCGGGTGCGCGCCAACGCGACGGACAACGTGAGCGTTTCCTCGGTCACGTTCTGGGTGAACGGGAATCCCACGCCGCACCTCGTCGACCTCGCGGCGCCCTACGAATTCCTCTACCAGCTTCCGGCCAGTGCGGCGAACGCGCCGAATCCGGCCGATCGCAGGCAGGTGTTCAGAGCGGTCGCAACGGACGCGGCGGGCAACGAATCGGCCGCGGCCTTGCTGACCATCGAAGCGATCGCGGATCTGCCGCCGACGATCTCGTCCTTCTCGCCGGAGCAAGGGACGAACGTGGTGGAGGGCAGCTGGGTGCTGCTGAGCGCGGTGGCCGACGACGATGTCGACGTCGTGAACGTGCAGTTCCTCATCGACGGACAGTCGGTGAGCGTCGACAACGTCCTGCCGTTCACCCAGCCCTACAAGGTTCCGCTGGGACGCGCCGGCAGCACGCTGCGGCTGTCCGCGATCGCGAAGGACACCGCCGGCCAGACGCGCGAGGTCGTCCATGTCGTCAACGTCGTCGCGGACCAGCCGCCGCACGTGGAGCTCGACCTGCCGCTGGCGGGCACGCTGGTGTTCGACGGCGATGTCGTGACGCTGCAGGCTAACGCCACCGACGACATCGCGATCGCGAAGGTGGATTTTTATGTGAACGGCCGGCTCGAAGACACTGTTTACAACACGATCGGACCGAGCGGCCGGTTCGACACGGAGACGCTGTTCAAGGGACGTTTCCGTGCGCCGGTCGGATCGGAGGGTAATCTCTTCGAGGTCTATGCGATCGCCACTGACACGCGTGGGCACAGCGCGAAATCGGCCAGCGTGGTGATTGGATCGTTGCGCGACACGACGCCGCCGGTGGTGAAAATCGTCGATCCCGCCGCGGGCGACCTCGTGACCGAAGGCCAGCCGCTGGTCATCACCGCGAACACCCGCGATCTGGCGGGCGTGGCGGAGGTGACGTTCTACGTCGACGGCGTGGAATTGTTCACGGATCGCGTCGCCGCTCCACGCGACACGCTTACGCCGTATCGAGCGACCTATCAGGTGCCGGTGGGGCGGGCCGGCTCGACGTTCACGTTGACGGCCAAGGCAGTCGATCCTTCGGGCAATGTCGGCTTTGCGCCGCCGGTGAAGGTGGAAATCGGCATGCTGACCACGCGCACGATCCCGCGCGAAATCATGCGGGCGGAGGAACAGGTTCGGCTCAGCGCGGTGGACGTGGCGGATGCGAACGGGCTGCTCTACACGCTCTCGACCTTCGAGCAGGGCTGGCAGCTCGACGTGCTGGACGCGATTACCGCGCCCACCAATCCCAGCCGGCTGGGCTTCTACCTGACGCCCGAATACAATCCGCAGGGTTCGCTCAGCCTGACGAACTTCCCGTATCGGCGGGCCACCGGGCTCGCGGTGGCGGACAATTACGGCTACGTGCTCTGGAGCGGCGACGGCGCGGGCTATCTCTCGGTGCTCGACCTCACCGATTCGTTCCATCCGGTGTTGATCAGCAACACGGCGCTGCCGACGGCCGACGCACGGGCGATCACGGTGCAGGATCGGATGGCGGCGATCGCGAATGGCGCCGGCGGGTTGCTCGTCATGGATGTGTCCGATCCGCTGCGACCGCTGCGCGTGCAGAGCATTGCCACGGCGGGCACGGCCTACGATGTGTGCCTCCGCGGCGCCTACGCCTACGTTGCGTCCGGCACCGAGGGCGTGGACATCGTCGAGATCGCAAGTCCCTCGAAGCCGATCGTCGGGCGCGTCGACACGTTCGGCGTGGCGGTGAGCCTGGCGCTGCAGGGCGATTATCTTTACGTCGCTGGCGCCGCGATCGGTTCGTTCGCCGCGCCGAATTCGACGCTTTCAATCATCGATGTCTCGCAGTCGGCGATGCCGCTGCTGGTCGGACGGCTGAACTTTGCGCCGCTGCGTCAGGATCACCGCAACGGCGGAAGCCTGGCGGTCTACGTGCATGGCAGCCTCGCGGTGCTCACGTCGGAGATTCTCACGCAGAATGGCGACTTCGCGAAGGGAATGCTGCAGCTCGTGGACATCAGCGATCCGGCGGCGCCGCGGATCATTCGGCGGGCAAATCTTCCGGACAACGGCGCAGCACTCGCGCGGGTCGACGGCAACCTCATGGTCGCGGGCAGCCAGGCCGGGCTGCAGGTGATTCCACAGCAAATCCTGAGCGTGGATGCGGTGACGCCCGAGATCGGCGCGGTGGGTATCGGACTCCAGACCGCGGTGGAGGTGCTCTTCAGCCAGACGGTGCACCCGGATGCGTTGACTAATCCGCAGACCGGCGAGCCGACCTATGGCGTGCGGCTCGATCAAGCGACCGCCGGCGGATATGTTTACGTGCCTGCAGCGGTGACGACCGAGGGGCGGAAGGTCCGGTTGACGCCGGCGGCGCCGCTCGCGGCGAAGGCGCAGTATCGCGTTTCGGTCAACGCGGAGGTCTATGCGCTGAACGGCACCAAGCTGGGCACGACGTTTGCGAGCACGTTCTCGACGGGCGAGGGTGGCGCGACGGCCCAGCCGGCGGTGGTCAGCATCGCGGAGACGGAGCGCTATCTCGAACTCGCTGGCGGCCAGACGGTGACGATCAACGGATCCGGTTTCGCCGACGATGCGGTGGTGCTGATCGGTGGCGTCGCGGCGCAGATCGTGAGCGTGGCGCCGAACAAGATCGTGGTGCGCACGCCGATCAATGCGGCCGGCAGCGCGGCGCTCCAGATCACGAATGGCAACGGCCAGACGACGATCCGCTACGGTGCCTTCGTTTACCTCGAGCGGATGGCGGTCTCGTTTGTCGATCCGGCGATCGGATTCCTCGAGGGCGGCGACCGGGTCGAAGTGGTCGGGGCCGGATTCGAACCGGGCATCGCGTGCACGTTCAACGGCGTGCCGGCAACGCAGATCCAGGTCATCGGGCCGACCCGCTTTGCGTGCACCACTCCACCGGGGACGTTCGGGCTGGCGGACATCGTCGTGACCGGTCCACGCGGGCGAGTCGCCAGTCTTGCCCAGGGCTTCGTTTACAGCCGGTTCGAGGAAAATTACTCGATCGGCAACTTCCTCGATCTGGAGCATCCGGGGAACTACGAGCCCACGCTGCAACTCGCGCCGGGCTGGCCGCGTGCCTTGGCGATTGACGGAGCGCGCGTGTATACCGCGATCGATGCGTCGGGCTATTGGCCGCAGCTGGATCCCGCGACGGTCGAAGCGTTGGAGGAGAAATTCCAGCACAGTGCACTGGCGATCGTCGACCTGCCGTCCGGCGAGATCACCGCGAACAATCGACCGGTGCTGCGGCGACAGCTCGATCTCCCCTTGCCGCTGTTCCCGGTGCAGGCGGCCGTCACCGAGATCGCAGGTGAAAAATGGCTGGTGCTCGGCGTCGAGTCGCGGCGCACGCCGAAGCTCGCGCCGACGCAGCTGCTCGATGACCCGGGCATTCTGCTGGTGAACGTGAACGATCCGGACAACCCGTGGGTTTACGAAGACGGAACGGTGCAGACGAAGGGCAAGGGCCGCGGGCTGGTTGACGGCACGGTCACAAGCATCGCGACGATTGGCGACTACGTGCTGGTCGGCACGAAGACCAACGGACTCTACGGGCTGAGCCTCGCGAATCCGGAGAATCCGGTCGTGGTGAACCAAAAGTCGTCGTTCGTCCTGAACGGCGTCACGCGCACGCCGGCGATTCGCACAATCCACGTGCGTGAAGGCAATGCGCTGCTCGGCACGGATCTCGGGTTGATCGCAATCGATATCCGCACGGCGGATTTCAACGTCGTGCATTACGAGCCGACGATCACGGGTGCGCAGTCGGTCGAGGGCGAGCTCGCGCTGCTCGCCGGCACGCAGGCACAACTGCGCGTGGCGGATGTTGAGCCGGTCACGGCGGCGCGGGTCCTGAGCACACTCTACTCGCCGCTGTTCGCGTCCGCAGTCGGCGACTATCCGCTGTTCCAAGGCAGCCTCGGGCTCGCCTCGTATCAGAAATCGATCGGCGTGTTCGATCTGTCGAATGCCAATGATCCGCGCGTGTTTGACGCGGTGAAGCTGCCGCAGCCGCTCGACACGCGATTCGCCATAGTGGTCACCGATCTCGCGATGGGGAACGGCATCGCCGTCGCCGCGAGCAGCCGCTTTGCCCAAGACAAGAACATTCCCGGCGAGGGGAGCGGGTTGCGGTTCATCCAGCTGCCGATTCCGAATCTGGTGGCGATCACACCGGCCCGGCTGGCCCGCGCCGTCGCGACGAACACCTCGGTGGTGATCGAGCTGTCGGAGATCGTGCCGGTGAGCACGGTGACGGCGAGCAGCTTTGTCCTGTCGAGTCCGGTGGGCTCGGGCACCGGGCAGGATGCGATTGCCGGCACGATCACGGTGATCGATCTGGCGGTTTATGAGCATCCGACCAACGGGCCGGTGGCGGTGGGCCGGCAGTTCCAGTTCACGCCGGCCGCGCCGCTCGCGGTGGGGAAGGAATACGTCGTCACGCTGACGCGCGCGATCGTCAGCGCCAAATCGGGCTTCCCGCTGCTCGGGCCGGTCGAGACCCGCTTCACGACGGCGCTGGGCTCCTCGCTTGCACCGATCATCGAATCGCTGTCGAGCGGGCATGGCTCGATCAACGGCGGTGAGTCGCTCGTGATCCATGGCCGCCAGTTCGATCCGCTGGCGCAGGTCACAATGGGCGGCGTCGCGGTCGACGGCGAGGTGGTCAGCGCCGACGGCACCACCATCACGTTCACCACGCCGCGAAACAACAAGGGACAGGTCGCGGTGCAGGTGACCAATGGGAACGGGCTCACCGACATCCTGTTCGGCGCCTACGTCTATCTGGAGCCGTTCCGGTTGCTCAGCATCGAGCCGAATTTCGGCCCGGCCGACGGCGGCACGACCGTGGTGATCAAAGGCACTGGCTTCGCGGTGGACAACGATGTCCAGGTCTGGTTCGGCACGACGCCGGCAACCGCGGTGCAGGTGCTGGGCAGCGGCAGCCTGCGGGCGACGACGCCGAATGGGCTGCTCGGCGCGGTGGACGTGGTGGTGAAGAACAACGCCAGCAAGCCGGGGAGCGAAACCGCGACGCTCGCGAAGGCATTCCTCTTCGCGCAGCGCGCCGACGTGACGATCGCGACCGGGTTGGCGGTGCAGGACTGGGCGGTGGATCCGGTTTCCAATTTTGCGTTCGTGATCGGCAAGAACGCGCAGCAGCAGAGCGTCCTCGTGGTCGTCGATCTGACCGTGCGCGAAGAGGACCTCACGCAACGCGTCGGATTGAAGAAAACGATCGCGACGCTGATGCTGGACACGGACTCGCCGAGCGCCGTGGCGATCCTGCCCGAGCGGGATCTCGTTTTCGTCAGCACCAGCACGAGTCTGATCGTGATCGGCGCGGGCAACCTCGACGTCGCGACGAATCCGCCGGACGAGTTGCAGGTGCTGGCCACGCGCTCGCTCGACAGCACGCAGGGCGGCGGCGTCGCCGCGTCCGGCAACACGGTTTACGTGGCGGCTGGCAGCAAGGGCGTGCGGGTGTTCAACAGCCATTTCCCGGAACATCCGTTCCTGATGGACACGATCCCGACCGCGCGCGCGGCGCTGGATGTCGAACTCGTCGTGGGCTCGGCGCTGCTCGTGCGTCAGGGCACGCTGGCGGCGCCCGTGGAGCAGCGGCGGTATCCCTACGCTGGCAACCAGGTCGTGGCGAACAGCGGCGTCGCGCAGCTCTTCGACATCGTCAGCTCGGAACACGAGCCGCTCGCGAGCATCGAGATCGATTTCGACCGCACGCACGTCGTCGGCGACGAGCTCTATTTCATCTCCCAGACGAACGGCGTCTCCAAATACGATCTCTCGAATCTGCGGGCGCCGGTGTTCCGCGGACGCCGGGCCGGGCTCGGCCGCGTCAACGATCTCGACGTGCGGTTCGGGCTGGGCTTCGCCGCCATCGGCACGGCCGGCGTGCAGTATCTGGACCTGTCGCGTCCCGATCCAGCGGACAGCGTGGTCCTGGCCCGCGCGACGAACCCGACGTTCGACAAGGAACTGCTCCAGGTTTCGCAGTCGCTGGGCGTCGTTTACGGCTTGTTTGCCAACGGCGTCATCCAGGTGTTGGCGACGCAGCAGGTGAGTGCGCATTCGGTGTTCCCGGATGCCGGCGCGGTGGTGACTCCGGGCGCGTCGCAGATTCGCGCCGTGTTCACCAACGGCCTCGCCTCGGCCACGGTACCGGGCGCGGTGCACGTCATCGACGAGACCGGACCGACCGAAACGACGTTCACCGGCTATACGGTGGTGGTCGAAGGCAGCACGATCCTGCTGAACCTTACGGCGGCGCTGACGCCGGGCCATCGTTACCGGGTTGAGATCGACAACACGATCAACGATAGCGCGGGGATGTCGCCCGTCGCGAACGTGGTGTGGCACTTCCGCACTGCGACACAGGCCGGCGCACTGCAGCCCGAAATCACGGAGATCTATCCGGGATTTGCGCCGACCAGCGGCGGCACGCAGCTCACGATCGTCGGCCACCAGTTCAAGGAAGGCGTGATCGTGGAGATCGGCGGGCTGCAGGCCTCGGTGTTCGAGATGCGCGGCTACGACGCGGCGCTGGGCTTCCACACGGTGATCCGCGTGATTGTGCCGGCCTCGGCACCCGGATTGGCGGCGGTCAAGGTGACGAACCCCGGCGGGTTATCCGACACGTGGCTAGGCGGCGTGCAGTATTTCAACCCGCTGTCCGTCGCGTCGGTGTTCCCGCAGTTTGTCAGTGCGAAAGGCGGCACCCGCATCACGCTCGAGGGCGACGGCTTCGTGCCGGGCAACACCGCCGAGGCAGGCACGACGGTGACGATCGACGGTGTGCCATTGAGCGAGGTGGAGATCATCTCGCCGCAGAAGATCAGCGGACTGGCTCCCGCCGGCGCGTTCGGTCCGGCCGACCTGGTGGTGCTGAATCCGGGTATCCAGACGGCGGGCTTCGATCGCGTGACCGTCAGCGGCGGGATCCACTACGGGCTCACGCAGGTCGGACGTTCCACGTTCAAGGACTCGGCGCCGAAGTTCCTCGCGGCGGATCAGGACAACGCCGGCAAACTGGTGTATGCAGCGGGCGGGCTGTTCAACGACGGCAACCGCACCCAATACGCGATCGACCTCAAGAGCACGTTCCTGAAATCGATCTTCTCGTCCTACCACGCGCTCGGCTTCGACGTTTCGGATCCGGCGCGGCCGGTGGCGGCAACCGCCCGGTCCAGCGTGATGACCGCGGATGAGATCCGGCGCTACGTGGTGAACGGCGAGGGCGATGGGCTCTTCCTCGGCTCCGGCCGCGCGCCGGACTCGCGTTCGGTCGCCGTGACGAAGGTGATAGACCTCGAAGGCGATGCGCGCTCCCTGCTGCTGGTGGCGAATGGCGCCGTCGGGCTGACGGTCATGGACATTGCGGATCCGTCCGCCATGACGCTGCTCGGCACGCGACTCGGCAGCGGACTCGCCGCCGACGTGCTCGGCGTGGAAAACCTCGCCGCGGTGGCCGTCGCCGGGAACGCCGAGCGGGTCGACTTCTACGACCTGACCAAGCCGGAAGATCCGCTGCTGGTCGAGTCCGTGGCCGTGCGGGCGAACCGCATCGCGATCAATCAGGGTTTCCTTTACGCCACGAACACGCGGCTGTTCGAACCGTGCTACGACGAGGAGGCGGAAATCCCGATGTTCCCGGGCAAGACGGCGGCCGATCCGGATTATCCGACGCCGCGGTTCGGTGGCACGTTTGGCGCGCACGCGGCCGCCTGCACACCGCAGGAATACGGCTCGGGACCCGGTTTGCCGATCAAGTCGGGAACGCTGCAGATCATCGACCTGAACCGGCCTGACCGTCCCGTGCTGCACACGCTGACGTATGCCGCCGGCCAGCCGCTGGACGTCGCGGTGGCGGACGGACGCATGGCGGTGGCGGTCGAGTATGACGGGTTCTATCTCTACGACGTGCGTGGAGTCTCGGCGAGCCCGAGCAGTGCGCCGGTGCAGCTGGCGCACGTGACGTTGCCCGCGAGTCGCGTGGCCACGCCGGGCCGCTACAGCCGGATCGAGATTCGAGGCTCGCTGCTCTACGTCGCCGCGATGGAAGGCGGCGTGCAGATTTACGACATCGCCGATCCGGCCCAGCCGAAGCTGGTGAGTGCGGGCAACGTGGAGATGGCGATGGATGTGGAGCTGGTCGAGGACGCGGTGATCACGACCGGCGATCGCGAGATCAAGGTCTTCGACACGCCCTTCACCTCGGTGATCAGCCTCTTCCCCGGACCGGGCAACGAGCGCGTGCCGGCGGACGCCCATCTGCGCGTGCATTTCTCGCGCAACATCTACGCGCCGAATCTGACGCTGGGCGGAAATTTCAAGGTGCTCGATGCCCAAGGCCAGCAGGTCGCCGGCGCGTTCGCGTTCCCGGAAACAGGGACCGGCAACTATATCGTCGAGTTTGTGCCGACCGGCGGATTTACGCCGGGCCAGACGTATCGGCTCGAACTTACCTCGGGCATCACGGACGAAGAGGGTGGGCGGCTGCTCGCGCCGGTGGCGCACACCTTCCGCATCGCTCCCGCCGGCGCGGCGATTCCGACGATCGGGCGGCTCGAACCGGTCTACTTTTCCGTTCGCGGCGGCGAGACGGTCACCGTCGACGGCGGCGGATTCGAAGCGGGGCTGGCGAACGTCACGCTGAACGGAGTCGCGGCGGGTTCGATCCACGTGGTCGATGGCCAGCACTTCACCTTCCAAGTGCCGCCGCTACCGGCGACCGGCATCGGCACCCTTGCGCTCACGAATCCGAGCGGACTGAGCGACACGCGATTCGGGAAATTCGTCGCGGTGCGACTGCTCGAGGACGTGACGCTGCAGGCGAGCCGCAACTCCGGGACGGCGCTGGGCGGCGAGCGACTGACGATCAGCGCGTCGGATCTGGCGTTCCCGCCGGGCACGCGCGTCGTGTTCGAAGGTGATGCCTTCTTCACCACGGGCGGGAGCGGCGTGCACGGAACGCGTGACTTGATCGAGCCGGATCTCGAGTCGCTGCGCCAGCTGTCCGGGCTCGTGCCCCGGGCGGATTTCCCCGGACGGGTGGACGTCAAGGTGATCGCGCCGAACGGGACCGAGCGGGTGGTCGGCGAGTATACCTACATCCTCGAAAAATCGACCGTGCTGCCGGTGCACGTCGGTGCCGCGGCGCTGCGGGTGGTCAACAACACGGCGTATCTGGTCGGTCCGGGGTTCGACGTGTTCGATCTGAGCGTGCCCGGCCGCGCGGTGTTGAAGGGACATCTCGGTGCGATCGGCAGCGCCTACGACGTGTGCGTGCTTGACGACATGGCGATCGTCGCGGCCGGCGAGCGCGGGCTGCAGGTCTTTGACGTGCACGACCTCGCGCACATCTTCCAGGTGGACGAGGCGGCGACGTTTGGCGACGCGCGTGGACTGAAGTTCTTCCGCGGGCTGCTGCATGTGGCGGTTTCAAACCGGCTGAATCCGGAGGAATCGTTGATACAGCTGATCGATCCCGCGACGCCGCGGCTGCGCACCACGGGCCAGATCCGCGTGCCGGGCGCATTGCTCGACCTCGACGAAGCGGCTGGCATTCTCTACGTGCTGCGTGTGCGCGAGGGCGAACTGCAGCTTATCTCGCTCGATCCGCTCAATCCGACGGTGCAGACCGCGAGGACGATTTCCGCGGCGCACTATCAAACGCTGCCGAATCATGCGTCGCTGGTGGTCAAGGGCGGACTCGCTTACCTCAACGTCGGTCAGCGGGTGCTCGTGGCCGATGCGGCGACCGGCGCGGTGCGCTTCTACGCCGAAGCCCCCACGAAAGTCACCGCGTTCGACTACTGCCGCGGCACGTTGTATGTGAATCACGACGTGAATCCCGCCGTGACGGGCGACGAGGTGATTACGCCTTACGTGGTGCCGATCCTGAACGTCGAGGAGGTCAGCCCGGCCGCAGATCGGCTGGCGCGATTGAACGAGCCGGTGCGGATCCAGTTCACGTTGCCGGTGAATCCCTACACGGTGACGGAGGACATCAACAACAACGGGGTGCTCGATGCCGCGGAGGACCGGAACGGAAACAACGTCATCGATGCGGGCGAGGATCTGAACGGCAACGGGACGCTGGATCGGGCCGAGGATATCAACGGCAACGGCGTGATCGACCGATCGGTGCGCGTGTATCGCGACGTGAACGCGAACGGCGTGCTGGACGAGCCCGAGAAGGCGGACGGCGCCGCAGTCCCGGGCAAGCTCGAGACGCTCTATGTTGAAACAACACCGGTGGTCGAGTTCACGCCGACGGAGGCGTGGCAGCCGAGCACGCGCTACTTCGTGCAGGTGATGTCGCCCCCGGCGGAGCAGAAGCGGCCGCTGGATCCGTTCGATCCCACGACGCTGCCAGGCGTGCGCGAACTCGGCACGGCGGCGCTGACGGCGGACGTGTTGACCTCATTTACCACGGCGGCGAGTGCGAGCGACCGGATCGTGATCACGTCGGTGACCGCGCGTTTCAATGTCGCCACCAAGGCCAACGAGCTGGTCGTGACCGGCAGCGGGTTTGAGCCCGGGTCCTCGCTCACGGTCGGTGATGCGCTCTTCGCGGCGGGGACGACCCCGCTGCAGTATGTGAATGCCGGCCGGCTCCAACTCGCGCTCCCGGCGCTGGAGGGCCGCGATCTCGGTATGGCGGCGGTCACCGTCCGCAACACCGACAATGCGAGCGCCACCTACTACGGCGCGATCGTCTACGTTTCGACGGTCCAGGTTTACAGCATCTCGCGCAACACGAGCGCGCCGGATGGTGGGATCCGCGTCAGCCTCACCGGTGCCGGATTCCTGCCGGGACAGACCCGCGTGCTGGTCAACGGCGTCGAAGCCGAGGACGTGCGTGTCGAGAACGTCAACACGCTGAGCTTCATCGTGCCTGCGGGCGATTTCGGCACGGTGGACGTGACGGTGATTGTCGGCGCCAACACGGCGGTGCTGCCAAAGGCGCTGACCTATACCTTGTCGACGATCCCGCAAGGACCGGACCTCGGACTCGATGCGATCGCGGGTCTCGAGCTGACGGGCGATCTGCTCATCGCCTGGTCCAAGGATCTCCAAGGCCATGCGACGCTGCAGAACGTCGACGTCAGCGATCCGCTCGATCTCACCGCGCTCGATTCCGTGGTCTATCAGAACGGCAGCGCGAGCTTCTACGATGCCGCGACGGACACGGCCTTCGTGGGCCGCGGCAACGAAGTCTTCCGGCTCGACAACAGTCTGCCGGACGAAATCTACGCGGTCGACAGTGTGATGACCGCAGCCGGCTCGGTCGTCGGCGCGATCGCCGCCCAGGGCAACTTGCTCGTGGTGGGAACCGATCGCGGGCTCGAGTTCTTTACGCTGACGCCGTTCGGCCGCTACGTGAAGTCGCGTGAGATCACCGTTGCCGGTGGAGTGGGGGCATTGGCCCTTCAAGGCACCTCGCTCGTGCACGCGCAGACGGCCGGCTCCGAACAGCGGCTGGCGATCCGTGATCTCGAGTCGGCGGACTTCGCGGTCCGCGGCACCGTGGTGCTCGCCTCGGCGCCGGTGCGGATCCAACTCGTTGGCAATCTCGCCTACGTGGCGTGCGAGGCGGCGGGCGTGGCGCAGATCGTCGACTTCACCGCGCGCGATCTGCCGGTCACGCTCGGTTACGTGAACCCGCGGGACGATTTCGCGGCGGGCGAGGCGCCGGTCCTGGATCTCTTCGCTGATGGTTCGACGCTGTTCCTGGCGTGCGGTCCGGGCGGCATGCAGGTGTTTGATCTCACCGATGTGGCCCAGCCCGCTTTCAAGCAGTATGGCCAGGTGAATGGGAACGCGACGGCCGTGCGCGCGGCCCGCGGTTACGTCTACGTGGGCACCTCGCTCGGCCAGCTGGTGGTGTTGCCGTTCAGCGATCTCGGCATCAGCGGAGTCACGCCCGCGTTCGGCACCAAAGCCGCCATCGAAACGGCCGTGAGCCTCCGGTTCACCGGCATCCTGCAGACGCCCGTAAACGCGTCACTGTTCTCGCTTCGGGCCGGAACGAATCCGTCGGTGGCCGGCACGCTGATTCATTCGATCGACGGCAACAGCTCGCTGCTCACGTTCCGGCCGACGACGCCGCTCCAGCCTGACACCGACTACACGGTCACGCTGGCGGCCGGGCTCAGCGATGTTGCCGGCCGGACGCTCGCGGGCAATTTCTCCAGCCGGTTCAGGACCGTGCCGCAGGCCGGCGCCACGCAACCGGCGATCACGAGTGTCAGTCCCGCCTATGGCTCAGCCGCCGGTGGCGATGCCATCACGATCCTTGGCCGGAATCTGCGCGCCGATACGCAGGTGCTCGTCGGCGGCACGGCGGCGACCCAGGTGGTCGTGTCGGACAACGGCACGCGGCTGACCGCTACGGTGCCGGCGGGCGCGGGGCTGGGTTCAGTGCGGGTCGTGAACCCGGGCGGGCTGGGCGATGCCGCGCTGTTCCAGTTCACCTACCTCGGCGTGCCGCAGGCGACGTCCGTGTCGCCGGTGCGGGGCAGCTTCCTCGGTGGCGAAACCGTGACGATCGTCGGCTCCGATTTCTTCCCGGGCACGAAGGTGCTGTTCTCCGGCCGGCAGGCGCAGAGCGTGATGGTGCAGGAGTCGGGCAAGCTCACCTGTGTTACGCCCGACGGGGTGGTGGGCTTCAGTTCGATCGAGGTCCAAAACCAACTGCGCGTGCTCGACTCGTCGACGGCGGCCAACGCGTATCTCTTCTCGATTCCGCGGACCGGGCTCACCGACACGCTGGCCAATCCGGAGTTTGTGGTGACGGCGGGCAATGTGCCGCAGATGATCCTCGGGACCGCGGGCACGCGGCTGGCCGTGTTCAACGCCTTCTCGCCGCTCTTCCCGGTGCGGTCGGGCTCGGTCGATTTCGGCGAGCGCACGCCGCGTCACGTGGCGCACGACGGCACGCTGGCGTATGTCGCGCTCGGCGACCAGCTGGCGATCGTCGACTTCGCGGACTTCGAGTTCCCCTCGGTGCCGCTGACGAAGCCGTTCAGCAAGGACACGGATCTTCGCAAGACCCAGATCGTCGGTCCGCTGCTCGTGGCTTGGGATGTGCTGCGGAACAGCCTGCTCGTGCTCGACCGCGAGTCGCCGCAGCTCTCCGTGCTGCTGGATCGGCCGGCGGCTGCGGGCGAAACGATCCGGAACCTCTACGCGCTGCCGGCCAGCGACACGCACGTCGCGGTGCTGGTCGAAACCAGCAGCGGGTTGCGGATCGATGTGGTGGACGCAACGGCTGCGACGCTGCCGGCGACGCAGAGCTTCGCGCTGACCGGTCAGCTCCGCGCGATCAGCTTCTACGGCCGCCGGTTGATCGCGACGTCTGATGCGGGCATCACCGAGTTCGATCTCGACGGCGCGGTGGCTCCGCACGTGCTCGCCTCCGGCAACTACGCGTGTGCGGTGCTCCGCAACGGCGTGCTGTTTGCCGCGCGCGATGACGTCGTTGAGGTGATCGATCTCGCTGATCCAGTCTCGCCCGAACTGAAGACGGTGGTGACGATGGGTGGCACGATCCGTGCCCTCGAGGAGTCGGCCGGCATCCTCTACGCGAGCTTGATGACGGACCGGCTCGCGACCGCGACCACCCCGTATACCTACCTGTCGGCGAAGACGCCCGTGCACGGTGCCGCGGCCTTCGCGGCCAACGCCCCGATCAGCGTCCAGTTCCCGCTGCAGGCGGCGCAGAGCACGATGCTCGCAACGCAGTTCGACCTGGCGGTCAATGGCGTCACTGGCGTGCCCTACACGCGGACCCTGACCGACCGCACCCTGACCGTCACGCCCTCGGTGCCTTTGGTGGCCAACGACAGCGTGCGGCTCGACATCACGCCGGCCAACGGGCCGTTGATCGGCGACGAACTACGCACCAGCAACGTCCTGGCTGCCACGGTCACACGGGCGCTCGATACGACGCTTACGATCACTGCGATGGCGCCGCGACGGCTGCCGCTCGGCACGGAGGGCGTGCCGGTGACCGTCAGCGGCGCGGGGCTCGACACCGTGACGGCGGTGCGCGTGGCCGGCGCGCCGGTCGCCATCGACCAGCAAGCCGCGGGAGCGATGCAGTTCACGGTGGTGCCGTCAACTTTGCCGGCGTTCGCGAAAGTCGAACTGATCACCAGCGCGGGCGCAGCCGAAGTTGCCAACCTCGCCGGCGTGCTGGCGGTCGTGCCGCCGTTGACCGTGAGTTCGGTGACTCCGGCGGTGACCGGCTACGTCGCGGGCAGCGTCGCGACGCTCGAAGGCACTGGCTTCACGCGCGATCTCCGGCTGTTCGTGAATGATGTGCTGACTCCGGTCGGCAGCGTCGCGGAAACTCAACTGAGCTTTGCGATCCCGGCGGGGGACCGCGCATTGACGCTCAGGCTGGAGCGGGAGAGTGCCGAGCCGGTGGTGCTCACCGAAGCGATCCGGCGCGTGGATGACCAGCGGCCGCGCGTGCTTAGCGTGACGCCGACGCCGCCGGCTCACGGCGTGCCGTATGAGCAGACCTTCAGCGTGAAGTTCTCAGAGGCGATCGATACGGCGCGGTTCGCCGCCGAGTCGCCGCTCTACCTGCTGAACGCGGCCAACGAGCGTGTGCCGGCCACCTACCAGTGGTCGCAACTGAACAGCCTCGTGGAGCTGATTCCGGATTCGTTCCTCGCGGCGGCCACGGTTTACACGCTTCATTTCGACGGCGCCGTGGATGCGAGCCCGGCGGCGAACGCGTCGCCCGCGGAAGATCATTTTGTCCACGCCTATCTCACGCTCGATGAAACGCCGCCGACGATCAGCCTGACCGTCCCGGCGGCGAATGCGACGCTGCTCGCCCGCTCGCTGGTCACGCTGGAAGCCGCGGTGAGCGACAATCTCCAGGGTGTCGCCGTCCTTCGCAACGCGCAGCAGCAGCCCGTCGAGGAGGGCGTCACCGCGGACCGCGTGATCTTCTACGTGAACGGTGAGGCGATCGGCGCCGCGCAGTCGCTCACGAACGGCGTCGCACGCCGTGCCTACACCGTGCCGGAGGTGGCCGCGACGTTGTCCCGGACGTTCCACGCCACCGCGACCGATCGCGCCGGCCATCAGACGACCTCGCAGCCGGTGGTCGTTTCCGTTCGGCCGACGATTCCGCCGACGATCACCTTCGCTGAACCGACGCCGGCGGAGGGCGCCAGCCTCGCGGAGCTGACGACGTTCACCGTGGCGACGACGACCACCTCCGACCTGCCACTCGCCAGGGTTGAGTTTCGGATTGATGGCGTGCTCGTGGGCACATCGACTGCGAACAATCCCGTCTTCGCGGCGCTGCCGGTTCCGGCCAAGCCGCCGGGGACGACGTTCGTGGTATCGGTCACCGCGTTCGACAACCAGAACGTGACGAGCATCGCCGCGACGCGGACCTACGCCGTGGGACCGGAAACCACGCCGCCGATGGTCGCCTTCATCAGTCCGCCCGAGGGCGCGAAGGTGAAGCCGGGTGAAACCGTGCGCGTGGCGGTGAATGCGACCGACAACAAGGGAATCGCGTCCGTGGCGTTCCACGTGAATGGCGCGGCGACGCCGGCGGCGGTTTGCACCGTCGCGCCCTACAGCTTCGTGTTCGACGCGGCCGGAGCCGTGGCGGGAACGACGATCAGCCTTCGCGCGGTGGCGACCGACTTGACCGGACTCACCAGCGAGGCGAGCCGCAGCTTCACCATCGTTGCTGATGACGTGAAGCCGCTCGTCGCGATCGCGGAGCCGGCGAACGGCGCGACCTTCACGGAAGGCCAGATGATCACCGTGAACGTCCAGGCCTCCGACAACACCGGCGTCGCGCGCATCGAGCTCACGATCGGAGCCCAGACGCTGACCGACAGCCAGGCGCCTTATGTCTTCGTGGTGCGCGCCCCGGCCTCCGAGAGCGGATTGACGGCGTTCAATCTCACGGCCGTGGCCGTTGATCTGCAAGGCAACCGCTCGGATCCTGCGCAGCTGCTGCTCTATGCCCGCGACAGCAGCAGCGCGTCGGGCGCGCCAGTCGTGACGCTGAGTCCGGCGGGCAGCGAACAGAATTCCGGCGCGCTGCTCAGCGTTGACACGTCGCTGGAGGCGTTCTTCGCCGCCAATCCGGCGTCGACCACGGCGCAGTTCAACTGGCTGGCGTCGACCGTCGAGCTCTACGTGGGCAGCGAACCGACTGCGCGCTACCACGGGCTGTATGGCGGCGCCTTCGACTGGCTCCTGCCGACGGTGGCGGCGAACACGGACGCCCGGATCGTGGCGACGATCACATTGGCGGACGGCACGACGACCACCACGACGGTTCCGTTCGCGATCGTTCCGCTGACGGTTTCCGTCAGCGCCGAGGCTCCGCTCACGATTCCGGAGCGTGGCGAGAAAGTGCTTTCGATCGCCGGCCGCGCGAACCCGGACTCGCAATTCGAGATTTACGTCGATGGCGCCAAGACCGAAACGATCGATTACCCGGGGCCGACGCTGCCGATCCTCTACTCGCTGAAGAACACGTTCGCGAAGCCGATCGGCGCGGTTCTCGACGTTGCCGTGCTGCTGCGCGATGCGTCGAGCGAGGAGATCCTCTCGGAAAGCCTCGACCTCAACGTTGTGGCCGGCGACAGCGCGATCCCACTCGTGCCGAGCTCGGATCCCGCGCGTCCGACCATCACAGTGAGCGGGCTGGTGCCGGGGACTTCTTACCTCGAACACGCGGCGATCACCGTGGCAGGAACGGTGACCGATCCGAACGGCGATGCCACGCGCGTGCGCGTCACGATCGCCGGCGTCGAGGTCGGGGCGACGAATCTCGCCGCGGACGGGATGTTCTCGCTGCAGGTGCACGTGCCGATTGTCAGCGAGTTCACGCCGATGACGCTCGCGGCTTACGCCATCGATGCGGCCGGGCATGTTTCGACACCGAGCCAGACGGCGATCAATGCGGTGAACGACACGGAAAAGCCGGTGATCTCGCTCGCGCCGCCGGCGACGATCATGGCCGGCGCCGACTTGATGCTGCGGCCGACAATCACCGACAACGTTGGCATTGGCTCGGTCGTGACCGAGATCACGCGCGACGGCACGGTGCTGCGGACATTCCGGGACCAGTATGGCGAAAACGCGCTGTCGCGGGCATTGCAGTTGGGCGAGGCGGTTGGAACCGATTCGATGGGCCGGACCCTGAAGGTCACGACGACCGCGACGGACTTCGCCGGCAACAGCAGTACTGCGTCGGCCGACATCGAGGTGATGTCCGTTTACCACGTGGCGCAGCATGCGTATGGCCGGCCGCTGCCCGGCCGGATCACGCACCTGGTGTATTCCGGCGGCCGGTTGTTTGGCGTGTTCACGATCCGGCGGAGCGACACGCTCTCCGAGAGCTTTGTCTTTGCGGCGGAAGAACCGACCGCCGGAGAGCTGACTTTGCTGGATGTCGTCTCAACCGAGTCCGTGGTGACCGCGCTCGCCGCGGCGAAGGGCCGGCTCTACGCGTTCACGGCGGATCGTTCGCTGCTGGTGGTGGATGGATCGAATCCGGCGGATCTTGTGATCACGTTCCGGAGCAGCGTGGCGAGCGCAGTCACCACGGTGGCGGCGTTGCCGGACGGCTTGGTGGCAGGCGGGAACACGCTCGCGGTCTTCGGGCTCACAGATCCGGACAACCCGACGCTCGAAAGCTCGATTGCTCGCGCCACTTCGCGGCTCGAAGCGCGCGGCGGGTTCATCTACGCCGGCAATGGCAGCGAAGTTCAGGTGCTCAACCGCCGGCTTGAAGACGTGAAGCGTTACAGCGTGGGTGCGGCGGACGCGCTGGTGTTGCAGCCCGAGGGACTCGTCGCCGCGAACGGCGCCGCCGTCAGGTGCTTCGTGGACGGGGCGATGTTGAGCCCGACGACGGATGCCGAGCAGATCGCCGGGCCGGCCTGGAACGCGGCTGGAAACGTGCGCGATCTTGCCGCGGTGGGATCGCGGCTCATCGCAGTCGCAACGGCTCAAGGTCTCGAGGTTGCCCGGCTGTCCGGCCAGGCGGGACTCACGCAAGTGGCGGCATTCGGAAGCTCGCAGGGCGCCGGTGCGATTGCCACCGGCGGCGCGGGCCGGTATTTCACGGTGCAAGACGACGGTGGGTTGTTTGCGATCGACGTGAACGTCAGCGCGGCCCAACTCCCGGCGAGCTCCGTGCTGGCGCTGACCGGCGAGGCGGTCGACGTGGAGGTGGTCGGCAATCTGGCCATCGTCGCGAAGGGGCAGACCGGACTCACGTTGGTTGACGTCGCACGACCGGAAAGTCCGCGGCTGGTGCGCAACGTCACTACGCCCGCGAGCGTCGTTGCTTTGGCGCATCGCGGAAACCGGCTCTATCTCGGGCTCGGGCTGGCGGGCGTGCTGCAGACGCCGCTAGATCGGATCGGCAACGCCGTGGCCGGGACGCCAGTGGCGGTGCAGGGCGGAGTGAACGAACTGATCGCGGCGGATTCGTGCCTCGTCGCCGTCGGTGGCGGCGTGACGTTGCTGGATCCGGTTTCGCTGGCGCTGTTGAATTCGCTCGCGATCACGGGCGAGGTGCGGGACGCGGCGGTCAGCGGCCATCGGTTGGTGGTCGCTACGGCGACAAATGGCGCGACGGTGTATGATATTTCGGATCCCGCGCATCCGGCGACGCTCGTGACGCTGCCGGCGCCCAGCGGCGAGATCACGGCCGTTCATCTTGCCGCCGGAACGCTCTATCTGGGTCGGTGGGATAACGCGCAGGCTTCGCCCTCGTTCATCGAGCAGTATGGCGACGGTGTCGCGCCACTCGACCAGCGGATTGGCCGCATCAATGCCACGGCGATTCCGTCGCGGATCGACGGTCTGAGCAGCTGGGGCAACCGGCTGGTGGTGGTGTGCGGAAATTCCGGCGTGGCGCTGGTGAATCCGACGGACGGCGCGGTGAGCCTGCAGGACACGCCGGACTTCGCGCGGTCGGCGCGCAGCGTGGGCGCGGCGCTGCTCGTGGCGGATTCCTTTGGCGGGCTGCGGACGTTCACGATGGATCCGGCCGCGGATTGGGCGGAAGTGCGCGCCAACGTGCCGGCGCCGCGCTTCGACATTCCGAGTGGCGGCGAGCAACTGATCACGTTCTCCACGGCGAGCCTGTCGGGTGTTTCGCGTGTGATCGTGACGGTGAACGGCGCGCCGTCGCTCGAGCTGCGCGAGCCGCCGTTTGCGTATTACCTACGCGTGCCGGCGAATGCCCCGCCCGGTGGGGAGATCAACGTCGGCGCGACACTCGAAACGATCGCGGGTAACACCGCGTCGCTGGCCCATCCAATCGTGGCGCGGATTGTCGGGGGCTTGGCCAACGACAAGGTGCCGCCGACGGTGACGCTCGACGCGTTGCCGGCAAGTGTCGCGGAAGGGCAGGCGATCCGCTTGACCGCTACGGCCGCGGACAACGCCTCCACGCCGAGCGTGACGTTCTTTGTCGACGACGCGCTGGTCGCCGTGGACGCGGCGGCGCCGTATGCAGTGACCGTCAATGCGCCAGCCGTGACGGCGAACCGGACGATCACGATTCGGGCGCAGGCGGAAGACGGGGCGGGCAACGTGGCGTTCGCGGAGCGGACGATCACGGTCCTGGACGACGCGACGCCGCCGGCGATCCCGGTGTTCGTTTCGCCGAATCCGGTGGGCAATCGGCAGGCGGTCGCGAACACGCTGCTGCAGGTGCAGGCCCGCGCGCTCGACGCGACGGCGGTGTGGAAGGTCCAGCTGCTGCTCGACGGCGTGCTCGTCGGCGAAGACATGCAGGCGGGCACGGGAGCGCTCGCCGATACCTACGAGTTCCAGCTCGCCGTTCCGCCGGTCGCGAGCGGGGCGCCGTGGGTGTTGACGCTGGTCGCCTGGGACTACGCGGGTCACAGCACCACCTCGGCGCCGTTGAGTCTCACGATCGCCGAGGATCAGCCGCCGACGATCTCCTTCGTGCGGCCGGCGGCGGACCAAAGCTTCGTCGGCGGCACCACGCTGACCGTCGAGCTGAATGCGCAGGACGACGTCAGCGTCGTGGCCGTGACGTTGTCGCTGGATGGACAACCGCTCGCCACGCTCACGCAGCCGCCGTTCGTAGTCCCCGTGCCGCTGGCGACCACGATGAGTCCGCTGGTGCGCACACTCCGCGCCGAAGTCACCGGTTCCAAGAACCAGACCACATTCGCCGAACGCACCATCACGGTCCGTCCGGACACTCCGCCGGTGGTGGCGATCAATTCCCCGGTGAACAACGCGACGCACACGCGCGGGTTGCCGTTGCTCCTGTCCGCCGAGGCCACCGACGATGTCGGCGTCACCTCGGTCACCTTCGAAGTCAACGGCACGCAGGTGGCGGAGCTCACCGCGCCGAACGGCGGCGGACAGGTGTATCGGTATTCGCTGCCGGTGGCCGCGAACACCGCCGCGGAGACGCTGAGCGTGGTGGCCCGGGCGCGCGACACGGCGGGAGCGATCACGCCGGCCGCTGCGACCGTCACGCTTGTCGACAGCGCTCCGCCGACGGTCGAAATCGCCAGCGTCGTGCCGGCGCATGCTTACGTTGAGGGCACCGTGGTCAACGTGACGGTGAATGCCACCGCCACCCTCGGCATCAGCCAGGTGGATCTGTATCTCGACGCGGCCGGCAGCACTCCGGTGGCCTCGCTCCCCGGCCATACCGGCGCCGCATATGCCTTCCCAATCATCCTGCCGGAGATCACGGGAGCCACGCAGCCGATGGCGTTCACCGCCAAGGCGCGCGATCTCCGGCTCGTCGAGACCACCTCAGCCGCCGCGGCGTTCACGGTCGTGGAGGACCAGCCGCCGCAAGGCACCTTGCAGGTCGTGGCGGGCAGCACCTACGGCTATTTCGAGAACTCCAATGTGACGTTGAAGGTGGTCGGCACGGATGACGTTGGGATCGCGAGCGTGGAGTTCCAGCGGGACGGGGAAGTCGTGGGCACGGTCACGTCAGGCTCAGCCGGTGTGTTCCAACTCGGCACGCTGCTCCCCGATGTCCCGACCGGCACCGGCAAGATGACCGTCAGCTACAGCGCCGTCGTCACCGACACCAAGGGCCAGACGCTGGCACTGCCGGCGCAGGCGATCGAGGTCATCGAGGATATGGCGCCGCAGATCGAATTGCGGAGTCCGGCCGAGTCAGACGGGCTGATGGGCGGCTCGTATGAGCGGGTGATCGCCTTCGTGACGGACGACCAGCAAGTGGCGCAGGTGAAGGTGCTGGTGGACGGGGCGGTGGTGGCGACTCTCACGCTCAACACGCAGAGCGGCAACTACGAGGGTCGCTTCATCGTGCCGGGCAAGCCGCGGCTCGCGACGTTCACCCTGCAGATCGAGGCTACCGACAATCATGGCGTGCCCGCGCTCTCACCGCTGACGACGCTGACAGTGGACGCGACCGCTCCGGCTGTGGGCTCGATTGCGATCACCGGCGACGCGGTCCTGGCCCCGCAGGACAGCAGCACGCTGCTGGTCAGCGACGGTTCCGGTAACCGGATTCTCCAGGCTACCGCAGCCGGCGAGCTGCTCGAGTGGGCGGACGCCGTCACGCCTGCAAATCCGGCCGGCGGGCTGACTGCGATCAGGCAGGCGAGTCACGTATGGTTCCGCGCGGCGGGGAATCAGGTGCAGCTCTTCAGCCGGACCGGCTCGCCGCACCAGCGGCCGCCGAGCGGAGTGCTGTCGGCGGTGGTTGCGCCGATGATGACGCTCCCGCTGTCGGCGGCTGTTCGCCAGCTCGACGTCGTGAACGAGCACCTGTTTGTGGCGCTCGCAGACGGGCAGCTGAAATTCTACAACCTCTCGTATCTCGACGATCCGGTGGAGGCGTGGTCGCCGCTACCGTTGGGCGGCGTCAACCGGTTCGCTCATGCCGGGAGTGCGATGGCGACGACGACCGCGACCGGATTCGCCCTCTACGATCTCGGCTACAATCTCGCGGACCATCAGCTGATCATCGATTGGCGCTCGGAGGTTGAGCACGCCGGCATTCGCGACCTGGTCATCGTGGGTAACCAGCTGTGGGTGGCGGATGCCACCACGGTGCGCCGCTACGACATCTCGAATCGCGCGACGCCTACGCCGCAGCCGGCAGCGGACATCGCGTTCGCGGCCACCGAGCTCCGCGCGTTCGGGCCACTGCTCGTGGCCAAGGCGGCGGACCGGCTGAGCCTCGTGTTCATCGACGCACAAGCAGGCACGATGCTGGCGACGTTGCGGCTGGAGCGGCCGGTGGGCGACCTCGCGTTGTATGGCAACACGCTGTATCTCGAGGAGGCCGGACGAATCGTGTCCCGTCGGATCGATGTCGGACTCGCGGACGCGGCGGAAGTGACCTTGAACGTAGGCACGGCCGTCTACGAAGGTGGCCGGCTCAGCTACCAGGTTGCGTTCGCGCCGGATACGTTGCCGACCTACTGCGAGGTGCTGCTCGACGGAGCGCCGATCCAGAGCTTCAACGCGGGGCGCCGGGATTACGTGTTCATCGCACCGAACACCGCCGGCAGCGAGGTCGTGTTGAGAACTCGCACGGTCGCGCCGGACGGGAGCGTGACGCTGGGCGACGAGGTTGCGGTGACGATCGATGATCATGTCCAGACACCGCATGTCTCGATCGGGACGGACAGCACGCTGCCGGACGACGCGGTGGCGCCGAACTCGGAACTCGGCATCTTCGTGTCCGCCCAGAGTAACGCCTGGCCCGGACTGCCGGTGCAGAGCGTGACGCTGACCGTCGATGGTACAGCTTGTGAGATTGGTCGGGTGCCCGGATCGCCGAGCGACTGGGTGGCCGTCACCTTCATCGCGTTCGATTCGGCCAAGACCACCGTCGAGCTCGTTGCGACCGCGACCGACATCAACGGCAACGTCGCTACGCAGACCCGCAGCCTGCCGCGCGTGGCCGACTCGGCGCCGCCGACGGTCGGCTCGCTCGTGCCGGCGGACGGCGCGCAGGTCTACGAAGGCGATACGCTCCACGTCAGCGCGGTCATGACCGACGACCTCGGGCTAACGGCGGCGTCAATCGAGGTGAGCGGATTCGCACCGATCACGAATTTCAGCGGCGTGTCGGGCGGGCGGCAGGTGTCCGGATCGGTGACGCTGCCCGAAGTGACGGCCGACACGCCGTTGACGGTGACCTACCGCGCCACGGACCTCGGCGGCCGCGAGACCGTGGTGACGCAATCCGTCACGATCTTGAATGACGATGCGCCGGGGGCGGTGACGCTCCAGTGTTCGGATCAAGGCAGCTATCTCGTCTCGAACCAGCAGACGACGTTCACGGTCACAGCGACGGACGATCGCGGCGTGGCGCGGGTGGAGTGGTTCGATGGCAGCAACCAGCTGTTGAACACCGACATGGTTGCGCCTTTCCGTTATGACTTCGTTCCGCCGGTGGTCAGCGCCGAGACACCGTTCTCGATCCACGCGGTGGTGTACGATGCGAAGGGGCAGCAAACCGCGTCTGAGGTGCTGAACTACACGATCGTGCGCGAACCGCCGATCGTGGCGAACGTGCCGGAAGCCGGGCTGCGGATGTGGCTTAAAGCCGACGTGGGTGTCGTGAGTGATGCCTCGGGCAAAGTCAGCGTGTGGCAGGACCAGAGCGGGCAGGGGAAAAACGCGACCCAGACCTCCGCCTCGGCGCAGCCGGTGGTCACGATGAATGTGGTCAACGGTCAGCCGGTGGTGCGGTTCTCCGGGAGTCAGTTCCTGCAACTGCCGAACCTGATGAGTGGTGCGACGGCGGGCGATGCGTTCGTGGTGATGAAGTCGATGGAGCCGATAAGCGGGCAATATCCTGGGGTGTGGAGAATTGGATCGAGTGGGCAAGACAACTACCATCCGCATGGGAGTTACCGCCGGATTCACGAGGACTTTGGTTCGAACTGGAACTACCAGTTTTCACTGCCGCCCCTGCCGCTGAACACCTACTACCTCTACAACGTTTCGGCGAAGGCCAACGAGTGGATCGCGCGGCAGAACGGCCGGGCTTTCTACAGCCGTCAATCCAACACGGTGGGGTTCCGGAGCGATCCCGCACTGGGCACGGCGTCGGGTGGTTCAAGCAACGGGCTGCAAGGCGACATCGCCGAGGTGATCATCTACGACCGGGTGTTGACCAACGCCGAACGTGAGGCGTTGGGCAAGTACATCGCTGCGAAGTACGGCTTTATCGTGGCACCGTCTGCCCCGACCAACCTGACGGCAGTGGCGTTGAGCAATACGCAGATGCTGCTCACTTGGACCTGTGACCCTGGCAATGGGGCGCAGAGCTACGAGGTTGAGCGCCAGGCTGCTGGAGACACCAGCTTCGTACGGATTGCCACCGTAGCGGACAACACGGACTATCAGGACAACACAGCAGTGTCTGGCACTACCTACGTCTACCGGGTGCGTGCTCGCAACTACGCTGGGACGTCCGCCTACAGCGACGAGGCGAGTGCGACGACGCCCACGGACCTCGCGACGGGTCTGCCCAGCAGTGGACTTCGGCTGTGGCTGAAGGCCGATGCCGGCCTGACGGTTGGGGCCGCCGGGCAGTGGAGTGATCAATCGGGGTCAAACAATCACGCGACTCAGATCGAGAGCGCGGCGGCGCCAAGGATGGTGCCCAACATCTTGAACGGTCGGCCGGTGGTGCGGTTCGACGGCAACGATTACCTGCAACTGCCGAACCTGATGAGTGGTGCGACGGCGGGCGATGCGTTCGTGGTGATGAAGTCGATGGAGCCGATAAGCGGGCAATATCCTGGGGTGTGGAGAATTGGATCGAGTGGGCAAGACAACTACCATCCGCATGGGAGTTACCGCCGGATTCACGAGGACTTTGGTTCGAACTCGAACTACCAGTTTTCACTGCCGCCCCTGCCGCTGAACACCTACTACCTCTACAACGTTTCGGCGAAGGCCAACGAGTGGATCGCGCGGCAGAACGGCCGGGCTTTCTACAGCCGTCAATCCAACACGGTGGGGTTCCGGAGCGATCCCGCACTGGGCACGGCGTCGGGTGGTTCAAGCAACGGGCTGCAAGGCGACATCGCCGAGGTGATCATCTACGACCGGGTGTTGACCAACGCCGAACGTGAGGCCGTCGGCCGGTACGTCACAGAGAAATACGGACTCATTTCCGTGCCTGCGGCGCCGACCAGCGTCGTTGCGACGGCAGTGAGCAACACGCAGGTAAGTCTTGCTTGGACACCGGTCGCCGGGAACGGAGTTCAGGTATTCGATATCGAGAGGAGACTCGCTAGTGACGCCGATTTCGCCGTGTTGGCCCGAGATATCGCGGCGATGGGCTACCAAGATAATACCGCTCTCGCCGGGACGACCTATCGCTATCGGATATGGGCCCGGACCTATGCGGGTCCGGCTGCATCAGGTGTTGAGGCGAGTGTCACGACACCTGACAACTGTTCGCAGGTCATGCCGACAGGCGGCTTGCGGCTATGGCTGAGGGCCGACGAGAACTCGGATTCCGGGCCGATTCAGTACTGGCCAGACGCTTCCGGGGTCGCGGTGCGCGGTGCCGTTCCGGCCAACGAGGGGAATCAGCCTTCTTTGATACCTAACATTGTTAATGGCAGGCCGGTGGTTCGCTTTGCAGGCGACCGGAGGCTGAACCTCCCGGCCAATCTTATGAGCGGCGCCGGGGAGGGAGAGGGGTTCGTCGTAGTCAAGATGGCAACCGACAACTCCAACCAAGGCATCTGGAATCTTGGTCCGGCAGGTCGTGTTCAGCGCTATCCGGACGGTGGCGGAGTTATTGAGGAAACGTTCGGCAACAACGGCTATTACCGCGCCGCCAAACCTGCGGTACCACTCACCCAGTTCCATATCTATGGCGTGACAGCCAAAGCAGGTTTCTGGCAGGCCCGGCAGAACGGACGCGCATTCTACACGTCTGCCAGCAACACCGTCGCTTTCCGTACAGATCCGGTGATCGGGGCTGGCTATACTGATGGGCAAGGCTCGCTCAATGGCGACATCGCAGAGGTGCTGATCTACGACCGCGTCTTGAGCGAAACGGAACGAGAAGCCGTGGGGGTATACCTTGGCCGAAAGTTCGCGCTGTTCACCGCACCATCAACGCCGGGGATCGTCGCCAATGCGCTGAGCGACGGGCAGGTGAGCGTGTCGTGGACGGCGGATACTGCAGCCGGTGCGCAAACCATCGAGATCGAACGGCGGACTGCCGGCGAAACCGCCTTCACTCTGGTGGCGACGGTGATCGACGGCATCGGGTACCAGGATGGCGAGACCCAGCCGGGCACCGAGTACTACTATCGCGTGCGGGTTCGTAATTACGCGGGGACTTCCGGCTATAGCCCCGAGATTTCCGTCACGACTCCGGATGTCGCGGGCATGGGAGTACCGACCACGGGACTGCGGCTCTGGTTGAGAGCCGATACTGGTCTCGCCACGGGCCCACTCTCGTATTGGCCAGATCAGTCGGGGGTGGGCATGCGAGGCGCCGTGCCCGCGAATGTGACCAATCGGCCCACGGTGGTGGCGAACGCAATCAATGGACGGCCCGTTGTGCGTTTCGCCGGAGATCAACGGTTGGTGCTACCCGGAAACCTTATGTCCGGCGCCAGCGAAGGCGACGGGTTCGTCGTCGTAAAAACGGCGGCGGAGAACACGAACCAAGGAATCTGGAACCTCGGTCCGATTGGTCGAGTACAACGCTACGCCAATGGCAGCGGACTCATTGAGGAAACGTTTGGCAGCACCAGCTACTACGTCGCGGCCAAGCCGGCCGCACCTCTCACCGCTTATCACCTCTACAACACGACGGCGCAGGGCGATGGCGTGTGGCAATTGCGGCAGAACGGCCGGCTGTTCTACAGCGCCCGCGGCAACACCGTGAGCTTCCGTCCCGATCCGGTGCTGGGCGCCGGCTATCCGGACGGGCAAGGTACGCTAAACGGTGACGTCGCGGAAGTGCTGGTTTACAGTCGCAAGCTGAGCGAACTGGAACGGGAGGCGGTTGGCCGGTACCTCGTAGGCAAATATGCCTTGGTGGCGCCACCGTCGGTACCCACCAATCTGGCGGTCACAGGACTGAGTGCGGGACGGGTGAGTCTGGCATGGGCCTGCGCAGGCACGACGAGCACCCATGTTTTCGACGTGGAGCGACGGGCGGACGGCGAGCCTGCCTTCGCACCAATCGCCTCAGTGGCGGACAGCTTGGGGTATCAAGACAGCACTGCCGTTGGCGGCACCAGCTATCGTTATCGTGTGCGAGCGCGCAACTACGCTGGGGTATCCGGCTATAGCGATGAAGCCGTCGTCACAGTCCCAGCTGGCATTGCCGCCGACATACCAACCGCAGGAATGCGTTTGTGGCTCAAAGCCGATGACGGACTGCTGCCCGGTCCGGTCGACTATTGGCCTGATCGCTCCGGTCCAACCGTTCGCGGTGCCGCTCCGGCGAATGTGGGTTCGCATCCGACCCTCGTAGCCAACGCGGCCAATGGCCGCCCGGTCGTCCGCTTCGCCGGTGATCAACGGCTAGCGCTCCCCGTCAGCCTGATGGCGAATGCGTCCGAAGGTGAGGGGTTCGCGATCGTCAAAATGGCTTCCGACAATAGCGATCGAGGAATCTGGAACTTTAGCCCGCCGGGCGTCGTGCAGCGGTATCCGAACGGCGGTGGTAGCATTGTCGAGACGTTTGGTTCGAGCAGCAGTTATACCGTTCCTAAACCGGCGGTGCCGCTCACGGGTTATCATCTCTACGGCGTCGCGGCGAAGAGTGGTCTCTGGCAGTTGCGACAGAACGGCCAGACCTTCTACACCTCCGCTTCGAACTCAGTAAGCTTCCGGTCGGATCCCGTGATCGGGGCCGGCTATACCGACGGCCAAGGGTCGCTCTACGGCGACATTGCCGAGGTGATTGTCTACGATCGTGTGTTGTCCGAGACGGAGCGGGCAATGGTGCAACTGAGCCTAATGCGCAAATACAACGTCGGCGCGGAGACGCTCACGGCGCTGCCGGCGCCTGGAATTTACGGTCCGCCGCTGCAAGTAACACTGCATGCGATCGCGCCGACGCCGGAAATCTACTACACCACCGACGGCACCGCGCCGGTCCGCGGCGTTTCACCCCGCTACATCGAACCGATTATCGTGACGGAGACGACGCGGATTCGCGCCAAGGCGTTCATCGGCGAGACCGCTACCACCAATGAAGCCGGCGGGCTTTACGCGATCGGCAACCTGCCCGAACCTGTCACGCCACTGTCCGGCGTGGCCGGCACGTATTTCAGCGGCCCGGATTTCTCCGGCAGCAGCACGCGACGAATCGACACCCAGATCGCGAATCCGAACTTCGCCACGCTGCCCACCGATTGGCAGGGAACCTCGGCCAGCGCGCAGTGGACCGGCGAACTCGTCGCGCAGTTCAACGAGAGCCACCAGTTCTTCCTCAAGACCAATGGCGGTGTGCGACTGTGGTTCGATGGCGAGCTGGTGATCGACAGCTGGTCCGACAGCGGCAGCCGCGAGCTTACGTTTACACGCGCGTTGGTTGCTGGAAACCGCTACCCGGTCCGGCTCGAGTTCCAGCGCAAGACCAGCACCGTGGAGCTAACGCTCGACTGGACGTGCAATTCGCTCGTGCGCACGTCCGTGCCGCAGTCGCAGTTCGCCTCCGGCCTGTCGTATTCGGCCATCGCTTCCACCCCGAAAGCGACACCGGCGGCTGGGGCCTATGCGGACGTTGTCACGGTCGCGTTGAGTGCGACGACACCGACGACCGGCGCGCAGATCCGCTACACGCTGGATGGAAGCGAGCCTACGGAGGAATCACTGCTCTATTCAACGCCGTTCACGTTCGCCGAGCCGGTGCAAGTGCGCGCTCGCACCTATGCCGACGCTCACACACCGAGCGGTCTGTTGATCGCCGACTTCGAGCCGCTGTCGCAGACGTTCTCGCGAGCAGTGACCTACCACAAGGTGGAGGTTGGTCCGAGTAACAGCCCGGGCACCGGCACGCTGACCGAACTGGCATTCGAAGTCGGCGGGAATCGCTACTACCTGAATGGCAGCTCAGTCACGACTACGGCAGCGGTCACGAGCGGCACTTTGTCGGAGCTCACCGACACCATCGTCAACAGCTATCCGGTGGGAGTCACCCCCGGTGGCGCCTACATCATCGTCACGCCGCAGCCGGTGGAGATCTCTGCCATCCTCGCCGCCTGCCAGATCAACTACAACGGTGGCTACAATCTGCCGTTGTTCATTAAGTACTACACGTCGGCCGATGCTGGGGCCACGTGGGATCTGATCATGACGGCGGCGCCGATCAGCTGGACGTCGGGCTATGTACGCCTCCCGATCCCGCGGCCGGGAGTGGACTTCTCGCCCGCGTCTGGACTCTACGCCCCGGGCGTGAGCGTGAGCCTCTCGTCCACGCTTTCGAACTCGACGATCTACTACACCCTCGACGGCACGGAGCCGCTCGATTCGACCGCGCAGACGTATGCGGGGCCGATCACGCTGACGCAGCCGGCGTTGATCCGGGCGCGCGCCTACAACGCGGTCGTGCATGGGCTCGACTCCGCGGCGCTGTATCGCGTTGGCGCGGCTCCGGCGGCAGTGACTCCGCTCTCCGGGTTCGCCGCGACATACTTCAAAGCCGCTGACTTCAGCGGCAGCAGCACGCGGCGGATCGACGCCCAGGTCAACAACCCGGATTTCCTGACGCTGCCCACGGGCTGGCAGGGCAACGAGGTCAGCGCCCGTTGGGAAGGCGAACTGCTCGCGCAGTTCACGGAGCCGCATACATTCACACTGACGACGAACGGCGGCGTCCGGCTGTGGTTTGGCGGCGACCTGGTGATCGACGATTGGACCGGTTCGACCAGCCGCACGTTGACGTTCACGCGAGATCTCACCTCCGAGACACGGTATGCGGTCCGGATCGAATATCAGCGTCGTTCCGCCGTCACGCCGCAGCTCGTGTTCAGCTGGTCCGGTCTGTCCACCGTGGCTGCGCCGGTTCCACAATCACAGCTAATCTCGGGACAATCCTTTGGTAGCACGGTTTCCACCCCGGTCGGTGCCACGCCGGGCATCTTCCTGCCAGGCGGACTGCAAGGGCAGTATTTCAACAACACCAGCGTTTCCGGAGCCCCGGTGCTCGTGCGCACGGATGCGGTCGTGGACTTCGGTTGGGGCAACAGCGCGCCGGCGGCCCAGGTGAACGCGGACAGCTTCTCCGTGCGATGGGAGGGCTTCGTGGAAGCGCCGGTTACCGGCGGCTACGTGTTCAGCACCGTCAGCGACGACGGCATCCGGCTGTGGGTGAACAACACTCAGTTGATCAGCAACTGGACTGGACACGGCGACACGGTCGACACCAGTGCGTCGATCATCCTCGAAGCGGGCCAGCGTTATCCGATCAGGCTGGAGCACTTCGACGGCGGCGGCGGTGCCACGGCGCGCTTGCGTTGGAGCTATCCGGGCCAATCGACCACGACGATCCCGTCGGCCCGGCTTTACGCGACGGGCCACGCGACCGAGTTCCCGGCGGGCTCGACGGTGACGCTGACCGTGGGCACGCCGGCAAGTGGCGCGCAGATCTACTACACCTTCAATGGCGCCGAGCCCACGCCAGACGCGACGCTCTACACCGGCCCCATCACGATCCTGGAGTCAGGCACGCTGCGCGCGCGGGCGTATGCCCCGGACCACAACGAGAGCGGACTCTTCACGGCGACGTATACCGTCACGTTTATCGCGCCGACGTTCACCGCGGCCTCCTTCAACGGTCAACCGACGCCCGTCATCCTAGCGACGAACGGCTCGGCAGAGGTTACGACGAAGGTGGGCGAGGGCGCGGCCTTTGCCGTCCTGGCCAGTGGCGCGCCATCGCCGACCTTCCAGTGGCGGAAGAATGGCACCGATATTCCGGGTGCGACCAGCGCCGGGTACGCGATTACCGCGGCCACCGCAGAGGACGCCGGCTCGTATTCCGTGGTAGCCACCAATCCGGGCGGCTCGATCACGAGCGGCACGTTCGTGCTCACGGTCGCGGTCCCGCCCGCGATCACCGCCCAGCCGGCGGGAGCTTCGGTCGACGCTGGCGCTCCGGTGTCGTTCACGGTGGTCGCGACGGGTGTGCCGGCGCCGACTTATCAATGGCAAAAGGACGGGACCGCCATCGCCGGGGCGACCAGTGCGACCTACACGATCCCCGCCGTGGCCGCGAGGGATGCCGGCAGTTACTCGGTCGTCGTTGCGAATAGCGCTGGTTCAGTCACGAGCGAATCTGCAGTTTTGACCGTCCTGCTGCCGCCGACGGTCATCGTGGTGACCGCGGATCGGACTGTGAACCCGGGCGAGTGGATCAGCGAAAACGAGGTCACGATCGACGGTGCGACGCTGACGCTCATCGGTTCGCACTCCATCAAGAGTTTGACGCTGGCCAACGGCGCGGTGCTCACGTCGGCCGAGACGACGGCGACGGAAGAGCACGTCCTCAACCTCACGGTGCAGGATACCGTCGAAATTGATGCGTCGAGTCGAATTGACGTCAGCGAGCACGGTTATCTCGGCGGCAATCGTGCCGGCAATGCTTCGAAAGCGGGCCGGACTTACGGAAACCTCGAGGGCTCGGTTGGCGTTGCCGGTGGTAGCTATGGAGCGTGGGGTGGTCGTTCGGACGCTAATTACGAGAACCGCGCCGGATACGCGTACGGGCAGTTCACCAATCCGGCCCAACTGGGCTCGGGCGGCGGATCGTCCGGGGCGTCGAATCCGGGCGGAGACGGCGGTGGCCTCGTCCGCCTCACCGCCGGCGCGCTCAAGCTCCACGGCGCGATTTTGGCGAACGGCGGAGGAAAGGACGCCACAACGGAGGAGAACCGCTACAATGGCGCCGGAAGCGGCGGCGGCATCTGGCTCAACGTCGGCACGATCGAAGGAACCGGGACGATCTCTGCGGATGGTGGTAGCGCTGATCACACGAGTGCAGCCACCGCCGCAGGTAGTGGCGGACGGATCGCGATTCTCTACCAGGATGCGAGTGGCTACGATTTCGAGCAGGTTCACGCTTTTGGCGGGACCGCTTATCAGGGTGCGGCTGGACCGAACAACGGCGGAGCCGGCACGATCTATCTCGAGCAGGTCGGTGTGCATCCGACCGGCGCGGGCGACCTGATTGTCGACAACGGCGGAACCGTCGGTGGCTCCACCCCGATCTACGCGCTCAATACCACCTTCTACGAATACACTCCGGCCGTCACCGCGCTTGATCCGGCCAATACGCGACTGATCGATGCCAATGTCTACCTCCCTGTAGACGACCCCGCGATCGGTGATATTGGGGCGGCGGGTTGCTGGGTGCAGCCTGATATCGAACTGCCGTACTACTACCGCGTCACGACGAACGACGGGACCTCACTCACCGTGGCCGATCCCGGTAGCACGTTCGCGCAGACCGCGAGTGTTGGGGCGCGATACCGTGGGGTCACTCTTCTTTCCAGCCTCCAGCTGAAACGGAGTGGTTCGCTCTGGACCAACGGTACGCTGGTCATCGTCGGCGGATTGGTGGAGGCCGAGCCCGGGTGCGGCTGGAATAGCGATTACGGGACAGAGTATATCGAACAGATCAACCAGCCGTTGGAACTGACCCGGGCCGAGGCGACGCCCATCCTTTCACAGCTCGAGAGCACGGCGCGATTGTTCCTCCCGTTCAGTGGCGAGGTCCTCGATCATTCGGCGGGCGCGCTCGCGACTTCGGCGACCGCACCCACATTTGGCGCTTCGCGCTACGCCGAGCCGGCCGAGGCGCTCGCCCTCGATGGCAGCTTGCAGCGGGTGGTCTCGGTGAGCTCAGGTTCGCTCGCCACGATCCTCAATGGCTCGTTTAGCATCTCCTGCTGGCTGCTCGCCGATGAGAATTCGTGGGAACAGAGCCTGGATCACTATTTCCTCGGCAAGGGTGACGAGGGCTCCGCAGGGGCGTTGTGGGCCCGCTACGTCGCAACGACCCGCGTAATCGAGTTCGGACTTCGCAGCGACGCGGGCCAACTTGTGACGGTTCCGTTCCTGCCGGCTGGTAGCTACTACGGCTTCGACCCAGGACGCTGGTGCCACTACGTCCTGATGGTCGATCGGGCGGCGGGGCGAATCCGCGCCTTCGCAGATGGTGTCATGGTCAACGTCGTGCCGCTGCCCGCCGGGTTCGTGATGAGCAACGCGGATTCACTCCTCGTGGGCGGCTCGCGTCTCGTGGACGATCCGGCCACGGAAAGCCGCTGGAACGGCCGGATTGACGACGTCCTGCTCAGGGACACGACACTGTCGCACCGGCAAGTCATGGCCTTGCTCTTCAACGAGAGCTACGCCCCGGCGCCACCCACCTTGGTTCTACCGTCGACGGCCGGGACGGTCAGCACTTCGGTCACGGTCGATTGGCTGGAGTCCACCGATCCCGACACGCCGCCCAGCCAGCTCACGTATGAAGTTGAATACAGTTTCAATCCCGCCGACTGGGGATGGAATACGGCCGTGGGTGAAAGCGACCATCACGCTTCCTCCAATTACACCCTGGACCTGACCGGATCGTCGGACTCGACGCAGTTTTACCTGAGAGTACGGGCGTTTGACGGCGTTAACTACTCGGAGTGGACAACAATCGGCCCGATGCGGTTCGACGACGGACCGCCGCGCAATCCTTGGGTTCGGATGGCGGGGGGGAACTACGTCTACACTGCGGCGGCCGAGCTGTATGGATGGGCGGAGGGTGCGTCTCACGTTTTGATCAGCGAGTCACCGACCTTTGCGGGGAGTTCCGAGACCGATTGGCGGCCGCTCAATGCCTACGAAGATGATCCATACCCGATCACGCTGTCGTCGGGCTTGGGCGAGAAGACGCTCTACGTGAAATTCCGCGACGTGTATGGCACCGAGTCGGCGGTGGTCAGTGCGATGGTAACGGTTTTGCCGCCACCAGATCTAACGGTCACCTCCCAAACGAGCCTGACCCCCGCGGATATTCCGTCGGATGCCGATGTGGTGGTGGACGGAACTTTCCTGACGTTGGCGGGCGAGTACACCATGAACAGCCTGCGGCTCATCAACGGTGCGACCATCACGCATCCAGCAGCGACCGAAACCAACGAATACCGGCTGAAGATCTCCGCGGCTGCGTTTGTCGAGATCGCGGAGGGCAGCGAAATCGACGTGAGTAGCTGTGGTTACCAGAGGGCCCGGACTCACGGCAATGTGGTCTATTCGACCTCGACCAGCGATATCTCGGGCGGGAGTCACGGCGGCTATGGCGGCAGCACCGGAGGCGTTCGCGCTGAGGTTTACGGAGATTTCCGGTATCCCATCGCACTCGGTAGTGGACCCAGCCTGGGCGCGCCTGGCAGCGGCGGCGAAGGCGGCGGCGCCATTCAAATCAGCACCGGCCGGATGATCCTGGCGGGGGATATCTGGGCGGTTGGCTACAACGGAGGCGCGGGTGGGAGCGTGTTGCTCGACGTGGCAAGTCTGGAAGGCGCCGGTCAAATCAATGTTCGGGGTGGAAATGCCGATTGCGGAGGCGGCGGTGGCCGCGTGGCATTGTACGCGGGCGAGCTGAGGGGCGGTTTCAATCCGGAGGACCAGATCCACGCCAACGGCGGCCGGAACTATTGGGCTAGCGACAGCCAGCCGGGAGGCGCCGGCACCGTCTTTGTCGAGCTTGGCGGCAGCACGCCGGGGCAGCTCCGAATCGACAACGCGGGGTATTCGTCCAACGCGCCCGCCACCGCGATCTGGTTTGGGAACCGCTACGACGCTTCGCAGCAGCCTGACTACTCCGACGATCCCAACCCGATTTCACTCGACCTCGCGCAATCCGACAACGCTCCCGTGAGGTTGGAAGTATCGGCCGACGCGAGCTACCGCGACATTCGCCTCGACGGCATCGAGCTGACTGTGCCCGCAATCGACGCTTCCGGCGAGGTGACGCTGCGCAACAACGCGGTGCTGACGAGCAGTGTGATCCACGCCGCCGGTGCAGTGTCGCTGGACAGCTCGCGCTTGGTGGCGGAGGACCTCACCGCTGGTGGGGCGGTCACGCTGGCGGACTATTCGGAGCTGACGTCGGCAGCGACCACCATCGCGGTGGAACACGGTCTCACCATCGAGGCGGCGGCGGTGAACATCGACGCCACCAGTCAGATCGACGTGAGCGGAAAGGGTTATCCGCAGGGCTACACCTTCGGCCTGATCCCGTTCAATGCCTCCACCGCCGGCGGGAGCCACGGTGGGTTTGGCGGTAGCTCGTCGTCAGCGGTGTGCGACGTCTACGGTGACTTCCGTTCGCCAGTGGCACCGGGCGCCGGAGCCGGGAGCGCCGCCTACGGGGGCGCGGGAGGCAGCTTCCTCCTGCTGACAGCGGCAAGTGTTTCGCTCGAAGGCGAGATCGCTGCTGACGGCGAAAGCGGTTCACCCGGCGGTGGAGCTGGCGGGAGTATTTGGCTCGAGGTCGGCAGCATGACCGGTTCCGGTTCGATTCGCGCCAACGGCGGAGCGGGTCCGGGTGCGTCCTGCGGCGGGGGCGGAGGCGGCCGCATTGCCATCTATTACGGCGGGTATTCGCTCGGGTTCGACGAGCAATCGATTCAGGCGGCCGGCGGGGCGAGCCTCGATGGATCCGAGCACAACGGCAGCGCTGGCACGATCTACCTCGAAAGCCACGATCTCGATCTCGCGGGCGCGGGCGTTCTCACCATCGATGGACGCGGTGTCTCGGGCACACGCGGCACTCCGTTGCGCGGAGTTGGGTGGGGGACAATCACGTCCCTGAGTGGGACCACACTCTTCGACTCCAGTGCAGCGTTCCCCCTGCCCAATATGACGACCGGCGCGGCTGGGCTGCGTGGACTCTGGGTCCAGCCGGATTTTTCGACGCCGCAGTACTTCCGCGTCGCAGGGAACGATGCCGCTTCGCTGACCGTGACCGACGACGGTTCGTTCGCCGATACGGCGCACGTGGGTGACACCTATCGGGGCGTTGTGCTGCTGCGAAATGCAACGGTCCGCGGGCCGGCGCTCGTGCGGAGCCAGGATCCCCTGGTGCTGCTTCAGTACCCGCTGACACTCGAGAACGGCGCGCAATGGATCCAGGAGGGCACGCTGCACCACTATCCCTTCACGGGCGATGCCACGGATGTGATTGGAACCGCCGACGGTGCGGTGAGCGGCGCCACGCTCACGACGGATCGGCACTGGAACGAAAACAGTGCCTATCAGTTCGACGGCGACGATTCCATCAGCGTCGGCCAGGCGGATCTCACTGCGGCTGGGCTCGGCGGCAACATCTACGTCTCGGCCTGGGTGAAACTCGACTCAACGGCGACGAACCGGCCCACGATCATTTCGAAGTCCACCGGCACTGCGGGTGCGGAAACGTTCTGGTTCGGCTTCTCGGCGGACGGTAACTATCTCGGCGCAGCCACCACCGGCGCCAGCGGCACGGTGATCAACTACGACGACGAGGAGTTCCCGCGCGACACGTGGACGCACGTGGGTTGTTTCTACGACAAGACGGCGCGCACGGTGACGCTCTTCGTCAACTGGACCATGGTTGCGAGCTGGTCCACGGGAGCTGACGCGCAGCTTTCCAGCTCCGCCACGGCTCCATTCGTGATCGGCTCGATCCACGACGGCATGACCGGCACCAACTTTTTCAAAGGAACCATCGACGAGGTGATCATCGCGGACCGGCCGATCGGTGCGCGCGACCCCGAACCCCCGCCGGCCAGCTAACGCTCGATCCGCCTCCGTTTTTTCCGTGAAACAGATCCGTCAATTCTGCCACCTCTTCCGCCGCAGCGCGCTGCTGACCCTCAGTGTCGCGATCGCCTGGAGCGGGCTGTCGGCGCGCGCGGAGATCATCAACCTCACGGTCGAACAGGCGGGCCAACCGCTCCCGGCGGTGGGCGTTTACGCTTTCCGAGCAGACGGCTCCTACCTGGGATCTGCCAAGAACACCAACAGCGCCGGTGTCGCCGTGTTCGATCTCCCACTCAGCTCTGCGGTGAAGTTCCGCCTCAGTCGCAATGGCACCACGTTCTGGTCCGACCTCATCACGATTGCCGGTGCGCACCGCTTCATCCTCCCCGTGGACACCACCGTGCTGCTCAGCCGCGGCGGTGAGGTGCTCGGGCAATATGCCGTGCTCATCCGCAACGAGGGCGGCGATCCTTTCGGGAACACGCAACTGACCGATGGAAACGGGATCGCCCGCTTCACGCTGCCCGACGGCACACCGTTCAGATTCTACGTGGACGCGGACGGCCGGCAGTTTTTCTCGCCGGTCTACACGGCGCCCGTCGCCACGACCTTCGCACTGCCGCGCACCACGATCGTGACGCTGACCAAGGCGAGTGCACTGGTGGCAGGCAGGACGCTCTACGCCTACAGCGACGCCGGAACCTATTTGAACTATTCCCGCCCAACCGACGCCACCGGCATTGCGCAGTTTGCGCTGGACGAGGGCGTCGCGGTTAAGTTCCGCGTGGAAGACGCAGGGGCTTGGTTCTTCACCTCGGTTCTGACTACGCCCTCGGCCACGACGTTCAACCTGCCGGCGGACACTCTCCTAACTGTTACCAGGGACGGAGGTCCGCTCGCCCAGACCCCGGTGCAGGTCTACGATGAATACGGCACATCCCTGAGCTACTCGCGCGTCACGGATGCGAACGGCGTGGCGCGTTTCAGCCTGGCCGGAGGGCGGCGGGTGAAGTTCCGCGTGGACGCTGAAGGCCGCATGAATTTTTCGTCGGTGGAGACCACCCCCGGCGCCTTCAACATGGCGGTACCAGCGCCCACGAGGGTGACCGTGACCAAGGCTGGCGTGCCCCAGGCCAACCGGACGATCTACGCCTGCGACGAGGCCGGTGTTCCCACCGATTACCTGCGAATGACAGACGCGAGCGGCGTGGCGCAGTTCTGTTTCGATCCAGGCCGCGTGGTGAAGTTCCGGGTGGACGATCAAGACGCACGGTACTTCAGCGATATCCTCACGGCACCGGCCGCGACGACCTTTGCGTTGTCGGCCGACACCACGATGACGGTTACACGCGAAGGCGTCCCGCTGGCCCAAACCATGGTCTTCGTTTGCGACGAAGCGGGAGCTTACACCGGGTACTCGCGCGTTACGGATGCGAACGGCGTGGCGCGTTTCAGCCTGGCCGGAGGGGGGCGGGTGAAGTTCCGCGTGGACGCTGAAGGCCGCATGAATTTTTCGTCGGTGGAGACCACCCCCGGCGCCTTCAACATGGCGGTACCAGCGCCCACGAGGGTGACCGTGACCAAGGCTGGCGTGCCCCAGGCCAACCGGACGATCTACGCCTGCGACGAGGCCGGTGTTCCCACCGATTACCTGCGAATGACGGACGCGAGCGGCGTGGCGCAGTTCTGTTTCGATCCAGGCCGCGTGGTGAAGTTCCGGGTGGACGATCAAGACGCACGGTACTTCAGCAATATCCTCACGGCACCGGCCGCGACGACCTTTGCGTTGTCGGCCGACACCACGATGACGGTTACACGCGAAGGCGTCCCGCTGGCCCAAACCATGGTCTTCGTTTGCGACGAAGCGGGAGCTTACACCGGGTACTCGCGCGTTACGGATGCGAACGGCGTGGCGCGTTTCAGCCTGGCCGGAGGGCGGCGGGTGAAGTTCCGCGTGGACGCTGAAGGCCGCATGAATTTTTCGTCGGTGGAGACCACCCCCGGCGCCTTCAACATGGCGGTACCAGCGCCCACGAGGGTGGCCGTGACCAAGGCTGGCGTGCCCCAGGCCAACCGGACGATCTACGCCTGCGACGAGGCCGGTGTTCCCACCGATTACCTGCGAATGACGGACGCGAACGGCGTGGCGCAGTTCTGTTTCGATCCAGGCCGCGTGGTGAAGTTCCGGGTGGACGATCAAGGCGCGCAGTTCTTCAGCAATATCCTCACGGCGCCGGCCGCGACGACCTTCGCCTTGCCGGTCGACACTACGGTGACGGTCACGCGCGAGGGCGTTTTGGTCGCGCAGACCTCCGTCTATGTTTACGACGAGGCGGGAGTGTCCACGGGATACTCGCGCGTCACCGACGCGAACGGCGTGGCGCGTTTCAGCCTGGCCGGAGGGCGGCGGGTGAAGTTCCGCGTGGACGCTGAAGGCCGCATGAATTTTTCGGCGGTGGAGACCTCCCCCGGCGCCTTCAGCATGGCGGTACCAGCGCCCACGAGGGTGACCGTGACCAAGGCTGGCGTGCCCCAGCCCAACCGGATGGTCTACGCCTGCAACGAGGCCGGCGTTCCCACCGACTACATGCGATTGACGGACGCGAACGGCGTGGCGCAGTTCTGTTTCGATCCAGGCCACGTGGTGAAGTTCCGCGCCGACGATGCTGGCACGCGTAAATTCACGAATACGATCACCGCGCCCGCCAATGTCGCTTTCGATTTGGACGCCGCTAGCAAGCCGACGCTTACCTCGGCGGTCCTACGACCGGAAAACTTCGAACGAGGCGCCGACTTCGCGCTCGAGATTACCGGCACCGCCATCGAATCGGGTTCCGCCACGATCGACTTCTGGAAGGCGGACGGGGGAACTGAGCTGACGCTCCCGTTCATGGCCGTCGCCGGCAAATGGATCGCCGCTGGAGTTACCCCAGCCACCGTCCCGCGGGCTCCCGATGGCGCGACCTCGGTGACAATTCCGGTGACCGTCACCTTGCGCGGTCCCACCGGCATGGAAACGACCGCGTCGCTCACGTTTGCCTTGCGCGACGACACCAACCCGCCGGCGATCGCGCTCGATCAACCGACGATCGCGCAGATCGACGCGCCGAGTGCGAGCCTCACCGGCACGGTTAGCCTCGATGCCGTGTCGCTCGCGCTCGTGCGTTCCGGCGCGCCGTCGCTTCCGGTGACGTTCGATCCCACGGACGGCCGGTTCAGCATCGAGGTGCCGTTGCAGGAGGGCTTGAACAATTGCTCGCTGGTTGCCCGTGATTTCCTCGGCAACCAGTCCCAGGTCGCGCTGGCGCTGACTCGCACGTTGCGACCGCCGGTCATCGCCTTCACCGAGCCGATCAGTTTCAGCGACTCGGTCAACACGACCACACTCCGGCTCGCCGGCACGGTGACGGACGCAAGTGCCGTCACGCTGACGATCAATGGCACGGAGGTCACACTGGGGGCCGGCGGGGCGTTCGAATGGCTGCTGTCGTTGACCAGCGAGGGTCCGAACACGCTCACCGTCGTCGCCGAAGACGCGTTTCACCAGAAAACGACGGAGACCCACACGATCTATCGGATCACCGAGGCACCGGCACTCGCGCTGACCTCACCGGCGACGGACCGCCTCACGACGCGCGTTCCGTCGCTGCAGGTCACCGGCGCGGTCGGCGCGAGCGCAACCCAGTTGTCCGTGAACGCCATCGCGGTCGCCGACTTCGCCAACGGTGTCTTCGCGCATCCGGTGGTCCTGACGCCGGGCGACAATCTCCTGGTCGTCGAGGTCCGTGATGCGCTCGGCAACACGCGCACGGTGCGTCGCACGGTGGTCCTCGATCAAACTCCGCCGACGATCACCTGTTCCTCTCATAGCACTGGCTTCGTCACGAACCAACCGGGCGCGACCGTCGTCGGCCGGGTCACCGGCGGTCAAACGCTGGTGGTCAACGGCCAGCTCGTGACGCTCGCTTCCGACGGCACGTTCTCGACTCCGGTCACGCTCACGGAAGGCACCAGCTCGATCGTGCTCGAGGCGCAGGATGCCGTGGGCAATGTCGCCGTGCTTCGGATTCAAGGCACGCTGGACACGATTGCGCCGCTCGTGCTGATCGAACGGCCGACGCCTGGCGCCACCTTGGCCGCGGCGAACGTCGAGATCGCCGGAACGGTCGACGACCTCGCTGCGGTTCTCACTCTCAACACCGCGCCGCTGGCGAACAGCAGCGGCGCGTTCCTGGCTGCGATACCGCTGGCGAACACGGAAACGACCCTGACGGTATCCGCGCGCGACGTCGCTGGCAATGTCGGCACCGCTGCCGTCACGGTTCGGCAGGACCTCACGCCGCCCGTCGTGGTGTTTACCGCGCCAGCAAACGGCAGCCTGACGCGCGCGCCGAGCGTGCGCGTGACGGGCACGGTCGACGACCCGGCGGCTACGGTCGTGATCAACGGCCGCTCCGCCCTCGTGTCGCAGGGCCGGTTCGAACTCGCCGACTTCGCGCTGAGCGAAGGGGAAAATGTGTTGACCGCGATCGCCACCGACCCACTGGGCAACACCTCCGCCCCCGTGTCGATCCTGGTCACGCGTGACTCCACGGCGCCCGCCATGCCGTCGTTGATCGATGCGCCGGCTTACGTCCGCGCGGACCGTGTGACCCTGCGCGGCAACAGCGATCCAGGCGCGAGCATTGCGATCACGGGCGGGCTCGCGACGGTGACCACGACGGCGGATGCCGCCGGAGTGTTCAACGCCACCGTCCTGCTGGTCGCGAATCGCGCGACGGATCTGATCATTCGTGCGACGGACAGCAGCGGCAACGAGAGCGCCGCTCGGGTCCATACCATCGTGTCCGACACGCTTCCGCCGGTGATTACGCTCACGCGACCGGCTGTCGGCGCGAACCTTTCGACGGCCGCGGTCGAGGTGTTTGGCACCGTCGCAGATGCCAATCCTCCGGCGATGGTCACCGTGAACGGCCTGTCGTACGTGCTTTCCCCCGCCGGCCAGTTTGGCTGCCGATTGACGCTACCTGACGGCGCCGGACAGATGATCACCGTCACGGCCACGGATCTGGCAGGCAACCAGGCGCAACGGACCACGGCCGTGAACATCAACGACGTGCCGGGCGATGAAGCCGCTCCCGTCGTGCTGGTCCTGCGGCCCGCCTACGACGCCGTGGTGCCGACGGCCAATATCGCTGCGACGGTGTTGATCGTCGATGAATCGCCGCTCACGAGCATCGTCGTTGGCGGCAGCCCGGTGATCGATTCCGACAACGACGGCCTGATCACGGCCGACGTGAGCGTCGACGGAAATGGGGAGTTCACCGTCGTCGTCACGGATGCGCAGGCGCTCACCACCACGGTGACTCACCGCGTGCAGGTGCAAGGCGCAGTGCCGGAGACGCCAACGATCCAGCGCGTCAGCCCCGAGAGCCCGACGGCGGAAGGACAGGTGGTCCTCTATGCGAGCGCGCAGCCCGGACTACGTTACGAGATCTTGGGCGGCCTGCTGGCGAAGCAAACCGGCACGGTCGGCGCGGACGGGAAGATCGTCGCCACGATTCCGCTCACGAAGAACGCGACCAATTCTTTGCGGCTCTCGGTGATCGGTGCGAACGGGCTCGCCTCGACGCCCGCGACCGTCGAGGTCGTCCATGACAACGTGCCACCGCAAGTCATGGCGACGACGCCGGCGGCGGCGTCCGAAGGCGCCGCATTGAACAGTCCGGTTCGAATCACGTTCAGCGAGCCGGTCCGGTCCGCGGAGTTGGCCGGCATCGAGGTGCGCGCTGGCAACGCCGTGGTCGCCTGCACGCGATCGCTGTCAGGTGACGGCAGAGAGGTGACTCTGACGCCGTCGACCGCGTGGGAGCAGTCGGTGCTGGTGCAGGTGACCGTGCCCTCGACGGTCGCGGACCTCGTCGGCAACCCGCTCGGCGCTGCGTATGTCTATTCGTTCAAGACGCTCGATTCCGCGGCGCCGGCGTCGCCGTTGGTAAACCCGGTTCCACCGCGCACCAATCGGCTCACGCTGGTGCTCACGGGAACCGCCGAGCCGCTAAGCCGCATCATCGTTTCCGGTGCGGCGGCGGCGCTGCCGACCGCGGTGAATGCCGACGGGACGTTCTCGGTGGCGGTGACCTTGCACGCGAACACGCTGAATACGCTGCTCGTTTCCGCGAGTGATGCGGCGGGCAACAGCTCCGCACCGGTCTCGATTTCGATCGCCCACGACGATCGTGCGCTGACGATCGTGTCGTCTGTGCCGGCGGATGCCGCGACGAACGTCGCCTTGAACACGGCGATCGCGGTGACCTTCAGCAGCGCGATCGCTCCGGCTTCGGTCGCGGGCGTGACGCTCGTCAGCCCGGCCGCGATTCCGGGCACGGTTGCGGTGCAGGACAACATCGTGTCGTTCACGCCGGCCGCGCCGCTCGCCGCAGGGAAGGACTACGAGATCGTCGTTCCGGGGACGGTCGCCGACTTGTCCGGCAATCGTCTGGGCACCACCCAGCGGATCGGTTTCTCCACCACCACAGGCACGGCAATCGCAGTGCCGATCGTCTACACGGCTCAGCCGACGGGCGCCACCAACCGCGTGAGCGCGACGATCACCGGCTATTCGAATCCGGGCACGAAGCTCCTCGTGAGCGGCGGGGAAGCCGACTTCGAGTTCCCGGCGACCGGTGCGATCGACAGCACCGGGCTGTTCACCCTCGAGGTTCCGCTCCGGCGGAATGCGACCAACACGATCCTGCTGCGCGCGCGCGATGCGCAGGGCGTGATCTCGCCGAGCGTCACGGCGCTGGAGGTCCGTCAAGACTCCACGGCGCCGACGGTCGTTTCCACGATTCCGGCCAACGGCGCGATGAACGTGGAACCCAACGCGTCGTTCTTCGTGGAGTTCTCCGAGGCGGTTCAGCCTGGACCGCTGACTGCGACCGTGCCGGCGATCCGGCTGTTCGACGCGCAGAACCGGGTGGTCGCAGGGTCGTGGATTCTGTCAGCCGACGGGCGTGGCGCCACGCTGTACCTGACGCGCGTGCTGACGCCGAAGACAAGTTACAGCTTGCTGATCTCAACGGCGATCCGCGACCTGGCCGGCAATCCGCTGCCGAGCGCGGTCTCGGTGGATTTCGTGACGGCGGCGAGCACCGAACTGGAACGTCCCGCCACGCCGGTGTTGGATCCGCTCGCGTCAACCAAAACCACGCAGCCGTCGATCACACTGAGCGGCAGCGCTCCGGTGGGCACGCAGGTGCGCGTATTTGGCGGCCAATCAGGAGCGACAGCCGCCGTCGACGCCGCCGGTCGATTCACGGTCTCGGTCGATCTCGTTCCGAACGCTGTCAACCCGCTCGCGGTCGTCGCGGTGGCAGACGGCGCGATGTCCGCGCCCGCGACGATCACGATCACGCAGGTGCAGCATGCGCCGGGAATTCGCGTGCTGTCGCCGCAGCCGAATGTCGAATACAACAACCGCTCGGTGACGGTTGCCGGCGTGATCGACGATCCCGATTCGATCAAGAGCATCTCCGTCAACGGCGCGTCGGCGGCGATCGTTGGCCGCTACTTCTTCCGCCAGGTGGTGCTCGATCCCGCGGCCGGACCGAAGTCCGTCACCGCGATCGCCACGCTCCAGGACGATTCGACGGTGGAAGCGACGGTGTCGTTCTCGCTGCTCGTCGAGCCGGCCGGGACGGACACGAAACCGCCGATCCCGCGATTCATCTTCCCCGAGGAAGGAGACAGCCTGAACGGCGAAGTGGTGGAGGCGCTGTTGACGGTGGAGGAGGGCGTGCAGCTCACGTCCGTCGACATCGACCGGGTCGTCGCTCACCAGGTCGTTGGCAACATTTTCTTTATTCTCGCCCGCATGCCGCAGCAGGGGCCGAACACGATCACGGCGCGCGCCGAAGACGCGGCGGGCCTGATTGGAACCACGTCGGTGCATGTCACCATGGACTCGATCGGCTTCGCCGCGGCGCCGGCCGTAACGCCCGTACCGTCGTTGACGCCGGACCGGGCGGTGACACTCACGGGCACCGCGGAGCCGGGCAGCACGATCGTCGTGCTCAACGGACTCGTGCCCGTGCGCACGATCGTTTCGGCGACGGGCGACTACACGATCTTGGTTCCGCTGAACCCGAACGCGGCGAACCACCTGCAGGTTGTCACGACCGACGCGGCCGGAAATCTGTCGCCGGTCACCACGATCGACATCACGCACGACGACACCGCGCCGACGATCGTATCCAGCACGCCGTCCAACGGGCAGACCGGCGTGCCGCAAAACGCCACGATCGAGGTCACATTCTCCGAGCCGCTGAACGCTACGACCACGACCGCCGATGACGCGGTGGTGCTGCGCAGCGCACTCGGCCAGGCCATCGCGCGCAACGTCCTCCTCTCGGCGGACGGCAAGACGATCCGGATCATTCCCACGTTCAAGTTCCTCCGCAGTGACACCATCACGGTCGAGCTTGATGCCTCGATCGCTGACGAGCACGGCTATCCGCTCGGACGCGACCACACCTTCAGCTTCACGACGGCGGTGGGCCAGACCACCGTGTCAGGGATCGTCGTCGATCCGCAGCTGCGGCCGCTCGCCAACGTCAAGGTCGGCATCCAAGGCAGCAACGTGGCCCAGGTGACTTCGAGTTTCGGCACGTTCCTGCTCGATGAGGTGCCGCTCGGTGACCAGATCCTCACGGTCGATGCGCGGCCGGATCCTGCGACCGGAGTCACGCCGCAGGGCGACGCGCGACGATTTGGCTACCTGGAGTTTGTCGTGCCCGTGCGGCGCGACACCGACAACGGACTCGGCCGGCCAATCTTCATGGTTGAGACGGACGTGTCGACGAGCACGCCGCTCGCGACCACCGGTGGCGAGCAGGTCATGACGTTCACGCCGGCCCAAAAGGATCTGACCGGCTTCTCAATCACGTATCAGGCCGGAGCCGCGAGGTTCTCCGACGGCACCGTCCGCGGCAGTCTCACAGCTACGCGCATCGACCCTGCGAATATTCCCGACCGGCTGCCCTCGGGGGCGATTCCACACTTCCTAGTCGAGATCGGTCCGGACGGACTCGTGTTCGACACGCCGGCGCGACTCGGCTTCCCCAACGTTTACGGGCTCGCGGTCGGGGCCGAGGTCGTCGTGTTCCATTTCAAATACGGCGTGCACAATTACGCCGAGCTCGGCCGCGCCGCCGTCGCAGCGGATGGGCTGATCCACACCGGGCCGATGCTGACCGAGGCCGGCTTCGTGGGCATCGTTCCGGCGTCGGGATCGTTTGATCTCACCCGTGCCTACCTGGAAGGTCGGGTGGTGGACGCTGCTGGCACCGGGCTCGCCGGAGTCTCGGTCAACGCGATCGCTGGCAGTTCGTATGTCGTTACCGACGCGGCCGGGCGCTACTCGATCCCGCTGCCCGACGTGCGGCTGGAACTTATCCGCACCTTCGCGACGGTCTCGACGGATCTCGGCGCGCGCAGCGGCGAGTCGCCAAGCCTCGTGTTCCAATCGCAGCTCGTGACGCTCAACCCCTCTGGCGTGACCAAGGTGCCGGACATCGTGGTGGATAGCTTCTTCCTTGGCGGGAGCATTCGCTACGTCGACGCCGACGGCGGGCGGATCCCCGCGACCGGGCTGGCGTACGGGGACGACGGCAAGCTGGTGTCGATCGCCCCGGAGACTGCGCGCGGAGTGGACGTTTTTGTTTACCGCCGCCTCAGCGCCGAAGGTGCGCTGCCGGAGTATGACTCGGAACCGTATATGCGAACGCTAGCGAGCGTTCCGCTGATCGACGATCACTTCGACGCGTCGTTCGCGCTCACGTTCCTGGGCTCGCTGCAGCCCACCTCGACTTCAACTTCCACGTCAACTCCGTCCGCGGGTGACGTCGTCAAGATCGTGGCCTTTGACCGGAAGACCGGCTTCTACGGCGAGACCGATCTTAAAATCCCCGCCGCGGCGGAGGCGAACAGCGGGAACGCATCGCTCGACGTGCTGGTGAATCTCGAACTGCGGCCGCCGGTGGTGAAGCTCGACATGAACCGCGTGTTCTTCCTCGACGGAATCCGCCGTCGGGCGAACATCCCGCATCGCGGCATCGCGTTCACGAGCGACGAATACGTGGAGTTTAAGACGACCTGGACGACGCCGGTCGCCTCACCGCTCGATCGCGCGGAGCTTTCGTTGGCCGGCCGACTGCGCGTCAACTCGATCGATTACCAGACCGACTACGGCATGCCGGTGCGCGGCGGAGAACACTTCCGCGTGCTCGAGATACGCGAAGCGGTTTTCCCGAATCGGCTGCAGGTGCTGCAGCGCGACACGGACGTCGGCGTCGAGACGTTCTCGATCTCCCGCGACGGATCCTTCGTGGACGCGACGCTGCTGCCGATCGAGGTGATGACATCGTCCTACGGCCTGGCCCAAGCGGAGGCCGAGGTGGCGGAAACCTCCAGCAAGAAAGTGCAGCTGAATATCCTGAACCTCGCGATGAGCGAGAGTGACGGCGGGTTGAATCTCTCCGGCCGGACGCTGCCGCGCAGCGCGGTGCGCATCGGCGGATTGACGCTGACGGCGGACGGGCAGGGCTTCTTCAACGGTCGGCTCGATGGCGCGCTGGGCGCGGGCGGGCTTCCTGTGGGCGTGGGGGACAGTCTGACCACGCGTTTCGGCGAGGCGCTCGCACCGATCATCAACGCGCTCGATGCGACGCCGCCCGGGCTTGTGCCCAGCCGCGGCGCGCAAGGCGTGGCCGTCGTTATCAGCGGCGCCCACTTCAGCCCCGTGGCGGCGGACAACAAGGTCGACTTCAACGGCGCCGCGGCCCAGGTGCAGAGCGCGAGTGAAACGCAGCTGACCGTGATCGTGCCTGAGCTTGCCTCGTCGGGCGACGTCACGGTCACCGTAGCCGGCAAGCGCTCGAACGGAGTGCGGTTCGACTTCGTCTCGGTGGGGATCAACAACGGCTCGTTCGAAGACGGCACCCTGCGCGCGTGGACGCTCGAGGGCAGCGGCGACGTGCTCGAGCAATGGAAACGCGTCACGCCGACGGACCGGCAGTACATGGCCTTCCTCGACACGATGGCGAATCCGCGCGACGGCGTGACCACGTTGACCTCGGATCCCTTCGAGGTCCCCGCCGGCATGCAGACGCTGTTGTTCGAATACAACTTCGTCGCGACGGCACTGTTCCGGCCAGTTTCCGAGGTGCTCGAACTTCAGATCGTCACCGACTCCGAGACGGTCGTCGTGAACGATCTGTTTGCTGGAGTCGAACTGGACATCAGTTCGCCGATCTCCGGGTTTGATCACGGCACCGGTTTCCGCACGGCCGCCGTCGTGGTGCAGCCCTGGGCCGGCACGAGCCAGCGCATCCGCCTTCGCCTCGTCCTGAAGGGCAGGGGCCCGCTCCCCGAATTCATCCCCGGCATGAACCGTTACGATCAGAATCCGATCGGGCTCGACAACAACCAGGGCACCGGTGTGTTCCTGGACAACCTCCGCCTTTCAACGGGCTACGAACCGGTCCCCCCACCGTTGGAGCCGACTGCGGTTTCGATCGTCTCGGATGGCACGGCCGCGACAATCACGTCACTCCCAGCTGCGCTGCCTGCGCAAACCCGCGTGTTCTTGCGCGAAGTCTTCTCTGGCGAACTGCATCAGGTCGATGTGGGCGAGGACGGTCGGTTGATCTTCTCACGCTCGTTCTCGGAAGGCGAAACGTCAGCGGATTTCTTCCTCTACTATGCCACGCCGCCTGCAAGTGACACCGGCGGACGGATGTTCAGCCCACAGATCAAGCTTGGAGTTGCCCGATGAATTTCGCACCCGTCACGGAACACGCTCCTATCGGTGAGCAAGCAGCAGAGGACTCTTCATCGTTAGATCGACGGATGCTGGTCTCGCGGCATGCGCTGTTTTCTCCCGTGAAAGTCGTGAATGTCTTCCGTTCTGCGCTCGTGATCTGGAGCCTGGCAGCGCTTTCCGTTTATGCCCAGACTCCGCCTCCTGCCGACGGCACGGGGTTCATTGCGGACACGATCGAAGGGACAGTAGCGAGCGTGAATCTTGGCGCAGGGGATGAAAGTCTTGCGTATCTCCAGACCGCGATCGCCCCCAAGAGCGGCATCCTGGATCTCGCGGTCGACCGCGCGAATCGGCGGTTGTATGTGCTGGCCACCGGCTCGCTCAAGGTTTTCGACATCAATTCCTCGACCAAGCCCGCTACGTTGACGATACGTCACTCCGTCGATGTATCAGGGCGGGTCCTCGCGCTTTCCCTCGATGCCCGGACGGCCTTCATCGGTGGGAAAGGCAAGGTGACGGCGATCAATCTCTATCCTGAATTCGCCTACGGGAGCGGCAAATGGACCACTTGGGACGCTTACGCTCGCGTGCGTCCGTTCACGTTCGAACCCGAACTGGAGGTGGCCGCGATGGCGGTGCACCCGGCAGGAGACCGGCTGGTCGTGGTGTTTGGGAATCTCGTCAACAAGCTGGATCTGCGCAACGACCTGCTCCGCACCGACGTCAACTCCGGCAGCAAGACCTTGGACCAGTTGAAAGCGGACGGGGAATTGCCTGAGGACTTTGGCTTCATCACCCAACTCGACATCTCAGACGAGGTTCAGACTCGGGGTGCAACCAAGGCGCCGCCGAAGTTTGCGACACCAGTCGGGCTTAAGGATTTGATCTACCCGCAGGCCGTTGCCCTGGGGATCCGCAATCTGGCTTTCTCGCCCGATGGAAACTACGCGTTACTGACGGCGGTCGGCGCCGGCACGCCGCGGGCCACGGCCTTCGGCATCATGCCCACGTCCGACGAGGGGACCGGCGGCATTGTCGTCTTGGACCTGCGCCCGCAGCCTGCGGACAAGCCTTGGGTGCGGTATCTCGCGTTCATCCCGACGACCGAGCGGGAAGAAAAAACGACGGAGCTACGTCGTGAGGTGCAACGGGAAGGCTGGAAAATCGTTCATCCGCAGGTCCAGTGGGCCCGCAACCAATACCTGAGCGCACTAGGCCAAGCTGAAGTAGGCATCGGCAGCTCGTTCACCGCCCTCCCGACCCTGACCGGATTTACGGTTGCGGCCATCGTACTCGATGAGATGGAGCGCTCATATGCGGACTACGGGTACATGCAGGCATACTTTAACCTTTACCCACGCGACATGGTGGGCGCTTCCAGCGTCGCGATCAGCCATTCTGGCGACTTCGGCGTGGTGACGCTGCAGGACACGAACAACCTGGGATTGTTGTCGGTGAGTCTCTCCAACGTGCTGACGGGATTTGGCGAGGTTCCACTGCCGCCACCTCCAACGGACGGCGCGCCAGCGCCCGAGCCTCTGCCTCCCGTGCTTCCAGACTTCTTTATCAAGCGTGGCACGGGCAAGTCGATCAACGGCTTCGACGCTGCGCTCACGTTTGCACCGTGGGTGGTGGCGCTCCAGCAACCTCAGGCATGGGCATACCCGCAAAAGGCGGTGTTCACGTTGGACGACTCGCGCGTCTTCATCGGGATGGCGGGCGGCACCCCCAAAGCCGATCTGACGAACCGTTTCGGCTCCGCGAACGCCGTCGTGTTGCGCGCGGAAAGAGATAAACCGGACTCGATCTTTGCCGGCACCAACCCGCCGCCCGGATATTCGCTGTACCAGGGCCCTTCATTCAAATCGCCGCGATTGGCCGCCACGCTGCAAAGCTTCGACGCGGATGCGGATCAGCTTTCCGACCAACTCGAGGCCTTCAACCGCTGGAACTCATTGCGCCAACTCCCCGGCGACGATCCCGAAAATTCGAAGAAGCTTGCACTGGTTAGTACCTCTGTCGACCAGCTCACGAATCCGGCCGTACCGCTGCCGCCGACCGCATTCCCTGATGACGCGATGGATAAGTCCTTTTTCCTTCCGGCAAGCGGGATCGGTTATCGGTGCGATGATTATGCGCTACCCCGGTTGACGTTGAACGCCGGGAGCCGCAGCGCGGTGGCCGCGATCGAGCGACTCGGCCGGCTCTGGCACGAGGCATATCTCGCGGGGCAGGTGTCGCGCCCGTATTTCGTCGTAGGCGCGATTAGCACGCCGGGTGGGGGGCCGCTGAAGGGAGCGACCGGCGAGTTGCTCCAATACAACGTGCGCAACGGGTTCCAGGTGAACTTCCCCTATTTCTCGACGAAGGGCGACGAACCGTACGATTTCGTTTCCTCCAACGGTCCCAATAGTCCGCGCGACAATTCGGGAGACAATTATGGCAACAAGCCGTCGGGTTTCGACAAGGCGAACACCGCCCGATTCCTCGCGCTGCTGCTGGCGGAGAACAGCGTGAAGAAAATCGAAATCGATCCGGCGGTGCGCGATGTCGTCGAAGGCGTCAACTTCGGTGACAGCCGCTTTGAGCTTCACGGCAGCCGAACTCCGACTCCCCGGGAGAATCACTCCCGCCGCGATCTCGATTCTCAGATGTCGGTGTCGTTCTCGCCGCTGGCGATCAAGATCGAGCCAAAACCGCCAACTCCCGAGGGGCCGCGGCCGCCTGGTCGTACGGTTTATACAGTAACGCTGCCCGATCACCTGAGCCGCGACAAGATGCAGCTGCAACTCACGCTGCCCCCTACCGAACCTGAAGCGGGCCAGGTCCGCAATGACGGGTACATCGTGCGCAAGGAAGACGGCACCGTGCTGCAGCTGGGCCCGAAGTACGACGTGTCTGAGTTATTCGGCAATGAGAACAGCATCACGCTCACGGTGGATATGCTGAACGGCGCTAATTACCAGTTTAGTGCCGAGGTCTTCTCGCCAGAGTTGGACAACGTCTACAGCCTACACGCGCCGTTCCAGTACGTGGATTGGACGGCCGCGAACAATCCACTCCGGCGGCTGGCCGCGCTCGATCCTGACGCGACGACACCCGATGCGAGCAACCAGACAAAGGTAGAGGCTGAAACGATTGGGTTTACGGCTCTGATTGCCTACCGCCGGGTGAAATGGGTCCCGGCATCGGACGACAGACCAACCGGAAGTCCCAGTGAACCTCAGCTAGATCCCCAGAGTGGCGTGATCATTGCCGGGAAAGATCAGGGCACCTTGTACGTCGAGGCGTTTGCGATCGCTCCATCAGGGAACGAGCTGCGCGCAAAAACATTGGCGATCGAGGTAGGGACGTGCGACTCGTGTTCCGCGGGCTCGTGCCCGATGCCGGGAAAAACCGGAGTGGCCCTCGGCAGCGTCGAGTTTTGGGTGAGCGATGGAAATAACGGTAAGCTTCAGGTCAAGCGAACCTCGGCAGGTGCCGACCTCGTGTCGCGGGCATTGCTCGAGTATCCCTATGACGACAAAGACACCCGGGTCGTGCTGGATGCCCAGGGAGCGGTGCGACAGGTGCTTACGGCGGAGGTTCTGATCGATGTGCGCCCGGAAGGCTCAGGCTACGTCGTGGCGACCTATCCGAATACAGGAACCGTGCAGTTCGATTCCGCGCTTGCCGTCTACCAACTGCCGCAAGCCGCAACCGCTGTCTCCACGCTGACGGTCGCAGCGGATCCGGTGTCCGGCGACAACGGCGTGCTTGTCACCACCAACGAAGGGCGAGGCGCCGAACGCTACGCCTTCCGGTACTCGCCGGCCACGAATGCGTGGACGCTGCTCGAGCAGCTGGACGCCGAGGGAAATGCCCTGCGCGAACAGAGCATTGCCACAACGACCGCGGAGCTCGACGGCCAGCCGGTCACTCAAATCACCCGAGTCACCAAAGGTCGGGACGGCACGGTCGCCTCGAAGCAGGTCGATTCTTTTGCCAATCTGCCGGCGGGCCGGCGGCTGGTCGCTACGGCGATCGATCCGGACGGCGCCAACTATGTCACCCGCTACACCTACACGCCGCAGGGTCTGGTTGAATCGATCGTCTATCCTGAGGGCCGTTGGGTGCGGTTTGCCTATGACGGCCAGCAGCGGGTCACGAAGCGCATCGAGCCTTGGTTGAACGCGGCGCCTGACGCCGCCGAATCAGCATGCGTGGTGACGACGTACGACTACACCCCGCTCACCACCACGACGGGGCTGGCGCCGCTGCCGAAAGCGCCGCGGACCACCGTGGTTTCGGTCCTCGGCACCGAGACGGCGCGATCGTACGACCACTACGAAAACAATGTTCACCGCTCGATCGTCGCCGTGAAATCGGGCGCGGCGTGGGATGACGCCACGAATCTGGTCACCACGACGACGCATGTCGCCAGCGGGGTGTTTGCCGGCAATGTTGCGTCCGTGCTTTCCCCCGACGGCACGATGGCTTTCTACGAGTATCGTAAGGAAGCAACCGGGGAGGTGACGACCGTGAGACGAGGAGCGCCCAACGCGGCTCGCAACGCGATCGTCGACGGCACGATCACAACCTCTCGGCAGAACCGGCAAGGTAACGAAATCGCTTCGTCTGTCGTGGACGTGGCCTCCGGACTGAAGATTGACGAGCGCACCGCTCTGGAGACCGACGCCGCAGGTCGCGTGCTGAGTTGGCACTATCTCGATGGTTCGACCAGCTCGATCGAATACGGGTGTTGTGGCATCGACTCCGAAACAGATCGTCGGGGCATCACGACCACCTATGACTACGACGCGCTGAAACGCGTCAGCGTCCAACACCGCCAGGGAATCACGACGCTTTACGAGTACGATGTCCTCGGCCGCGTCACCAAGACGACGCGACGAGGCACGGATGCATCGAACATCGTGACTTCGCGCACGGAATACCTCGATGCGCTGGGCGAGTCGGTCGACACCTACGACGCCGCGGGACGCAAGACGCAGCTCCGGGTGGCCCACAACGAGAATGGCTCGACCACGCGCACGACCACGCTTCCGGGCGGCTTTACTCAGATCGAAATCACGGCCCGAGATGGGCAGCGACTGCAGTCCAGCGGAACCGCGGCTGCGCCGATGCTATACCAGTACCGCGTCGACACGCTGGCGGACGAACCCTACGTCGTCACACGGACGATCGCCCGCGTGCTCGACGAAGAAACGCAGGAATATCGGGATACGGAGTGGACCGAAACCTGGAGCGACATGGCTGGACGGCCGGTGCGCATCGACGCCGCCGACGGCAGCTACGCGGAGAACGCCTACAACGCGAAGAACCAGCTCGTGCGGTCGGTCGATCCCGACGGCGTGACCACACTCTTCGGTTACAACGCCCGCAGCGAGCGAACCGTCACGGCGGTCGATATGAATAGCAATGGCGCGATCGATTATGCCGGTTTGGATCGGATCACGCGCACCTCCGTGAGCTACGCAGCCAAAACGTGGGAGACCCACTCGATCACCGTGGCCAGAACCGTCACGGAGATCTGGCCCGAGGCGAACGATGAGACCTCGCTCGTCGTCTCCACCGACGAGCAGAGCGTCGACGGTGCGCACGCGTGGTCGCAGCAGGCCGAGGCGGTCACGCATCAGGAGACCAGCTATCCCGCCATCCGAAACGGATCCTGGACGGTCAAATCGACCGCTCCCGACGGCACATCGGCGGTGCAGACCTACGCCAACGGCCGTCTGGCTTCTGTCTCTCAACTCTCAACACTCAACTCTCAACTCTCCTCCGTCACCTACGCCTATGATCCCCATGGACGGCAGGAGAGCGTGACCGACGCCCGGTTGGGCACGACGACCTACAGCTACTACGACGACGACCAGATCAAAACGATCACCGCGCCGCATCCGGAAGTCACCGGCCAAACGCTGGTGACGACCAACTTCTATAACGACCGCGGGCTGCTGGAACGTCGGAAGCTGCCGGATGACAGCGAAGTGTTCTACACCTACACGCCGCAAGGGCAGCTCGATCGAGTGCACGGCTCGCAAACTTATCCGCTCGATTACGACTACGACGCGCAGGGACGGATGATCGCGATGACCACGTGGAAGGACTTTGCCGGGGACACCGGCAAGGCCAAGACCCAGTGGCTCTACGACGGTCTGCGGGGCCAGCTCCAAGCGAAGCGCTACACCGATGCCAGCGAGGTCGGCTACGCTTACACCGCGGCGGGCCGGCTGCACACGCGGACTTGGGCGCGTGGTACGGTCACGACCTACGGCTATCATCCGGACGGATCGCTTGCCTCGGTCGACTACGGGGACACGACGCCGGACATCAGCTACGCCTACTACCGGCACGGCCGGGTACAGGAAGTCCGCGACGGCGTGCTCGCCGAAGGCGCGATCGCTGCCGAGGCGCTCCGCTATCGGCATGCCTTCAGCTACGATGACGCCTTGCGTCCGTCCACCGAGACCATCCAGACCGCGGGCAGCTACGAATTGACGCGCAGCTACGAGGGATCGACCGCCGGTGAGGTGCCGGGCCGGTATCGCGGCATCACGTTGACGGCGGCTGGATCGAGCGACCTCATCCACTTCACTAGCTATGGCTACGATTCGTCGGGCCGAATTCAGAAGGTAACGTCTCCCGCGGGCGTGTTCACCTATGGCTACGTGCCGAATTCGAATCTGCTCGAGACGATCACGAGCCCGGTTCACACGGCGACCAACGTCTATCAGCCGCGCGGCACGAGCATCCTGAGCCGGACCAACGCGGTGGGGCAGAACGTGATTTCCCGTTACGGCTACACGCTGAACGCCCTGGGCCAGCGTACCGCGATGATCAGTTCCGGATCCGCTTTCCCGCAACCAAGCCACGTCGCCTACCAGTACAACGAGAAGGGCGAGGTGATTGTCGGCAACCGCTTTGAAGGCGCGGATCCGGCCAATCCAGGTGCGGCGATCGCGGCCGACTCTCATTTCTACCGCTACGATGACATTGGGAATCGCAAGCTGTCGGGCCGAGGCGCTGAGGCGGATCCAATCGAATCCTCCAGCTACACGAGCAACCTTCTCAACCAGTACACGGAAATCAGCCTCTCAGCTCTCAACGCTCAACCCTCAACTCTCGTCCACGACCCCGACGGCGACCTGACGGATGACGACCGGTGGCACTACACCTGGAACGGCGAAAATCGACTGATTGCGATGGAAACCCAACCGGCAGCCGTCCTCCTGGGCTTGCCGAAACAGCGGCTCGAGTTTGCCTACGATTATCAAGGTCGCCGTGTTCATAAGAAGGTCTTGGTGGCGGAAGGGTCTACCGGTAACTGGTCACTGGTCACTGATCTGGGCTTCGCCTACGACGGCTGGAACCTGATTGCCGAGAACTCCGCTACCGGTTCACCGTCCACGGTCAACCGTACCTACACGTGGGGCCTTGACCTCTCGAATGAGCTCCAAGGTGCCGGCGGAGTAGGCGGTCTACTTGCTGTGACCGATGGAGAAGCGACGCCCTCGTCGCGTTTCACCGCCTACGACGCCAACGGCAACGTCACCCAATACCTCGATTCCTCCGGCGTGATCAACGCCCACTTCGACTACAGTCCCTTCGCCGAAACGGTTCGCGCGACCGGCTTCTTCACCCCCGACGCCTCCTTCCGCTTCAGCACCAAATACGCGGATCTCGAAACCGACCTGCTCTACTACGGCCTGCGGTATTATTCGCCTCCCATGGGGCGTTGGATTGGCCGGGATGCGCTAGAGGAGCAGGGGGGAGTGAATCTCTGTGGATTCCTAGGGAATGACGGTATCAACGATAGCGATCTGTTTGGTTTGTTTCCGTTTAACAAGCTGCTCAGGCGATTCTGCAAGCTGAAGGCCTGCGAGCGGGAGGAATTCTTGGCGAAGCTCGGCACAAAGAAGATTCAGTTCTTCAAGGATGACGGGAAAAATCTGAGACTCTTGGTCTATGAGGATGCGAATGGTGTTGAATACACGAAGTCAAATGGTCCATTTGGCGGAACGATTGATCGTTCGCGGAACCTGATATATGTGATGTCTTCTCACGGCTACGAGGAAGTCCTGACGAGTATTTTTCATGAATCGGACCACTTGGACAATGACGTGACCACGCGCCCGACATCCTTCCAGGAGGCAATTGATCAACGCGCGGCAAATGAGGAACGCGCCTTTACTGCAGAAGCGGATTTCGCCTTTAGGGTGGGCATCACCCCAATTAACCCGACTATTGTCGGTTCTAAGGGACCCGATGCAGCGGAAATCAAACGGATTGTGGATACCATGTACAAGCAAGGCATAAAACCAGACCGCCGCGCAAAAAAGGTGAAACCCGTCACGCCTGCGGCGCCAACTACTGCTGTCGCGCCAGCCGCACCGACCAAGGCGCCTCCGAAGCGGGATCGGCTGATTCGAGAAACGCACACGCAAACCAACGATGGGCCGGAGTATTCAGCGGCCGACTTCAAGTGCCCATAAATATGAAAGCCCTGTTATTGGGAATCGCGGCAGGTGTCTCGTTGGTGCTCGGCTGTGCAACCGCAACCAATCAGGCTGCTAGGCGCGGCGGGCAAACCGCCGCGTCCGATTCGGTTACTGCGGATGAGTGGGTTCAGATTGAAGCAGAGGTCGAATACGTAGGATTCCGAGCGCGGCCAGGAGGGCAGAGGGGTGACGCATTACCGCCGGTGGTCCAAATCGTTCTCTTGCGAGTCAAGAAAAGCACAGTCCCCGGACCTGCGCGGATTCTGTTCGGGATCGAGCCAGACGACAATGCGGTGGATCAGTGGACGAGAGGCCGATGCGTGGAGTTCCGGATAAGGCGCAAGAACTTTCTCGCCGCTGCCGCCGGAAAGGATGATGATGCTGGTGACTATATGATGTATGTAGGCGCGATCGCGGATTTCCGTGAGTGCGGAGGACACCAGAACCCCACGAGGCAACCATAGCCTACCAGAACCTCGCAGGCCAACCATAGCCTCGCGGTGGCCGCGTACCAGAAATGGGAAACGCTTGGAACGGCTTCTCGGCTACAAACCCTCCGTGATTGCAGGAGCCAAACTCGCCTACATCCGACTGAACACCCCAGTGACTTGCCCGCCTCGTGCCACGTTCCTTGGTCAACCGGAGAAGCACCCGTCGCCTCTTTCATCGACGATGTGACCGACCAGGGAGGGCCAAAGGGCAACCCCACGTCTTGACTGTTGACCAGTACGCATACCCTTTTGGATCGCTCCTCGCGTATCTCAACTCGCAGCGGCAGTAAAAAGTGTGTCTGGAAACTGTGTCGTGGTCGGAGCGACGCCAGTTTCCACCTGCGAGGCTTTTTGCGCTCTGGCGGCGAGCGTCTCTCGGTATTCGCGGGCCTCTGCGAGTTTCGTGATGGTCACTGGGTAGTTGTTGGCTTTTGCGAACTCCGCAATTTCGGCGAGCGTGACCCGGAAAAACTCTTTCCGTTCGTTGACCAGATTCACCCGTTTCGCTTCGAAGTGGTCGTGAAGCTGATATTCGAGAGCGGGAGCGTTTTCGGTGTACATCATCGCGTGCACGTCGAACGGGAAAGGAACCGACGCATCGCCGAGTTCCTTCACGCGCTCAAGCGGCTCAAGCCGCCGCGTCATTCCGATCTTGAAGACATCCTCACCAAACGAACCGATGTTCGAGATGACGTAGATGTGCCCGGCCTTGGTCAGCTGAGCGCGTGAGATCGCCCGCGCTTTCTGTTCCTGCGCCTCCTTGAGTTGCATCTCAAGTCCAGCAATCTTTGCCGTGAGTTCCTCCAGCTCTGCTCCCTTCGCGTCTGCTAGTTCCACCCGCGCACGATCGAGCGCCTTTTGGTATCGTTTCTCTTCATCCTCCGCTTCCTTTTTCGCGCGCTCGATTTCGCGTTGCACCTTCTCTTCTTCTCGCATCTCTTCCGCGATTCTCCGCTGCTCTTCCTTCTCCTGGTAGATCTTTTGTTCCAGCTCATGCGAGAGGCGGAGTTCGTCGATCTTTAGATCGAGATAAGGTCGCGTGATCGACACTTGGTTTACCGTGCCTGCCTTGTTGATGGCATCGAACGATCGCCGAATGCGCTCCTCCATCGCCGTGGCGTTGTTCCATTTCACCTTCAGGATGGCGGCATCGCACTCTCCGTTAAACGCTCGCAGCATGAGCTTCATCATGTGCTTGATCATCCGTTCGCCCTCACGCGCGCTACCGCCCACAGTCCACGTGGTCGGGCATACGGCAGCACGCCCGCCACTCACCAGCACCTTCTGTTGCTCGTAGTTGCTGTCGAGCTTTGCGCGATACTCGTCCGACGTCGAAAAGTCGTAGTGCGGCTTGTAGAGCCCGAAGGACTGCATGTCCAAGGTCTCCTCGACGAGCGCGAGTTCCTTGCTCAGCTTGTCGTAGGTGAACTTCGCCGACACGTATTGGTTCTCAAGGGCCTGGAGCTTCGTCTTCTCGTTGCCGTCGAGGACGGAATAGCGCTGCGCCAACTCCGCTAGTGCCAGGTCCCGCTTCTGGATTTCAGCGTCTCGATCGACGATATCTTTGTACCGCTCGTACATCGCTTCGCGTGCCTTCCTCGCGCGGACAAGTCGCACCGTCAGGATGACGATTTCGACGATGAGTAGTGCTGCGATGACCGCAAAGACGGCGGCGGTACGGAGGTCGGGCTGGAACATAAGGTGGGGCAACTCCCACAGCGCCGCTAAAGCGCAGCACTATCCCGGGAATCGAGGCGGTGAGGCCGTCGTTTGGCGGCAGGAGTCGGTGGGTCCGCGATGAATTGGATGAGGTGGCTGACGGATCTGTATCCGCGCCGCCGCAGGGCATCCTCCACTCGCTGGACTGCCCGCCGCATTTTGGGCGTTGGCACCGCCGCCTCGGGTGCCAGGATTTCGCCGGATTTGGTGACGACGTAGAGACGCTCAGGATCAAGCGACAACTCGTGCAAGGCTGTCGCCGAACGAGTGAAAATCCGCCGTACCATTCCGGCGTCGACCATCGCACCGACCGAGCGGCGAACAGTTATTAGGTCGCAGCACCCGCCGATTGCCTCGTGGATTGCTGCGACCGACGCCGGCATACGAAAATGCAGCAGCGCGTCGAGCATCGCAACCCGGGGTTGCGTGATGCGCATTCCCGCTGCTTTCAAACGGGCCAATGCTGCGTCAAGCTGGGGGTGAGTATCGGTGTTGCCGGGCTGGATGGCGGCAACAGACATGCCGCTACTGTGCAACTAGCTGCGGAAGGAGCAAGGGTTTTGCCTGCCCCCACTCAGCCACGAGCACATATCCCCTTCAGCTGCCTAGAAACTTTCACGCATTCGAACGGGCTTTGGCAGAAAGGTAGCCAGCGAGTGTGTGGCCGATGGCAGCATCACATATGCTTTTCTTCGCCAGCCGTTATCCAGAGTTCACGACTGACCCTTTTTCGCTTCGCGGTGATTTGGGCGACAGGACCTCAAGACATGGTGTCTTTCGGCGCGGTGGGCCGGGACAGCAGCGGGCCTTTCTCACGACGGCGTTCGTCGTCCTGCGCGTGCAGGCGGGCCGCCAGGATTTCGGCCCGACCGAGATAGCCGACGATTGTCTGCCCATCTTCGCGCGAGACGACGGGCAACCGGCCGATCCCGCGTTGGAGCATTCGCACCAGCGCGTGGTCGAGCGTGTCGTCCGGGAAAACTGTAACCGGCTCGGTCGTGCCGGCCTGGTCCACTGTCATCGTGCCGTCGTCGTCTCGTTGCTGTGCGCGGATAAGGTCGCCGCGCGTGATGATGCCAGCGAGTTTGCCGTCGCGCGTGATCAACGTCGCCTGCCGACGAGCGAGCGGCGAATCCGGCTGCGCGAGTTGTTCCGCCAGCTCGGCGACAGTGGTGTCAGCAGCGACGAGCGGCGGCGTGCGATCCATGACCTCGCCCACGCGTTTGAGGGCGAAGACGTCGATGCTGTATTCCCGCGTGATGTGCTGACCGCGCCGGGCGAGTTTCTCGGTCAGGATCGAACGCCGCAGCGCCAGCACCGTGACGCACAGCGCGGCCACGGTGCCGACCAGCAGCGCCGGCAGCGCGTTCAGATCGTGGGTCAGTTCCAGCAGGAACACCATGCCCGTGAGCGGCGCACGCATCGTGCCGCCCATCATCGCCGCCATGCCCACGACGGCCCACAAGCCGGCATCACCCACGCCCGTGACTCCGCCAAGCAGCGCGCCGACGCCACCGCCCAGCATCAGCAACGGCGCCAGCACGCCGCCGGAGGTGCCCGAGCCGAGTGCGATCGACCAGACCAGTCCCTTCGCGATGACCAGCCCGAGCGCCGCCACACCGAGCAGTTCACCACGCATGAGCGCATGGATCGTTTCGTAGCCGACGCCGAGCACGCGCGGATCGATCAATCCACCAAGACCCACGAGCAATCCGCCCAGCGCGGGCCACCACATCCAGTGAACCGGCAGCTTGGCGAAGCCGTCCTCGCATGCGTAGACCACCGCGGTGAGCAGGCTCGATGCGAGCCCGATGCAAACCCCGACGAGGAGGGCAATCAGCAGCGTCGTCGGCGCGAGCATGGCGTGCGGAGGAACCGGAAACAGCGGCCCCGCGCCGAGCAGCGGAACCCGCAGGACATCGGCGATAATGGCGGCGACGGCGACAGGGATGAAGCTGCGCGGTTTCCACTCGAAGAGCAGCAGTTCCACGGCGAGCAGCACGGCGGCGACAGGTGTCGCAAAGATGGCCGCCATCCCCGCTGCGGCGCCGGCGACGAGGAGCGTTTTCCGCTCGGCCGAGGTGAGGTGAAATAATTGCCCGAAGAGCGATCCACACGCGCCGCCGGTCATGATGATCGGACCTTCCGCGCCGAACGGTCCGCCAGTGCCAATCGAAATCGCGGACGACACAGGCTTCAGCACCGCGACCTTGGGATCGATGAGGCTGCGGCCGAGCAGGATCGCCTCGAGTGCTTCCGGAATTCCATGCCCACGAATTTTTTCGGATCCGAAGCGCGCCATGAGCCCGATGACGAGTCCGCCCAAAGCGGGCACCGCCACCACCCACCATCCGAAGTGATGTCCGGTCAGCGCCACCGGTTCGGTGGAAAGCCGCTGAAAAAAGGCGAGGTTCGTGCACAACGCGATCAGCCACAGCAGGAGTTTGGCGACCAGCGCGGCCATGATTCCGACCGGCACGGCGAGCGCGCAGAGGAGCAGCACGCGACGGTCGGTGGTAAAGTCTGCTTTCACTCCTGGCGGCAGTTCGGGCGTGGCGGAGGAAGAGGCCGACGAAGTGGTGCTTGGGTTCACGTTCCGTGAGTGCACGGCAATGCGGCGGAATCGCAAATACCCGGAACCAGTCTGCCCTCGGTCGGAGCGACCTGGGCGCGGCGCACAAATGAGTTCTGCTATGAGAACTCGCGAACCGCCGCCTGCGCGTTGATGATCAGTGTGCTGCGTCCGCCGCCTAACGCACCAACGCAGCTTCTCCCCAAAACTCTGGTGTAGACAAAAAAAGACCTGCTTGCGCAGGTCGTTCCGGAATTGGCGCCCCCACGGGGAATCGAACCCCGCTTTGAAGATTGAGAATCTCCTGTCCTAACCGATAGACGATGAGGGCGTCTTCGAGAGGGTCGAAGGTTCGGATTTTGCGACGCGCGTCAAGCGCGGTTTCGACCGCGCAACTACCCGCGCGTATCTCTGCCGATCGAGCGACGGCACCCCCGCGTCGGGAAGCCCCAGAACCGAAACTTCTCGGCCAAGGAACTCTCGGGATCAAGGCTCGGCGCCGCGTTGGTGGCAGGCTAGAGCCACTCGCGCCGCACCGGCGTGACTAGTCGCGCTGGCCCAACGAACTTCGTCGTGGCGTCGGACAAACCCTCCCCGCAATTCCAAAGGAACCCCGGATCACCAGCCGCGCGCGGTCAGACGCCGGCTAGAAGCCACTCCGCCCACAGCGCCGAAGAGACTAATAATTGGCCATCCCTTCACACGGACGCTTTACCTTCGAGGCGCGGCCCTGTACCAAAATCGGATGGCACAGCCCGATTCGTCCGGCGCTTGGGATCAGGCCTCCCCGCGGGACCGGATCGGCGTGTTCGTCGGCCGGATCGCGCGGCATTGGAACTCGCACTACGTCTGGGCTGCCGGCGCATGTTGGACTGGGCTGATCGTGGTCGCGCTGGTCGCCTTGCACGACGGCGGGATCGCGGAAGTCGCGCTCGACGAATTCGCGGTGTTTCTCGGTTTGTGGGGCGCGGGCGTGCTCGCGCTGATTGGCGGGCATCGCGTGGCGCAGGCGAGCGTGCGCGAGCGCATGCGGATGGTGGCGGCATTGCGGACGAGCGAGGCGAGCTATCGCGAACTGTTCGAGAACAGCCCGAACCCGATGCTCGTCTACGACGTCGCCACGCTGCAGTTCCTGGCGGTCAACGATGCAGCCCAGCGTCAGTATGGCTATGCCCGCGAAGATTTTCTGCGACTGACGGTGGGCGACATTCATCCGGCGGCGGAGATGCAGCAGTTGGAGAGTACGCTGCGAACCGAGCGACCGCCGCTCGCGTTCAGCGGACCCTGGACTCACCTGCGGCATGATGGCTCGTGCCTGCGCGTGGAGGTCAGTTCGCACGCGCTGAGTTGGGACGGACGCGCGGCGCGGTGCGTGGTGGTGACAGACATCAGCGAACAGCAGCGACTGAATGCCACGGTCGAAGAGCAGGCGGTCACCTATCAGACGCTGCTGAGCGCGGCGCTCGACGGAGTGGTGGAAACGGATGAGAGTGGGCGGCTGATCGCGGCGAACGAGGCATTCCTGATGGCCACCGGTTACAGCATGCCGGAACTCGCGACCCGCACCATTGCTGATCTCGAGGCGAACGAGAGCCCCGAGGACGTGCAGCGGCATCTCGCGCAAGTACGACTCGCCGGACGCGTGCGTTTCGAAACGCGATTGCGCGCCCACGACGGCCGGCTGATCGACTTCGAGGTGAACGTCGTCCACGTGCCGGGGCGCGGCCGCTTTGTCTCCATTCTCCGCGACATCACGCAGCGCAATCGCGCCGAACAGGTGCTGCGGCTGAGCGAGGAGCGCTTCCGCGAAGCCATCGAGCATGCCGGCGCGGGTTATTTTCGGATCGATCGCGCCGCCCGGTTCGAGGCGGTAAATAGCGCGTGGCTGGCGATGCATGGATTCACGCGTGCTGAAGAGGTTCTGGGCCAGGATTACCTAACCACCCAGGCGCAGGAGGACGCCGACGCGGCTGCCGACGTGGTGCGACGAGCGTTGGCTGGCGAAGCCATCGCCGCCGGCGAGTTCCGCCGTCGGCGCGCGGACGGATCCACCGGCTACCATACCTTTTCGCTGCATCCGGTCCGCCGTGGCCGGGAGATTGTCGCGATCGAGGGCTTTCTCATCGACACGACGCCGCTCAAGCAGGCGATGGCCGACTACAAGATGCTGTTCGACACCATGCTCGACGGCTTCGCGCTGCACGAAATCGTACGCGACGAGCAGGGGCGGGCGGTGGACTTGCGCTATACGGCGGTCAATCCGGCTTTCGAACGCCAGACGGGCATCCGGGCCGCGGACGTCGTCGGGCGGCGGATGTCAGAGGCGATTCCAGGGATGGAGCCGGAGTGGATGGAAGCGTACCGGCTGGTGGCGGAGACGGGCGAGCCGCGGGTGTTCGAGCGGTACAGCCAGCCGCTCAACCGTCACTTCACGGTGAGCGCTTTTCGCCCGTCGGTTGGGCAGCTGGTGTGCGTGTTCGTCGACATCACCGCCCGCAAGCTGGCGGAAATCGAGCTGCGCAAGCTTTCCCGCGCGGTCGAGCAAAGCCCGGTCAGCGTGATCATAACCGAGACGTCCGGGGAGATCGAATACGTAAACCCGTGGTTCACCGAAACCACGGGATATTCGCTCGAGGAAGTCCGCGGGAAAAATCCGCGCGTGCTCAGCTCCGGTGAAACTTCCGGGGAGACCTATCGCGAGATGTGGCAGGCCATCACCTCCGGGCGCGAATGGCGGGGCGAGTTTCACAATCGCCGGAAGGACGGCACGCTGTTCTGGGAGGCGGCGACGATCGGCCCGATCTTCGACGACGAGGGGAAGATCTCACGCTTCCTGGCGGTGAAGGAGGACATCACCGAGCGTAAGCGCGCCAGCGAGCGGATCCGCGAGCAAGCCGCGCTCCTCGATGTGGCTCACGATGGAATTCTGGTCACCACCATGGACCGCGTGGTGACCTACTGGAATCGCGCCGCGGAGCGGATGTACGGGATCCCTGCGACGGAAGCGTTGGGCCACACCCTCGATGAATTGATCCCGGGCGAGAACTCCGAAGTCCGTCGGGAGGAGTGGCAGCGGCTGATCGAGCGCGGGGAGTGGAGTGGCGAGCGGCAGCATGTCGTGCGCAGCGGCGGCACCATCGACGTGCGGGTGCATGCGACGCTGGTAAGGAATGCAGCCGGTCAGCCGACGTCCGTGCTCATCGTGGTCACGGACGTGACCGCGAGCAAGCGGATGGAGAAGCAGTTCCTGCGCGCGCAGCGGATCGAAAGCCTGGGTGCGCTCGCCAGCGGCGTGGCGCACGATCTCAACAATGTACTCACGCCGATCCTGATGTCGGTGGAGTTGCTGCGCCCCCTCGCGCAAAACCAGGCGGATCGGGACATGCTCCAGTTATTGAGCGACAGCGCGCGGCGCGGTTCAGACATCGTGCAGCAGTTGCTGCTGTTCGGCCGGGGCAGCGAGTCGCCGCGGGTGCCGCTGAACGTGGCGGGAATCCTCAAGGACACCGGCCGGCTGATGCGGGAGACTTTTCCCAAAAAAATCGTGCAGACGGTGTATGCGCCCGCGGATCTCCGGCTGGTCGAGGCGGATCGCACGCAGATTCATCAAGTCGTGCTGAATTTGTGCGTGAACGCGCGTGATGCGATGCCCGAGGGGGGCCGGCTGCAGATCACCGCGGAGAACGTAGAGGTGGAAGAAGAGCTGGCGCAGCGCCACGCCGCGAAAGGCGCGGGCCGATACGTTCGGATCACCGTGCGCGATACCGGGGCGGGAATCTCACCGGAGAACCTCGACAAGATCTTCGATCCTTTCTTCACGACGAAGCCCGTGGGGCAGGGCACGGGTCTGGGGCTCGCGACGGTGTTGGGAATTGTGCGCGGCCACGGCGGCTTTGTGGACGTGAAATCGCAGCTGGGACGCGGCGCCGCGTTCGAGGTGTATCTGCCGGCGGTGGCGATGGCGGTCGAACCGCTGGGCGTGGAGCCCGCCGCCGCGGCGCTGCACGGGCGAGGCGAGGCGGTGCTGGTGATCGAGGACGAGGAGGCGATTCGCAGCATGCTCCAGCGCGCGTTGACGCAGCACAACTACCGGGTGCTTACGGCCTCCGACGGCGCCGAGGCACTGGGCGTCTATGCACAGAACGCCGGCAGCATCGATCTTGTGATCACCGATGCGATGATGCCGGTGATGGATGGTGCGCAAACAGCGCGGGCGCTGCGCGGGCGCGATCGCAGCTTGCCGATCATCGCCATCAGCGGGTTGCCGGCGCAGCGCGCGGAGCTGGAGAAGATCCCCGGCCCGCGGATTCACTTTTTGCCGAAACCATTTGCGACCGATCACGCTCTTCATCTGGTGCGTGAAGCTCTGGATGTGCCGGCGCAAGGTGCGGCACTGGGTCCGGCCACGAAGTAGCTTTCGGTGATTTGCCGACTGGGGAGGAACGTGTCGCCGGATGGCGGTCGCCCAGCCGAGATGTGAACGAAACGTGAATTGCTCCAACGTTCTTGTGGCCAGTACCAGCACACGGATACTCGGGGTTCGAATCTATGCATCGAGACGCCGCCGACCGTCCCACAGGTGATCAAAGCGGCGATCGTCATGACGCGGGCGAACGATCGTCACCAGCCCAGAGCGATCAGCCGCAGGATCGGGAGGGCGTAACACCGGGTGAGCTGGCCTCGGCGCTACGCGAGCGCGAAGAGGGGTTTCGGCAACTCGCCGACGCGATGCCCCAGTTGGTGTGGACGGCGAATCCGGACGGACGCGTGGACTATTACAACGCGCGTTGGCGCGAGTACGCCGGGATCTCGCCGGCGACGGAAGGCAGCGAGCCCTCCTGGGACTGGGCGCCGACGCTGCACCCCGACGACGAGGCGGCGACGATTCATGCGTGGCGTCGGGCAATCGGGACCGGACGACCGTACCAGATCGAGCACCGCGTACGGATGGCCGACGGCCGCGTGCGCTGGCATTTGAGCCGGGGCATTCCCCGCCGCGATGCCACGGGCCGGATCATCAAATGGTACGGCACGGCGACCGACATCCACGATTTTCGCGTGGCGCAAGAGGAGGCGCGGCTCAACGAGGAGCGCTACCGGTTGGTGGCGCAAGCGACGAACGACGTGATCTGGGATTGGGATCTGCGGACGAACCAAATCGGTTGGAGCGAGGCGACCCTGGCCAATCTGGGCTACACCGCCGAACAGATCGGAACGTCCTTCGAGAACTGGCGCGAGCGCGTGCATCCCGCGGATCGCGCGCGACTCGACGCCAGCATTCAGGCCGCGATTGCGAGCGGGGGCGACACCTGGAGCGACGAGTATCGGTTTCGCCGGCAGGACGGCAGCTATGGCGTGTTTCTCGATCGCGGGCACATTGCCCGGGACAAGTCCGGGCGGGCCTATCGCATGATCGGCTCGCTGCTCGATCTGACCGAGCGCCGTCGGGTCGAGGCGGAACTGCGCCAGGCCAAGGACGATGCCGAGCGCGCGAGTCGGGCCAAGGACGAATTCCTGGCGGCTCTGAGCCACGAACTGCGCACGCCGCTCACGCCGGTCCTGATGATGACGCAAATGCTCGAGCAGGAGAGGAGTTTCCCACCCGAAGTGCGCGACGACCTGCGAACCATCCGGCGCAACGTCGAACTCGAGATGCGGCTGATCGACGACCTGCTCGACCTGACGCGAATCACGCGCGGAAAGCTGCGCATGAACGAGGAGATCGTCGATGTGCACCGCGTGCTGCAGGATGCCATCAAGATCGGCTGCGACGACATGTGCAGCCAGAAGCGGCTGCGAGTGCGATGCGAATTCGAGGCGAACCGAAGCGCCATGCGCGGGGACACGGCCCGTCTGGGGCAGGTCTTCTGGAACCTGATCAAGAACGCGGTGAAGTTCACGCCGGAGGATGGGGCCATCACGCTGCGCACGCGCAATCCGTCGCCGGAACGGTTGGAAGTCCGCGTGGCGGACACCGGCATCGGGATCGAGGCGTCGGTGCTGCCGCAGATCTTCAATGCGTTCGAGCAGGGCGGCGCGCACATCACGCGGCGTTTTGGCGGACTGGGTCTCGGACTCGCGATCTGCCGCGCGCTCGTGGAACTGCACCATGGCACCATCGTCGCGCGCAGCGAAGGGCCCGGCCACGGAGCGGAGTTCATCGTCGAACTGCCGACCTGCCCGGACGCGACTGCCCAGGACGTCGAACCGATGGCGGCGACGGAGTCTGAGGGTAATCGTTCGCCCGAATCGCGGCCGAAAAGAATTCTGCTGGTGGAGGACCACGAGCATTCGGCGAACGCGATTGCGCGGCTGCTGCAGCGCACGGGTTACCAGGTGGCGATCGCCGCGACGGCGCAGGAAGCGCTGGCGATAGCGAGCGAGAGTACGTTTGACCTGCTCGTCAGCGACTTGGGACTGCCGGACGGCTCGGGCAATGATCTGATGCGTGAGCTGCGGCGTCGCTACAGCCTGCGGGGCATCGCGCTCAGCGGATTCGGCATGGAGGAGGACATGGCGCGCAGCCGCGAGGCCGGCTTTGAGGCGCATCTGGTGAAACCGGTGCGGACGCAGCAGCTGATCACGATGATCCAGAATCTGCTGGAACCGGCCCGCTGACGGACGGGCGGTTCAGCGGTAAAGCGTTTCGCGAATCGCCGCGAAGGCGTGGACGGCCTCGGCGTGGATCGTGCCGAGTGATTCGACTGAGAAACCGTACGCCAGCGCGAAGGGGTGCTCGGCCAAATCCGCCGGCAGCTGAATGGGCCGGGCATCGGCTGCAGGCACGCCGGAACCCGCCGGAAGCACGCGGGCCACGAGGTTCATCGCCTGCACCAGCGCCTGCGGGATCTCGATTGCGTCCTCCGCGGACAGATCCTGCGACTCCACCGCGACCACGATCGGATCGGGAAATTGCCAGCGCCGGAGCAGGTTCGCTCCGACTTCGGCCTGGGTCAGGCCAACGTTCTCACGCTCCCATTGAACGAGCGGCTGCTGCCCATCCCAGAACAATCCGCCGCCGAGATCCTGGAGGGCCTGATTGAGGGCGAGCCGGCCGATGAAACGCAGCAGACCGGTGGTGTACGCCTCGCCGCTGTCCACGTTGTTCGTGTGCTTCGCGAGCGCGTCGAAGAAGAGACCGTTGAAAAGACTTTCCGTCCAGAACTCGTCGGCGGCGATGCCGTAGCTGCCGAGGTCGCGATTCGTCGTGCTGTGAATGGCGACGAGGCTGACGAGCCGGATGGTTTCGTGAAAACCGATCACCTGCACCGCTTCGCCCACGGCGGCGGTGCGGGTGTTGCGTCCGTAGAAGGCACTGTTGGCGCAGCGGAGTACGTCGGCGGCGAGCGCCGAGTCGCGATTGATGAGTTCGACGATATCGCTGAGGCCCGAGTCCGGATTGCGCAGCAACTGCAGCGCCCGGCCCAGCGTGCGGGGCGCCGGAGCCAAGCTTTCGGTTTTCGCGAGCGCTTCGAGGATCTGGTTTTTCGTGGGCAAAGACATGATGGGCGCGGAGGGCGGAGTGGTGGTGAGCAGCGCAGCGGCGTTCGCTCAGCAACCGGGGCACACCTGTTGAATGATCGCCACGAAGCGGGCGGGGTCGAAAGGTTTGGCGATCCAGCCACTCGCGCCGGCGCGGCGGGCGGCAATCTTTTTTCCGTCCTGGCCAGGGGCGGTGAGCATCATGATCGGCGTGCAGCGATGCATGGCCAGCTCACGGAGTTGGGCAATCAGGCCGGCGCCATCGCTTCCCGCCAGAACCATCGCGAGGATGATCAGGTCGGCTTTTCGTTGCGGCGCGACCAACAAAAGTTTGGCGGCATCCTCGACGCAGACCACCTCGTAGCCGGCGGCGGCGAGTGTCTTGCGCATGGTTTCGCGAAGGGCCGGCGCTTCATCGGCCACGAGCACGGTGCGGGGTCCGGGCCCCGGGGCAGGCCGCACGGGCGCGGGTTTCTTTTCTGCCGCGAGTCTCCGGCAGACGTCTTCCCAGATCGCATAGTCCTGGTCCGCGGGAATCGTGGCCGCGGCGTTGGCCGCGGCCATGAGATCGCGCAGCTCCGACGGGCGAGGCGACGCGGCCGGTCGTGAGCCGCCCGCGACGGGGCTCGCGAAGCCGGGGTGCGTCCGGGCCGGGGCGTCAACAAGTTCCATGGTATGTTTCCGTGATAAAGGACGGGCCGAGGGTGTTCTTGGATTCGCGGGCCACCCTTATATCGGCCCATTTTCGTTTGCGGCCAAACATTTACGGCGGGCCCGGTCACGGCCGTCGAGTTGGTTCGGGGAACACCGCGAGTTCGCCGGGCGTTGCCGTGACATTTGCCCGGGAAAACCATCATCCGATCTCATTTCGCCTGAGGTATAATCCCCTGCCGGTACATGGCTTATATCAAACCGGTTGCCGCCAAAGGTTTTGACCACCGAGTGGCCGCGACGTAGACCCACGGTGCTTTATGACACTCAAACACCGATACAGATTTCTGATCCTTCTTTTTTCGGCGTTCCTCGCGATCCATCAGGCGTACGGGGATGTCGTCGAGACGAAGAATGGCGCCCGCATCGTGGGCAAGATAGTCCGGATCGTTGATGGCGCGATTGCCATCGAAACGAACTATGCCGGGATGCTAGCCATCAAGCAGAGCGAGGTGGTGAGTTTCTCCACAGATGCGCCGCTCGCGATTCGGCTGGCCAGCGGTACGCGGTTTGATGGCCAGGTCACGGGTGGACCGGAAGGCGCGATTCAGATCGCGGGCGAAGATGGCACGATCAACACCACTGCAACCAAAGTGGTAGCAGGGTGGGCGGCGGGCGTGAAAGACCCGGCGATCACGGCGCTCGAGCGGCACTGGAGCTACGAGGCGGCGGTGGATATCACAGGCAAAACAGGCAACAAGGAGCAGCTCGGCACCGCCGCCGCGCTCCGCGCCACGATGAAAACGCCGCAGGACACGCTGCAGTTCTACACGGCGTATGACCGTCAGGTCGCCGACGGCGCCAAGTCGGCCGACCAGTTCAAGGCGGGCGTCGATTATCAGAACAATTTTTCCGGCAAGACCTCCTGGTATGTGCGCGACGAGGGCGGCTTCGATCGCGTGAAGGACATCGATCTCTATAACATCGCCGCCGCCGGTTTCGGCTACGACGTGATCAAGGCGCCGAAGCAAATCCTGACGACGCGCGCCGGTTTTTCGTTCCGCTATGAAGGCTACCGGAATCCGGTCACGGACGACGTGAAGAGCGCCGGTCTGGACTTCGGACTCGCGCATGAGCTGACGTTCGAGAACGCGAAGCTGGTGAACCGGCTGTCGTTCGTGCCGTCCTTTGAAGATTTCGGCAACTACCGGCTGACGCACGAGTCGTTTTACGAAATCCCGCTCGTGGCGCCGAGTTGGAAACTGCGGATTGGTGTGAGCAACGATTACAACAGTCAGCCTGGCCCGGGCATCGAGCGGCTCGACACGAATTACTTCACGCGCTTGGTGCTGAACTGGCGCTGATCGCCCCACCGTTAGTCCCGTGCGGAGCTTTCGGCTGCGGCGCGCCTGAGCCGGGGCCTGGTGCCAAGGTGCTCCGCCGCTTGTCACGGAGCCCGAGTCGTGATTGTAACGATCCTCCTTGTTCGTGAGTTTCCGCCGGGCCGCTTGGTTAACTAACCGCGCGCCCGGCTTGCCCCAAAAACCCCGCGCTTATGACCGGGTTCGCTTCGAACCGATTCTAACGCATCCACTCTTTTTTTCCCCATGCGCTCTCCTGCCTCCGGCCATGTTTGGAAGTTCTTCCGCACGGGCGGATTCGACCAGGTCTCGCTCGAAACGGGCGCTGACCTGCTCGCCCTCGATCAATTGGACCAGAAACTGTGGGTGGCTCTCGGCTGCCCGGTCAAAGGATTGGAACTGGACGAGAAAACGCTCGCGCTCATCGATCGTGACAATGACGGGCGGATCAGCGCGCCCGACGTGATCGCCGCGGTGAAATGGGCGAGCGCGCGACTGAACGACGCCGGCTCGCTGCTGCAAGGCGATGCGCCGCTGCCGCTGACGGCCGTCAACGGCGGCACGCCCGAGGGGCAGGTGCTCGTCGCCTCGGCGCGCCGGGTCCTCGCCGGACTCGGCCGCGCGGAGGCGGCCGAGATCAGCGTCGCCGACGCCGCCGAGTCGGCGAAGGTCCTCGCCGCGAATCCATTGGTTGGTGACGGCATTATTCCGGCCGCGGCGACCGAGGACGCCGCGGTGCAGGCCTTGATCAACGAGGTCATCGCCTCCCGCGGTGGCACGAAGCGGTCCGACGGCACGGTGGGGATCACGGCCGGGATGATCGGCGATTTCTACGCCGAACTCGCCGCGTACGTGGCCTGGAACGAGCAGGGCGCCGGCAAGCAGATCGCCGTGCTCGGCGAAGCCACGGAGTCGGCGTGTCAGGCGGTGGCCGCGATCCGCGCGAAGCTGGAGGACTATTTCGCGCGCACCCGCCTCGCCACCTTCGATCCGCGGTCAGTCGCGGCGCTGAATCGCAGTGAGACGGACTACCTGGCCGTGGCGGCGAAGGACATGACGATCTCGGCGGACGAGATTCGGGCGTTGCCGCTGGCGCGCATCGAGCCCGGACGGGCGTTGCCGCTCACTGACGGCACGAACCCCGCTTGGACTGCCGAACTCGCGGCGCTGCGGGATCGCGCGGTGACGCCGGTGTTCGGCCACGAAAAGTCCAGCCTGACGGCGGAAGAGTGGGCGGGACTGAATGCGACGCTCGCGCCGTACGAAACCTGGCGCGGGCAGAACGCGGGCCGCACCGTCGAGAAGCTGGGACTGGCACGGGCGCGTGAGTTGCTGGCCGGCGACAGCCGCGCGGCGCTGACCGCGCTGATCAGTCGCGACCAGAAGCTGGCGCCGGAGTTCAAGGCGATCAGCGACGTCGAACGGCTGGCGCGCTACTACCGCGATTTGCGCACGCTGCTGCACAATTTCGTGAACTTTGGCGATTTCTACTCGCCGGAGCGCGCGGCTGCGTTTCAGGCAGGAACGCTCTATCTCGACAGCCGTTCGACGGAGCTGTGCATTCGCGTGGACGGTGCCAATCCGCTCGCGGCAATGAGCAAGGCGTACGTCGCTTACTGCGCGTGCACGCGCGCCGACGGCGCGAAGATGACGATCGCGGCCTGCTTCACGCAGGGTGACAGCGATTTCCTTTTCGTCGGCCGCAACGGGCTGTTCTACGATCGCCGCGGCATCCTGTGGTATGCGGTGATCACGAGCATCGTCGACAATCCGATCAGCATCCGGCAGGCGTTCTGGCTCCCGTACAAAAAATTCCTCCGGATGATCGAGGAGCAGGTGGCGAAACGCGCGGCGGCGGCGGACGCCGCGACAAGTGGAAAGCTGGCCGGTGCGGCAGAGAAGACCGCGAACGTCGACAAAGCCAAACCGGAACCGAAGAAGGTGGACCTCGCACTCATCACCGGAATTGGCGTGGCGATCGGCTCGATCGGCACGTTCATCGCGACGGTGTTCGCGAAGGTCGTCGACATTCCCAGCTGGCAGATTCCGCTGATCCTGCTCGGTCTGATGCTCGTGATCTCGCTCCCGTCGATGTTCATCGCGGCGCTGAAGCTGCGGCATCGCACGATTGGGCCGATCCTCGAGGGCAACGGCTGGGCAGTGAACGGCCGGGTGAAGATCAACATCCCGTTTGGGGCGGCGCTGACGAAGATGGCGACGCTGCCGCCCGGCGCGCGCCGCTCGCTCGAGGATCCTTACGAGGACAAGGAGGCGAAGCGGCGAAAGCGACTCGCGTGGTTGCTCACGGTGCTGGTCATTCTCGCGGCCGCCGCGATTTGGATCCGCTGGGACCACAACCGGCGCGGGCACTACTTCTGGCAACCGGAGCCGGTGGCGGAGCCCGCCCCGGCGGCGGCTCCGAGCGAGCCGGCGGCGACACCGAGCGCACCGGCGGTCACTCCCGCCGAGGCGCAGAAGAGCTGAGGCGCACGTCAGCGACGCGGCGGTCGCGCGGCCGTCGCGTCGACGAGTAGGGCGCTCACGCCGTGAACGCCGCGAGCGTCAAGCGAGCTTCCGGCGGGCAGCGGCGTGCCCGTCCCACCTCTCGAACGGTTGATCAAAAGACCGGATGAACCTCAGCGGGTGAATTTTGGCGCCCGCGCGAGCCTGTGGATCACTGCAACGTCAGGAAGACCCGCGGGCCCTTGCCCTCCTTCGGCGCGACGGTCTGTTCCTTTTCCTTGGCCAGGAAAAGTCGATCCGCCGAGATTTGCCCGGTCGTCATGAAGTAGTCGCGCACCCGTTGGGCGCGCGCCTGCGCGAGCTGCCCCAGCTCGTTTTCGTCGACGGTGATCGCTTCGGCGAGCCGTCCTTTCATCTCGTCGAGAGGCAGTCCGGCCGCAGTGGCCGAGGCGACGGCCTGCGCGTGATCCGCGGCGCGCTGCTCGTTCTCGCGTTGAGCGGCACGTTGCTCGCGACGCGACTGAAACGTGACGGCGCGCCACGCGCGTTTGAACCAGCCCGCGGGCGCCGGGGGCGGGGCGACGACTTCGGGCGGCGGCGGCAGCGGAGTACCAAACTGCGTGCCCGGCGGAAATTTTTCGTCGAACAGCTTCTTCACGACCGCGGTTTCTTCGTCGGCAGTCGGCACGAACTGATCGGGCGGGGGGAGATTGGAATCGCTGCGTCGTTTCTGCTCCCAAGCGGCGCGGCGGATCTGGTCGGCCAGCTTCACGCGCTTCAACGCATAGCCGTCGGCCGCGGCATCGTAGCTGCCGTCGAGGTCGAGACTGAGCCCGGGGCGATTCACGAGCGCCTTGGTCATCGTCTCCAGTTTCGCCACCTCGGAGGGCTGCAGCTCGGTGGACCCCGGCACAAACTCCTGGAACGCGAGCTCGTCACCGCCGCCGCCGAAGGCCGCGCCCAGGAGCGAGAACGGCGACACCGCGGCCTTGGTGAGCAGATTCACGATGACGCGTAGCACGACGCGCCCGATGCGAAAGTTCGGATCGTCGGTGCTGCCTTGCACCGGAATGTCGATGACGATTTTGCCGTCGAGATCCTTCAGGAGGGCGACGCCCAGGCGAACGGGCAGACTGGTGGCGTCCGGACTCTGCACGGCGTTGCCAAACGTGAACTGGTTCAAGGTGACCACATTCGCGGCGTCGATCTTCTTGCCATCGACGAGGAGCTTCACGTCGACGAGCAGCTTCCCGCGCGCGAGTTCGTAGCCCGCGTATTTGCCGGCGTAGGGACTCAGCGGCAGCAGGTCGACGTTCTTCATGTCGACCGTCAGGTCCACGGTGGGCCGCGCGCTGAGCGGGTCGAGCTTGCCCGTGATTGCGACGGGCCCGGAACCGTCCACGACGGCCTTCAGGTTTACGTCGGCTTTCGCGGGATTGCTGGCGGAGAGTCCGGTGATTGTGCCACCAAACTGACTGACGGCCACGCTCACGTTGGGCTCGAGGGACCGATCGGTGAAACGGAAGTCGCCGTCGGCGATGGTCACCTTGGCGATGTCGACTTTCGGCAACGGCGCAGGCGCGGCGGCGGCCACGGTTGGCGCGGCTGGCGGTGATGACTCGGCGTTGGCCTCGGCCGCGGCGGCCGGAGCGACCGCGAGCGAAGCAAGATTCAGCTTCTGGTCTTTGGCGACGAGCACGCGCGCATACGGAGCGGTGACGACGATTTCGTCCAAGGCCACCTGGAGCTCCGGCGCGGTGCTCGCGCGCAGTCCGCGCAACGCCACCGAGCCGACGCCGGCCAGATCCTCGTTCAGCACGGCGTCGACCAAGCTGAATTTCTCCAGCGTGACGTCGCCACTCACACGAGCGGCGGGCGCGGCATCCGGCGTCAGCTCGACTTCCGCGGAGAGCGTGGTGGTGAGCGCACCCTGCGTGATGTGCGCGTTGGCGAACTGTTCCAGGTAAGGACTGAGCGGGAGCAGCGCGAGACCGGTGACGTTCGCCTTGAGCTCGGCCGTGACCGGGTTGAGGCCAACGGCACCATCGAGCTGCACGGTTCCCTGTGGCGCCCAGTTGAACGCGAGGTGCAGCGGCATGCGCGCGCCCGCGGCGAGACTGATTTCTTTCAAGGAAACGTCGAGGCCGCTGAGCGAGAGCTGCGCCGGCCGCGGCGGGGCCTCGTCGGTCAGCTCGACTTGCAGACCTTTCACGGTGAGCGCCTCGATGGTGACGTCCGGCAGCTTCGGCGCGGCACCGGCGTTCGCGGGTGTGGCAGCAGGAGGCGCTGCAACCGCCACGCTTCCGCCCTTCGGCGCGGCGGGCTGCAGCATCGCCAGCAGGTTGATGGCGCCGGATTTTTCGCGGCGCACGGAGACTTTGCCGCCGTTCAACACGATGGCCGCGATCGTCGCCTTCTGGCTCAGCGCATCGGCGTCGACGCCGCTGATTTCGAATGCCGGCAGGTCGAGGACGGCTGACCGGTCGCTGCGCTGGACAACTTTCACCTCATGCAGCTGCAGCATGCCCTCGTGCAGCTTCATCACGTGCTGCCCGGGCGTGAGATCGAGTTCATAGCGGCCACGCACCGACAGCCGGCCGCTCGTGAGGTCAGCTTGGGTGAGATCGGCGTAGTAGGGAGCATACTTTGGAAGTACGATGCCCTCGAGGCTCAGCTCGCCGGCGGAGCGCATCGGCTCGGCCTGCAAGGTGCCCGCCCAGCTCAGCTTTTCCCCCGACTCGGTCACGGCTTCGAATCGATACGGTGCACCGCGCTGGCTGACGGTTTTGAACTCCGTCAGGGCAAACGTCAGCGGTCCGACGGTCGTGGTGAACGGCTGCGCGCGGGAAAGATCGCTGAAGTTGACGCTGGTCTCCGTGACCTTCAGCCGCGCGATGCGGATGGGTCGCGCCGGCTCGGACGGCGTGGGTGCCGGAGTCGTCGGCGTGAAGCGCTTGAGGAGGTCCGCGAAGCTAAACGTTCCGTCCGCCTGCAGCACCACCCGGGCGTCGAAACGATCCAATTCGATGTCGCCGAGCACCCAACTGCCCCAGAGCGAGGAGAGGGCGTCGAAATTAACATAGAGTCGCTGCCAGCCGAGAAAGCGCGTGACGCCGTCCGGCTCCATGATGGCGAAGTTCTCCAGCGTGACGGAAAGCGTGTAGGGGTTGAGCCGGAGCTTCTCGATGGTCACGCGACGGCCGAGTTCCTGGGAGAGCCGCTTCTCCAACTGGGGACGGATCAGTGGCGGAAGCACAAAGAAACCCACCACGGTGAACAACACCAAGAGCGCGGCGGCGAGCGCTGCGCGTCGCCGAGTGACGAACGCCTGCTTCATGGCGGGATGCTGAGCTTCCCGTGGTTACGTGGCAATCGTTCGTAACGCCAATCCTTCGCCACCGTGGCCGGGTGCAGCCGCACCTGCGTGCGTGGGAGTGTGCCTTTGGTGGGCACATTGAAAGCGGGCGAGGCGTCAGCGGTCCCACGCGCGGCGAATCAGCGGTTCAGATCCCCGCAGGGTGATGACCCCGGCGCACGGCGTTTACGATGGCCGCGGGTTTTCCCGGATGCGCTGCTAGGGAGTTTTTTCCGCAACGGACATCGCACCTAAGCCAGCGCATGAACACGGGATCAGGCGAACGCGGGTGTGCATACCGCCGGTTGCAAATGCAGCCGGGGTGTACTTCATGCTTCGCGCCATCGCCGTATCCATGTTCACCTTGTTCCGCCGTCGCACGCCGGATCCCTTCACGCTGCCCGGGCTGGAGCGGTTTCTCCTCCGGCTGTTTGCGCCGGCGTATCACCGCTGGACGGGCCGTCGACTCAACCCGTGGCAAGCCGACTGGGTGTTCCAAGGCCTCATCACGCGACAACTGCAGCGGCGATTTTTCCTGCGCGATCGAATATTTCGGCGGCCTTACAAGCGAATCGAATGCCTGACGGAGTTTGGCCCGGAGCTGAAGTATTACCTGCCGCATGCGTACTGGCATCATCTGAACGGCACGCTCGCGAGCACGTGTTCCTTTCGGGGCACGAGCGCGTTTTACTTCTTCAGTCCGCGACACGAGGAGCAGGACCGGCCACGCGCGTACATTCTCGATCCTGCGATTCCGAATTCGGAGGACCATAATTTCAGTTACGATTTCCGTCGTTGGGCGCAGGTGCCGCTGAAGCAAACGTACCGGGGGCGGATCGACTTTGGGTTCAGCCGGCCACTGGTCGTCATCTCGAACAAGTACAACCAGGAGTGGGGGGCGCGGCCCGCTAACTTTCTGGACCTGCCGACGCTCAGCGCGTTGGTGGAGTTGCTGCAGCAGCGCTACGTGGTCGTCTACAACCGCCCTTGCACACGACTGATTACGAGCGATCACAACACGATCCAGGATCTCGCGGAGAAGGAACCGCTCAAGGCGCGGTTTCCCTCGCTGCTCCTGGCCGAGGATCTTTACGAAACGCATCGCGCAGTGGTCGCCAGCTTCAACGAGTTTCAGCTCTGCCTGTATGCGCAATGCGAGCGGTTCATTTCGGTGCAGGGCGGAAATTCGGTTCTCGCCAGCTATTTTGGCGGGACGAACCTGGTTTTTCAGTGCCGCGGCCAGGAGCTGATTTTCGATGAGTTCTCGACGATCTATCCGCGGCTTTCCGGCGCGCGCTGCCGCGCGTTTCGGGATTACGACGCGCTGCTGCGCGCGGTGGAGGCGACCTACCTCGGTGAGCCCGTGGTGATTCGTTCCTAGCCCGGAAATTTCATGAACAGGAGGGAAGCTCCATCCGAAATTTCCGTCCGCCTGCGGCGGAGCGACCTTGTCGCGGCTAGTAAAACACTGCGCGGTCGAGGCTGCGGTATTGGATCGCTTCGAGGAGGTGCGGCGCCTCGATCTGCTCGGCGCCGGCGAGGTCGGCGATCGTGCGCGCAACCTTGAGAATCCGATCGTAGGCACGAGCCGATAGATTGAGCTGTTCCATCGCGTGCTGCAGGAGGTCGCCCAGCGCCGCGTCGACGGCGCAATGCCGGCGGATTTGCGGCTGGGTCATGCGCGCGTTGGAGGTGGTGCGCGAGTGCGCGAAGCGCGCGTGCTGCCGCGCACGCGCGGCCTCGACCCGCGCTCGAATCGCCGTGGACGGCTCGCCGTTTTCGGTCGCGCGCAGCTCTGCGAGCGACAACGCGGGCGCTTCAATGTGGATGTCGATGCGATCGAGCAGTGGCCCGCTGATGCGCGAACGATACCGCTGGATCTGGGTCGGCGAGCAACGGCACTCGTGCTTCGCGTCGCCGAGGTAGCCGCACGGGCAGGGGTTCATCGCCGCCGCGAGCATGAACGCGCAGGGCAGCGTGACCTTGCCCGCGCTCCGCGAGATCGTCACCTCGCCGTCCTCGATCGGCTGGCGCAGCACCTCGAGCGCGGAACGTTTGAACTCCGGCAGCTCGTCGAGAAAGAGCACGCCGTGGTGCGCGAGTGAAATTTCGCCGGGTCCGGGAATCGTGCCGCCGCCGAGCAAACCCACGTCGGAGATCGTGTGATGCGGCGCGCGGAAGGGCCGGACGCCCCAGGCCATTTCTCCGCTGATGGTCGTACCCGCGGCCGAGTGAATGCTCACGATCTCGAGCTGCTCCTCCAACACCGGGACGGGCATGATCGAAGGAATGCGTTTCGCCACCATCGATTTTCCCGCCCCCGGCGGGCCGAGCATCAGGATGTTGTGGCCGCCTGCCACGGCGACCTCGACCGCGCGACGCAGCGCATGCTGGCCCTTGATCTCCGAAAAATCCGGCGCGCCGTCCGCCGGCACCGGCCGGGTGCGCCGCAGCGGCGCCGGATCGAGCGGCGCCAGCGTGATCTCGCCGGTGAGAAAACGCGCGGCGCGATCGAGCGAGTCGACGCGATAGACGGCAATGCCCTCCACGTGCGCGGCTTCCTCCGCGGAGACCGCCGGCAGGAGCAGCCCGCGTTTGCCGAGCTTGCGCGCGAGGCGGGCCATCGCGAGGGCTCCGCGCACCGGTCGGGTCGCGCCGGAGAGGCTGAGCTCGCCCGCGATCATCCAGCTGCCGAGGTTCTCCGCGCGGAGCTGTTGCGTGGCGGCGAGGATGCCCAGCGCGATCGGCAGATCGTAGAACGGTCCTTCCTTCCGCAAATGCCCTGGCGCGAGATTGATCGTGGTGCGCGTCCGCGGCGGTTTGAAACCGCTGTTGCTGAGTGCAGAAAACACCCGATCGTCGGATTCCTTGACCGCGGCGTCCGGCAGCCCAACCAGAATCAGCTTCGGCTCGCCCGCCTCGCCGGCGTTGACCTCGACGTGCACCATTTCGGCTTCGACGCCCTGCAGGGCCGCGGAAGCGATGGTCGCAAGCATGGCGGCAGGCGCGCCCCGGGGACGCAGCACTACGCAACGCGCCGAGGCAGGTGTGCGGCGCGCGCCTCGATCAGGGTGATGTTCCGCTCCACGGCTTCGAGATATGCGTTCCGGCCGTTCGGATACGGCGTCGCAAGATAACGGTGGGCGCCAAGAAACTCGTCATCCAGCTTCGGTCGGACGACCTTGCGCCAGAACGCCGGCGTGCGTGCGATCAGATCCTCGGGCGAAGCGAACGCGCGCTGCGCCGGAGGGACGTGGAGGTAGTCGTCGGATTCGCTGAACTCGGCGTAAAGAATCTCCAGTTCGTCGGGATAATCGAGCGCCGCCATCTGGCCGAGGTAGTCCGCCGTCGCCAGCGCGCAGCCGATGAAGCGCTCCGTCGCGTTGCTGAAGTGCAGACCGTGCGCCTCCTGGGCCGGGCCGGTGCAGTTGATCGCACCGAGCACCCCGGCGATCTCCGCTTCGGTGGCGCCCAGCACCGGGAGATAGCTCGCGGCAAACGCGCAGCTGCGCAGCACATGACAATACGTGTATTTGGCGCCCGTGCCGGCGCTGTCGGAGCGGAGTTTCAGGTAGCCGGAGTCGTGCAACAGCGCGGCGGCGATCGCGAATTCGAATCGGCGGGCCGTGATGGCGTCGGTTTCACCCGCCTGCCGACAGCCCTCAAGCAGCAGCGCGAGGCACACGCTGGCCTGCAAGGTGTGCTCCAGGTCGTGATAGCGCAGGTCGATCGGACCGTAGTCCGGATGACGGCCAGTGAACAGGGCCTCGACGTCCCGGAACATCTGACGGAGCCGGGCCGGGCTTTCACCGGGGAAGTGCGCCAGAAATCGAGCTTCCACGAACGCGGCCACTGCGGCTGGATTCTTGGTGTCGACCGGCGGGAACATCGGGGTTGAACGGGGGAGCCGGAGGGGCGGCCACGCGGCCCGACGGCGGCCCCATTAAGAATTTGCGAAATTCGCAGGCAAGTCGAAAGCTCGGCCGCACACTACATGATTTTAGGTATCACGGGAGGGATCGGCTGCGGCAAGTCGACCGCCGCCGCGGGCTTTGAGCGGCACGGGTTCCGGCGATTGGATTCGGATGCGCTCGTGCGCGAGCGCGTGCTGGTTTCCGCGGAGGCGAAGGCCGCGCTGCAGCAGCGCTATGGCGCGGAGGTGTTCGCGCCTGATGGCGGGGTGGATCGGGCGCGGGTGGCGGCGCGCGTGTTTGCGGACGCCGCCGAACTGCGCTGGTGGGAGGAGTTCGTGCATCCGCGGGTGTACCAGCTGTGGCGCGAAGCGTTTGCCGCGGCGCCGGCGGTGGCGTGGGCCGTGGAGGTGCCGCTGCTTTTCGAACAGCAGCTGGAAAATTGGTTTGATTTCACGATATGCGTCGCCTCTGCTCCGGCTCAGCAACTCGCCCGACTGGAGCAGCGCGGTCTCCCTCGCGCGCTCGCCGAGCAACGAATTTCCAAGCAACTGCCACTGGCGCATAAAATCGAATTGGCCGATTTTGTCCTCTGGAACGACGGAGCGCCCGAGTTCCTCGCGGATCAGATCACCCGGCTGGTCGAAACCTTGCGGATCGCGCGTTGAACGCTCCGCGGCGACTGGCGCCTCACTTTACCGCCCGACCGGGCGCATCTAGCTGTTATCACACATTCCACCATGCCTCCGAAATCCGAGGATGAAAACGTTGCCCGCGAGGCCGACACCGGCGAAGCGAAGAAGCCCGTGCGCCGCCGCACGTCCCGACTGACGCGTTCGCGCGCGCCGAAGCGCGCCGCCGAGGCGGCGCCGGCCGAAACCGCGGCGCCCGCCGCGAAAGTCGAGGCGCCGCCCCCCGCACCGGAGCCGCCGCGTCCTGCGCAGGCGGAACCGCCGCCGCCGGCCCGCTCCGAACCTGAGCGCGCACCGGCTCCGCGCGAAGAAGCCGCGCCGACGCCGCCGCCGGCGGCGCCGGCACCCGGACCGGAGCGCAGCGCGCCGTCGATGCAAGCGGAACCCAGTCCTGCGCCGAGTGGCGGCGGAGGTGGTCAGCAAGGCGAGTGGCAGGACCGTGGAGGAGGAGGAGGTGGCCGCGATTTCTGGAAACGCAACAAGCGGAAGCGCGGCCGGCACGGTGGCGGCCACTGGCAACCGGGCGGCCCCCCGCGCGAGCAGCATCCCCCGCAGCCGCCGCCTCCAAGCAATGCGCCGGTGCTGGGTGACCTGCCGAATCCGTCGCGCTTCACCGATCTCGCCGCGCTCGAGAAACTGGCGCAGGAGATCTCCTCCGGCGGCGGCGAGCCGATCTGGTTGAACGAACTCTACGCGCTCAATCTCGCCGATCTCACGAGTTTTGCGCGCGGGATGGGCGCCAGCTTTGAAGGCGCGCCCAACCGGAAGCAGTTGTTGACGCAGGTGATCACCGCCGCCGCCGAGCAGAAGCGCCCGATGCGCGACCGCGGCTACATCGACGTGACGGATCGCGGCTGTTTCATCGTGCACGAGCACGTGAACTACCGGCTGTATCCGGACGATGCTTATCTGCCGGAGAGCTTGATGCAGCTTTACGGGTTGAAGCGCGGACATCGCGTCGAAGCGCTGGTGCAGGCCCCGCAGGCGGGTGAACGCTGCCCGTCCGTGGTGCGCGTCGACAGCGTGATGGGCATGCCGCCCAGCGAGATTTCCAAGGTCACTCCGTTCGAGGAGCTGATTCCATACTATCCGCTGCAGCGGATTCTGCTGGAGCTCGAGGAGCCGCAGAAAGACGTGTCCATGCGCGCCGTGGACATCCTGACGCCGATCGGGTTTGGCCAGCGTGCGCTCATCGTGGCGCCGCCGCGCACAGGCAAGACGATCCTCCTGCAGAATATCGCGAACTCGATCACGGCGAACAGCCCGCAAACGAAGCTCATCCTGCTGCTGATCGATGAGCGGCCCGAGGAAGTGACGGATTTCCGCCGCCACACCAAGGGCGAGGTGGTTTCGTCGACCTTCGACGAGACGCCGGAGAGTCACGTGCACTGCGCGGAAATGGTCATCGAGAATGCCCGCCGCCGCGTGGAGCAGGGCGAACACGTGGTGATTCTGCTCGATTCGATCACCCGACTGGCGCGGGCCTACAACGCGCTCGCCGGCAACCAGGGCAAGACGATGTCGGGCGGTCTCGAGTCCAACGCGCTGCAGAAGCCGAAGCGGTTCTTCGGCTCGGCGCGTAACATCGAAGGTGGCGGCAGTCTGACGATCGTCGCCAGCGCGCTGATCGACACTGGCAGCCGGATGGACGAGATCATCTTCGAGGAGTTCAAGGGCACGGGTAATTGCGAACTGCACCTCGACCGCGGGCTCGTGGAACGCCGGATTTTCCCGGCCATTAACATCGACCGCTCAGGCACCCGCAAGGAGGAGCTCATCTACCATCCGGAGGAGCTGCAGCGCATTTACGGGCTGCGGCGCGCGATGCAGGGCCTGGGCCCGATCGAGTCGATGGAGATGCTCATCACGCGGCTCAAAAAGACGAAATCCAACGCCGAGTTCCTACTCGGTCTTAGCCGTACCTGAGCCGGCGCGTGGCCCCGCCCGACTCGGGGCAAAATGCAGGATTGATGCAACGGGCTTCGCTGCGATAGTGGCGGAGTCCGGCCGTGTCCACGTCCACCGACGATCCTGTTCTCCGGCTCATGCCGGAACGAGGCCTCCTGTCAAAAGCGCAGACCTCCACCGCGTGTGCGTCCGCCGCAGCGGTGGAGCGGTTGGCGGGGCAGTTCGGCCTGCCGATCGCGAGACTTTCCGCGGAGGTTCGGATCGCGCCCGAGGTGCTGGCGCTGGTGCCGCGGGTGTTTGCAGCGCGCCATGGATTGCTGCCGCTCGCGGCCGACGCGGAGAGTCTGCAGGTCGTGGTGAGTGATCCGCTCGCGACCGCGGGCGTTGACGAACTCAGCCAGCAACTCGGTCGTCGCATCGACATCGCTTTGGCCACGTCGGCCCAGATTGCCGAAGCGATCGAACGATGCTATGGCTCCGCTCCCGCCACGAGCCACGGCGAAGATCAACACGACGAACCCCGCCTCGAAGTCGCCAGCGCCACGCCGACACCGACCACGATGACTGCAGGTGGAGCGACGGCGATGGCGGATGACGAGGCCGATGCGCCGATCATCCGCTTCGTGCAGTCGATCATTGCGCAGGCGGTGCGGCGCCGAGCCTCGGATATTCATTGGGAGCCGCTCGAGCGGCGTTTTCGCGTTCGTTACCGGATCGACGGGGTGCTGGTCGAAGTGGAGAACCCGCCCAAGCGACTGCAGCTCGCCGTGGTTTCGCGGATCAAAATCATGGCGAACATCTCGATCGCCGAGAAACGCCTGCCGCAGGACGGCCGCATCGCGATCACGATCGACGGGCAGGCGCTGGATTTGCGCGTCTCGACCTTGCCCACGGCGCATGGCGAAAGCGTGGTCATGCGGATCCTGGACAAGGCGAGCCTGCGTCGCGGGCTGCCGGAGCTCGGTTTCGCGGCGGATGATCAGGCGCGGTTCGAACGCCTGCTCGCGTTGCCCGATGGGATGGTGCTCGTCACCGGGCCGACGGGCTCGGGCAAGACAACGACGCTGTATGCCTGCTTGCAGCGGCTGAACCTGCCGGATCGCAAACTCATCACCGTCGAGGACCCAATCGAGTATCAACTCACCGGCATCAATCAGGTGCCGGTGCGTCCGGAGGCAGGAGTCACCTTCGCGGCGGCGCTGCGCGCGATCCTGCGGCAGGCGCCGAATATCGTCATGATTGGCGAAATCCGGGATCTGGAGACAGCGGAGATCGCGATCCACGCCGCGCTTACCGGGCACCTGGTGTTTTCGACGTTGCACACCAACGACGCCGTCGGCGCGGTGACCCGGCTGATCGATCTAGGGGTGAAACCATTTCTGGTGGCGAGCGCGCTGCGGGCGGTTTTGGCGCAGCGGCTGGTTCGAAAAACCTGTGAAAAGTGCGCGCACCCGTATGAGCCGCCAACGGCGTTTCTGGCCGCGCTGAACATCCCGCCGGCAGTCGCGTCCGCGGCTCGCTTCCGCCGCGGGACGGGCTGCCCGGCGTGCCTGCGCACCGGTTATCGCGGACGGACGGGCATTTTTGAACTGTTGGAAATCGACGATGAGCTGCAGCGCCTGATCCATGCGCGCAGTCGGACGGCGTTGCTGCGGGCCCATGCGCGTGCCGCCGGCATGCGAAGCTTGGCCGAGGACGGAGCGCGGCAGGCCAGCGCTGGTTTGACCACCGTCGAGGAAGTCGTCTCGATCACGGTCGGTGACGCCAGCCAAGGTCCAACCTTCCAATGATGGGTTTCACGTGACCAACCCCGTCTGCCGCCGCGGCGTCGCGTGCCTGCCGGCGTCGTCACGGAAATCCGCCACCCCTCCTTTCCCAGCATCATGAGCTACGAAATGAACGAACTGCTCGACCTCGTGGTCGACCAAAATGCCTCGGATCTCCACCTGCAGGTCGGCCAGCCGCCGACGCTCCGGATCAGTGGCAGCATGCTGCCGATCGAAGGGCCGAATCTCACCCCGGCGGATACGGAGAAACTGATGCTCTCGGTCACGCCGGACAATCACATCAGCAGCGTGAAGCTCAACGGCGGCGCGGATTTCGGGTTCGCGTTCGGTGAGAAGGCCCGGTTCCGCGTGTCGGTGCTCAAGGCCAAGGGCAACTACGGCATGGTGCTGCGCCAGATTCCCTACAAGATGTTTGGGCTGCGGGACATTGGACTGCCGGACAAGGTGCGCGAGTTGCTCTACCGGCCGCGCGGGCTCATTCTCGTCACCGGCCCGACCGGGTCCGGCAAATCGACGCCGCTCGCGTCGATGATCAACTACATTAACGAGAATCGCGACGGGCACATCATCACGATCGAGGATCCGATCGAGTATTATCACAACCACAAGCGGTGCGTGGTGACGCAGCGGGAGATCGGTTCGGACGTGCCCAGTTTCGCGGAGGCGATTCGCCGCGCGCTGCGCCAGGATCCGGACATCATCCTCGTCGGCGAAATGCGCGACCTCGAGACGATCGAGGCGGCGATCAGCGCGGCGGAAACGGGACACCTCGTGTTCGGCACGCTGCACACCAACAGCGCGGCCAAGACGATTGACCGCATCGTCGACGCGTTTCCCGCGACGATGAAGGACATGATCCGGACCCAGCTTGCTTCGTCGGTGCAGGCGGTGATTTCCCAGGTGCTGTGCAAGAAAGTCGGCGGCGGCCGCATCGCCGGCTACGAGATCATGATCACCACGACGTCGATCGCGTCGCTGATCCGCGAGAACAAGACGTTCCGCATTCCGTCCGACATTCAGACCGGCGCGAACCTTGGGATGATCACCATGGATACGCACCTGATGAGCCTCTTCAACCGGGAGCTCATCAGTGCCGACGAATGTGTGGAAAAAGCGCAGGATCCCGTGGCGATGCGCGAGAAGCTCGTCGGCATGGGCGCGAAGCTGAAGACCCTGTGATCCGCTAATTGACCGGCCGCGCGTTCGGCGCGGTCCGCGCCGCGCGCGCGACCTATTTCTGTCGTCGTTCCCGTTATGTTCGAGAGCCACAATCAGGCGATCGACGAACTGCTGCGCGGGCCGCTGCAAGTGCCGGCAGAGCCGATCGAGGCGTTGCATGAGGCTCACCGCGCCACCGGCAAATCGCTCGCCGACCTTGCGGTCGAACTGGGGGTGGTCGAACGCCGCGAGCTGTTGTCCGCGGTCGGCCGCTCGCTGGGCTGGCGTTGCGCCGACGAGTTGCCCGCGACGATCTCGAGCGAGCTGTGCGCTGCGGTTCCCGCCCGCACTGCGCGCCGGCTGGGGGTGTTCCCGCTGCGGGCACAGGGACACAATCTCGAACTGCTGGCGGTGGACCCGTTCAACCACCGGCTCGCGGAGGATCTCACCTTCGCGCTCGAACGGGACGTGCAGTTGGTCGTCGGGGATCCGACCGCCATTCTGCATCTCATTCGGCAGTGCTACGGCGAGGACGATACCACGCTGGAAGAGGTGCTGCGGGAGTTCGAAGCGGGAGCGCCGCTTGGTGGAACGAACGGACTGTCGCAGGATGATCTCGCCGCGCTCGCCGGGCGGCCACCTGTGGTGCGGTTCGTCGACGTGGTGCTGAGTCAGGCGGTGCGCGCCCACGCGAGTGACGTTCACTTCGAGCCCTTCGAACACGAGTTCAAGATCCGCTATCGCGTCGACGGCGCGCTGTACGAAATGGCTCCGCCGCCCAAGGCGCTGGCTCTCCCGGTCACTTCGCGCCTCAAGGTGCTGGCCGACCTGAACATCGCGGAGCGGAGAGTACCGCAGGATGGTCGCATTCGGCTGGTGGTGGACGATCACCCGGTGGATTTGCGCGTGTCGACGCTGCCGACCCAGTTCGGCGAGAGCGTCGTGTTGCGCGTCTTGGATCGGTCCGCGGTCCATCTCGAACTCGGCGAGTTGGGGATGCCCGAGGATGTGCTCCGTGGAATCACCGGCACGATTCGCCGGCCCAATGGGATTCTCGTGGTGACCGGGCCAACCGGCTCGGGCAAAACCACGACGCTTTACAGTGCGTTGCGGGCGATCAACTCGACCGAACTCAAGCTGCTGACCGCCGAGGACCCGGTGGAATACGAGATCGAAGGCATCATGCAGGTGCCGGTGAATCCGGGTATCGGACTCAGCTTTGCCGCGGCGCTGCGGAGCTTCCTGCGGCAGGATCCGGACGTCATCCTGGTCGGGGAAATTCGCGATTTGGAGACAGCGCAAATGGCAATCCAAGCCTCGCTGACCGGCCACCTGGTGCTTTCAACGCTGCACACGAATGACGCGGTGGGCGCGATCGCCCGGCTGCTCGATCTCGGCGTGGAACCGTTTCTCCTCGCATCGACGTTGGAAGGCGTGCTCGCGCAGCGGCTCGTGCGGCGAGTGTGTGTGCGGTGTCGCACGCAGCGCGTTCCCTCGCGTGAGCTTGGCGCGCAATTGGGCGGATTCGAGAACGAACCGCTCTGCGCCGCCGGGCCGGGGTGTGCGGAGTGTGGTGGCACGGGTTATCGCGGGCGCCGGGGGATTTTCGAGTGGCTGCGGATCACGGAAGGGCTACGCGAGATGATCGTCGCAGGCGCGCCGAGCCAGGATCTCCGCCGGCAGGCCGTCGCCGGAGGGATGCGGACGTTGCGGGAGGACGGGCTGAGAGCGCTGCAGGCCGGGGTGACGACGATCGAGGAAATCGTGCGCTACACCTAAAGGCCAAATCGACATGCCGACGTTCCGCTACTCCGCCATCAACGCCGCGACCGGGCGCGAGTGCGCCGGCCGCATCGACGGTCGTTCGGCGGAAGACGTTACGCGCACGCTCAAGTCGCGCGGTTTGGCGCCGACGTCGCTGACCTGCATCGAGGAACTCGTCGAAGCGGGAACGAGGTCGGTTCACGGGCGACGGCGGCCCGAGGGCAACGGCTCGGCGGGCATTCGGCGCGAGCCGGCGGCGGTCGTGGCGCCCCGTACGAAACGCTGGCGCGGCGTTGCTTTCGGTCGGCCGGTGAGCGCGCGAGCGCTGGCCTTGTTCACCCGGCAACTCGCCACGTTGGTGCGTGCGGGCATGCCGCTCGTGCGCGGCCTCGAGGTGTTGGCGCGACAGGAAAGCGGCCCGCGATTTCGCGAAATCGTGAATGACCTCGCAGCGACCATTCGCGCGGGTGAGAGCCTGTCCGAAGCGCTGGCGCAACATCCACGCGTGTTCGATCGCCTGTACGTGAGCATGGCGCGGGCAGGCGAGGCGGGCGGGGTGCTCCATGTCGTGCTGGAACGTCTGGCGGCGTTCCTCGAGAAGTCGGCGCGACTGAAAGCCCGGATCGCGGCGGCGATGACCTACCCGGTGATCGTGCTCGCGCTGGCGGGCGGAATTGTCGCGGCGCTCATGGTTTTCGTGGTGCCGCGCTTCGAGCAGATTTTCAGCGGGCTGCTGAAGGGGCAACCGCTGCCGACGCTGACGCGCCTGGTGCTCGGTGTGAGCGGAATTTTTCAACATCACGGCGGATGGTGCCTCGCCCTTGTTGCGATCGGTGTGATGGCGTTCGCGCTGGTGCGACGTACCGCACGCGGCCGCAGTGCGATCGACTGGGCAAAGTTGCATTGCCCGGTGGTCGGTCCGCTGTTGCTCAAGACCGCCATCGCGCGTTTCAGCCGGACGCTCGGCACGCTGCTGGCGAGCGGTGTGCCGATTTTGCAGGCGCTGCTGATCACGCGCGACACGAGCGGCAATACGCAGGTGAGCGCGGCGATTGCGCTGGTGCACGAACGCGTCAAAGCCGGAGAGAATGTGGCCGGGCCGCTGGCCGCGAGCGGGGTGTTTCCGGCGATGGTCGTCGGACTCGCCGAAGTGGGTGAGGAGACGGGCAAGCTGCCGGAGATGCTCGGGCGAATCGCTGACGCCTACGAAGAGGAGGTCGACAACGCCGTCGCGGGTCTCACCGCGATGATTGAGCCGGTGCTGATTGTGGTGCTCGCGGTGCTGGTGGGCACGGTCGTGCTGGCGCTGTTCCTGCCGATCATCTCGGTGATCCAATATCTGCAGTGACGCGCCCTTGAGGCGGAGCGCGACAATCGCCGTCAGCGCGGAATTTTCTTCGTCAGCAGCGGACCGTTGAGACCGGGCAGGCGCTCGGAAAATTCATCGGTTTCATTCGATTGTCGGAGCGCGCGCTGCACCATGCCCATCTTCGCGTCGAGGTTGTCGATCATCGACACGAACACCGCTTCCGGCGTGGCGGCGTAGACGGCCGCGCCCCATTCGGGTTCGCCTTGATGAGAGAGAATGATGTGCTCGAGCCGCTCCAGCAGGTCGGCCGGAAGTTTCGCCTTCATCGCCGCCTTGCGGGCGAGCTGGTAACCGAGCACCACGTGACCCTGGAGAATGCCGCGACGGCTCCGTTTCGTGGCGAGCGTGCCCTCGTATTCGATCGTCTTGCCGGTGTCGTGAAGCAGAATGCCCGCCATCGCGAGATCCGGATCCACCTCGGGATAGAGCGGCAGCAGAGCCCGGCAAGCGCGCGCCATGTGCGTCGTGTGCTCCAGCAAACCGTGCCGATAAGCGTGGTGCATTGACACCGCCGCGGGCGCCCAGCGAAAGGAGTCGCCGATTTCGTCAAACACGCCGCGCACGGTCGCGCGCAGTTCGGGTTGCGCGATACCGTCGATGAAGGCGCTAATCTCCGCCCACAAGCCCTCGGGATTTTCGGGCGCGACCTCGACGAGGCTGTCAAGCAAACCGGGCGCGCCGAGTTCCTCCTCGGACAGGACGGAGGCTCGCGCGAGCTTCGGCGACAGCCGTCCTTGGTAGAAATCGATTTTCCCCTCGACGCGAATCACGGCGCCTTCGCCGCCGCTTTTGAGCACTTCGAAGACCGGGCTGTCGCCAAAGACGGTGCACGAGCACGAGCCGGTGCGATCGCCGATCTCCACGCTGTAAAAGGTGTTTCCATTCGAAGCGGTCTTCGCCGCGAGCTTCTTGATGACGACCAGGCTCGAGAACGTGCGGCCGTTGTCCGAGGTGGTGAAGTGCTTGAGGTCGCGAATGCAGGAGAGGCAGAGGTCGTCGGACATGGTGAATGAGATCGAGCCGACCTTGGGCCATGCCGGGCGAAGCGACAAGTTCGGGCTTTCGGGGTGCGGCGCGTTTCGTCGGCGTTGATTTCACGACCGAGCTCGGAGAGAACGAGCGCATGGACCGCCGCCTCGTCTGGTTCGTCGCCCTCCTTGTGCCCGTGTTGGCATGGTCGTGGATTCACCCGCACGACCGGTTCACGTGGTGGTTGGAGGTGCTGCCGGTGGTGATCGGCGTGCCGCTCGTCGTGGCGTTCCACCGGCGGTTTCCGCTCTCCACGCTGCTGCTCGTATTGATCTGGTGCCACTGCGTGATCCTGATCGTCGGCGGACACTACACGTATGCGCGGGTGCCGCTGGGCGACTGGGCGCGCGAGTGGTTCGGTTGGTCGCGCAACCACTACGACAAACTTGGGCATTTTGCCCAGGGGTTTGTGCCCGCGATCCTCGCGCGTGAACTGCTGGTCCGCACCTCGCCCTTGAAGGCCAGTCGCTGGCTCGGTTTCTTGGTCGTGTGCGTCTGCCTGGCCTTTTCGGCGTGCTATGAACTCATCGAGTGGTTGACGGCGATCGCGAGCGGAGCTGCGGCGGAGGATTTTCTCGGAACTCAAGGTGATCCTTGGGATACGCAGACTGACATGGCCATGGCGCTCGTCGGTGCGGTGTGCGCGCTGGTCGCGCTCAGCCGCTGGCACGATCGCTCGATCGCACGTGTACTGGTGCGGGCGCGGAAAAACGAAACCGCACCGTAGTGCCGCCACGAGACGGCCGCGGAACGGCCGTCACGCGGCACTCGTCGCGGTCTTCACCAACTGTGTGTAGGCCTTGAAGAATGGGTGCGTCACGTCGCGAAGTAGCGAGTAGAACACCGTCTCGCTCGGCAGGACGTGCGCGCCGGCGCGGGTCAGCGCATCGAGACAGACGCGGGCATCCTCAGGACGTCGCGCGCTGAGGCAGTCGCTCAGCAGCGTCACGGCGAAACCGGCAGCGAGTGCGTCGACGGCGGTCTGGTAAACGCAGACCGAAGTCTCGATGCCGCAGAGAAGCAGATGCTCCGGTTTCCGCGCCGCGATGTCCTGCCGAATGCCCTCGTCGCCCAGCGCGGAAAAGGCGTTCTTCCCCAGGACGGGAGCGCCCGGCGCGAGCGCGAGCAATTCCGGCGCGGTGCCGCCGAGCTTCTGCGGCACCTGCTCCGTGAACAACAGTGGCACGCCGAGACCGGCCGCCGCCTGAATCGCGAACGCGCAGCGGCGCTGCAGTGCTGCGGAATCAGCGACGGCCTTTAGGAACACGGGCTGCAGGTCGACGCAGAGCAGAAGCAGATCGGCGACGGTGGCGGACGGAGTGGAAGACATGCGCACCGAGGCTAGTCGGGTTTTCGCCGAAACCAAAAGCGCGGAATACGCTCCGACGTGCGCGAAGCCGGCGGCTACGGCTGGTAGTAGACTTCGTGCGCCTTGACCTGCACGAGCTTCTGCTCCGGCAGGATGCATGCCGTCAGTCGGCCGCCCATCGCACAGGCGGTGTCGATGCCGAGCGACCACTTCAGTCGCGCGACCTGCGGTCGGGACGTGTGTCCGTAAACCACGAACGGCGGCCCCTGCCAGAGCGTCGACCAATGCGGGCAGTTCGGCGCTTCGGAGCGTTTTCTTGGATTGCCGTCCCGGTCGATGTTCTGGACGCGCGTGACGATCCGCGCCGGCTGCTGCCGCCACGGCAGATCCGGCAAAAATCCACCGTGCACCAGCACGACGCCATCGCGCCGGTCAAAATAGGTCAGCGGCATCGCCGCCATGTAGGCCCAGTCGCGCCGGCCGAGTTGCTTGAGCGTGTCGTAGTCGCTCTTCTTCAGGTGCGTGGGGTCGCTGGTCTTGCGGTAGTTCAGCAACCGCAGTTCGTGATTCCCCAACAGCGAAAGATGCGCCTGCTCGCGCGCGAGGGCCAGGACACGTGCGCTCTCCGGTCCGCGATTGATCAGATCGCCGAGGAGCACGACACGATCGCCGCGCTGGAGCTCGAGCTTGTTGAGGAGTTCCTCGAACTCGCGCGCGCACCCGTGGATGTCACCGATCGCAATGAGCCGGCCGTTCATGAGCTTGGGTCTGCCGCTGATCTGGCGGACAGCGGCCACGGACCGCAAGATTTCGGTGCATTTTCTTTGAGTTCGCTTTTCGGGCCGGTAAACACGAGCCGCAATGGAACTGACTCTCCATCCGCTCGCCAAAACCTGTCGCGTGTCCGGCCGCGCTTTCGCCGAGGGCGATCGCGTGATCTCGCGGCTCGTGCGGGAGGCCAGCGGCGAGATCGCGCGGCACGACGTGCTCGCGAGCGAGGATGCGGGTTACGCTCCGCCGGCGTTCATTTTCTGCACGTGGGCGGTGCCGTTCAAAGCCCGCCGCGCGGAAGAGAATCCGGACCGGGCGATGAAGCTCACGGCGGAGAACCTGTTCGTCACGCTGGCCGATCCGCTGGCGGAACCCGATGAGGCGAACACACCGTTGCTGCAATTTTTGGCGCTGATGCTGGAGCGGAAGAAAATCCTCCGGCCGCGTGGTTTGACCACGGACCGCATGCGGCAGGTCTATGAGCACGCGAAAACCCACCAGCGCTACGAAATCCCGGCCGGCACGCTGGACGTGGCCTTCTTCGTAAAAATCCAGGGCCAGCTCGATCTGCTTGTCGGCGGGCCGAAGCGAGCACAGGAGCCGCAGCCGCCTGCGGCGCCCGCGAACGAAAGTGGCGCGAACGTCTCGACAGGGAGGAACGAAACCGCGACGAGCGCCGGCGCGGAAACCTCGACGACCGCGGGCGTGCCCGTGCCGCCAGCGGAGCGATCCGAGTAGCGGCGGGGCGGATTCCACCGGCCCCGGCAGATGCTGGACGCGCTCGCGCCGCTTCACGGCACGACAGGCGCCGGCGCGGCCACGACCGGCGCCACCGCGCGCAGCCCGGCGGCGGCCATGAAATAGCGCTGGGCGCAAAAACCCGGCTCGCCCGGCGGGCGCGTCGGCGGACGATAACTCCCGTCCGGCTGAAGCTCGCGCGCATCCTCGTTGTCGCGCAGCTCGATCGGCAGCAGGTCGTCGATGATGCGCTGGCGCAGTTCCGGATCGTAAATCGGAAACAGCGTTTCGACGCGGCGGAAGAAGTTGCGCGACATCCAGTCGGCGCTGCCGCAGTAGACCAGCGGTTGACCGCCGTTTTCGAAATAGAACGTGCGGGCGTGTTCGAGAAAGCGGCCGACGATGCTGCGCACGCGGATGTTCTCGCTCAACCCCTTCACACCCGGACGCAGACAGCAGGTCGCACGCACAATCAGATCGATCTGCACCCCGGCTTGCGACGCGGCGTAGAGATTGTCGATAGTCACCTGGTCGACGAGCTTGTTCATCTTCGCCATGATCCGCGCGGGCTTGCCGGCCGCGGCGTTGGCGGCCTCGGCGGCGATCAGCTCCTGGATGCGCGCATGCAGGTTAAAGGGCGCCACCAGCAGCTCGCGGAATTCCGGCGTGCGGCCGGCGCCGGTCAGCGTGTTGAAGAGCTGGGCGACTTCGCTGGTGATCGCTTCGTTCGTGGTGAAAAAGCTCAGGTCGGTGTAGAGCCGCGCGGTCTTGGGGTTGTAGTTGCCGCTGCCGAGGTGCACGTAACGGCGCAGCGCGTCGCCCTCGCGCCGCACGACGAGGCTGCACTTGCAATGGGTCTTGTGGCCAATGAGCCCGTAGACGACGTGCACGCCGGCGTCCTCCATCTGGCGCGCCCAGTGAATGTTGTTCGCCTCGTCGAACCGCGCCTTCAACTCGACCAGCGCGGTCACCTGCTTGCCGTTGATCGCCGCATCCATCATCGCGCGCACGATGGGCGAATCGCCGCTGGTGCGGTAAAACGTCTGCTTGATCGCGAACACGTCGGGGTCGCGCGCCGCTTGCTCGACGAAATCGACGACGGGCTCGAACGAGTCGTAGGGGTGATGCAGCAGAAACTCGCGCGCGCGAATCGCCTCGAAGATCGAGGCGTAGCTGCGCAGCGCCGGCAACTCGGCCGGCGTGAACGGCGGAAACTTCAGGTCCGGCCGGTCGGTCGTCTCGTAGAGGCTCATCAGCCGCAGGAAATTGAGCGGACCTTCGAGCCGGTAGGCGTATTCCGGCGACAAGCCGAGATAGCCGCAGAGCATCGTGAAGAGCCCTTCGTCCACGCCGGCCTCGATCTCGAGCCGCACGGTCGCGCCGCGCCGGAGGTTACGGAGTTCCTCCTCGATTTTCTTGAGCAGGTTTTCGGCTTCCTCGTCGTCGATGTAGAGATCGCTGTTGCGCGTGATGCGAAACGCGTGGGCGCTGTTGACGCGATACCCCGGGAACAGCGCGCCGGCACAGAGCTTGATGATCTCGCTCAAAAAAATGTAGCGGCCGGGACGGCCGCGCTGCGGCTCGATCTGAACGATGCGCGGGAGAATCCGCGGCACCGGCAGCAGAATCATGAGGTTCTCGTTGTCCGGCGTGTCGGGGTTGTCGAGCGACACGAGCACGTTGAGCGTTTTGTTGCCGATCTGGGGGAACGGATGCGCCTGGTCGATGGCGAGGGGCGTGAGCACCGGCAGCACCTGCGCTTGGAAATACTGCCGCACCCACGCGTCCTCCTCGGGCGTGAGCCGCGTCGCGTGGTGGAACAGAATGCCTTCCTTGGCGAGCGCCGGCACGAGTTGCTCGTGCCAGCAGCGATACTGGTCGTGCACGAGCGCGGCGGCCGAGGCTTGCACGCGTTTCAGCTGCTCGCGCGGCAGCAGGCCGTCGAGACTAAGTTCGCCCGCCACGGCATCCACCTGCTGCATCAGCCCGGCGACGCGGATCTCGAAGAACTCGTCGAGGTTGGAGCTGACGATGGCGAGGAACTTCACGCGCTCGAGCAATGGGTTCACCGGGTTGCAGGCCTGGTCCAGCACGCGCCGGTTGAACGCGAGCCAGCTCTGCTCGCGATTGGCGTAGGCGGAACGGTCGGCGTCGTGCGGCGAGAGTCGGCGGATCGACTTGCCCTCAGCCGCGGGAATCCGGGCGAGCTTGCGGGGGCGTTTTACCACGGAGGTCATTTCGTGTGCGGAAGATGCAACGTAAGGCGACCAGCGGCTGAGACCAGCCGATAGGAGGTCGTCACCAGAATGTCACACAACCCCGCCGGCGCAACGTCCGCGAACGATGCCGGCCGCCGGGCGATTTGAATTGTTGGCCATGGGTGTCTACGCTGCTGCATGAAAGCGTGGATTTTCGGGATGTGTGTGCTTGGCGGGCTGCTGCCGGCGTGGCTGCGTGCAGCGGAGGAAAAGATTTCACCGACGGCGCAGGAATTGATGGAGGAAGGAGAGGAGCGGCGGGAATACACCTTCAAGCGCGGGGTGAACATTTCGCACTGGCTCTCACAAAACTCGCCGGCGCGGCCCTTCGCCGCGCCGTGGTTCGACGAGGAGGACGTGAGCTGGATTGCGCGGCAGGGCTTTGATCACATCCGACTGCCGGTGGACCTTCGCCAGTGCCTCAGGGCCGACGGCACGCTGGATCCGGAGAAGCTGAAGCCGATCGAGGAAGCGATCTTCTGGACGGGCAGTCGGGGACTCGGGCTCGTGCTGGATGCGCATTTTCTGCCGGGTGCGGACTTCAATGCGGTGGACGGCGACAAGCGCGTGTTCACCGATGAAAAGTTGCAGGAGCAGGCGGCGGAGATCTGGCGCGAACTCAGCCGGCATTTCCTCGATGAAGGTCCGTGGCTGCGGTTTGAGATTCTGAACGAGCCGGTGGCGGCGGAGAACGAGCAGGTCAACGCGTTCATGCGGCGCATGCTCACGGCGATCCGCGAAGGCAATCACCAGCGCGTGGCTTATGTGACGTCGAACCGCTGGAGCAGCTTCGAAACGGTGCGCGACGTGGTTCTGCCGGAGGATCCACACGTGGCGCTGACCCTGCACTTTTATGAGCCGATGGTGTTCACCCATCAGCGTGCCCCGTGGGCTGGCTTCAAGGGGACGCTGCCGCCGGTGAATTTTCCCGGCAAGGCTCCGGCCGTGGACGGCCACACGCTGCCGCACTACAACCTTGGCGTCGTGGCGGGCACGGAGCTGACGGTCGAACAAATCGCCGCGGCGTTCGCGCGAGTGGAGGCGTGGGCGCGCGAGCACGCGCCGAAGACCGAGATCTATTTGGGCGAGTTCGGCGTCTATCGCGCGGCCGATCCTGCGTCGCAGCGGCGTTGGATCCGTGCGGTGGTCGAGCAATGCGAAAAGCGCGGCTGGGGCTGGGCGGTGTGGGACTACCAAGGCGGCTTTGCAGTGCGCGATGCCGACGGCCGGCCGACGCCGGTACTGGAGGGACTTTTCCCGGAGCAAAAATAATGGAAGTGATGAGGGCGGCGAAAACGGGTCCAGACTGACTGTAGCCGAGGTCGCTGACCGCGGCGGGATCTTCCGTCGCGACATGAACGACCGGGCTCGACGAGCCCGGCTACATCCTTCCGCGCCCTGCTAGATTTCGTACGACACCGTCTGCACGGGGCAAACGAGGCCCGTGCACTCCAGCGTCACGAGACAGACGTCGTCCTCGAAGATCGAATGGCCCGAGAACGTCGCGAGGTCCCGCACCAATCGGGCGCAGACTTCCTCGCCACTCTGGCCGATGCTGTCCTGCAGGAATCCGATCAGCCGGCTATCGCCGTAGATCTGGCCGGCGGCATCGGGCGCTTCGATGACGCCGTCGGTGTAGCCGAGGAAGAGATCGCCGGGTTCGATCGTGCACTCGCGGCGCGTGTAGCCGAAGTTGGCCACCAGTCCGGCCGCGGGCTCGGGGTCCTCCGACGACAGCCGCACGACCGTGCCGGTCGCGGCGCGGCGGATCAGCGGCGAGGGGTGGCCGGCGTTGCCGTAGGAGAGGGTGTTCGTGGTCGTGTCGAACACGCCGAAAAAGGCCGTGGCGAACACCGGCTGCCCGGTGCGCTCGAGGATCGGCGCGAGACTGTGGTTGATCTCGGCGAGCACGTGCGCGGGATTTTCCGCGCGTTCGCCCAGTTCGCCGACGACGCCGCGAATCAGCGCTGTCAGCAGACCGGCACGCACGCCGTGGCCCATCACGTCGCACACCAGGACGCCGCATTTCGTGTCGGAGAGCTGCACGATGTCGAAGAAATCGCCGCCGAGCGTCGTCGCGGGAATGTAGCGGTGGGCGAAGCGCAGCGCGCTCGCCTCGGCCGGCACGCCGCGCGGAAAAACCGGATACGCGCGCGGGAGAAACGTTTCCTGTACCTGGCGCGCCATGCGCACGTCCGCCTCCATTTCGTTGGTGCGGCGTTGCAGCTCCTCTTCGGCCAGCTTGCGGCGCGTGATGTCGTGGCTGATTCCGACCAGGCCGATGATGTGCTGCTCGAGATCGCGCAGCGGCACCTTGGTCGTGAGCGACCAGTGGAGCTGGCTGCCGGCGCCGAAGTCGGACTTTTCCTGGTTGAGGATCGGCGTGCCCGTCTCGAGCACCTGCCGGTCGTCACTGAACGCCTGCCGGCCGCGCTCGTTGCTGAAGAAGTCGAGAATGGTTCGTCCGGTGGCCTGTTCCTGGCCCTCGAGTCCGAGCATGGCGAGGTGTGCGACATTATTGAGCAGGTAGCGCGACGCGGTGTCCTTGACGTAGACGCGCGCCGGCAGGTGATCGATGATCGTGCGCAGCAGGTTCCGCTCTTCGACGAGCCGCTCCTCCGCCAGCTTGGCCGCGGTGGCGTCGCGCGTGACGCCGAAGGTGCCGATGATCCGCCCGGATTCGTCGCGCCACGCCATCTTCGTGGCCGAGCCCCAGGCTACGCTGCCGTCCTTCATCGTGAGCTTCTCGACCTTGGCCACCATGGGCACGCCCGTGCGAATGATTGCTTCCTCTTCCGTGCGCGCCACGTCGGCGTGCACCGCCGCGAACAAATCGTGGTCGGTCTTGCCGATGATCGATGCCGGCGAATCGAAGCCGTGCCACCGCGCGTAGGCCTCGTTCACGCGCACGAATCGGCTCTCCAGGTCTTTGAAGTAGATCCGGTCCGGCAGCGTGTCCATGAGGACGCGCAGGATCGACGAATCCAGCGCCGCACCGGTCGGCAAAGGGTGGGCGGGGGAGCGGGGCGTGTTTTTGGAGGGAAGGTCGGACACGGGAAGAGAAACGCGCGGGCAGCCTGCCCGCCGCCGATCGCATCAACCACGCAAACGATGCCGCGCGACTTTGGCAACGCTGCGCTGGGTTGCATGCGCGGACCGGGCGATGCGTGGTCGTCCCGTCCACCGCGGCGGGGTCCGGAGACCCGCCCTACAGGTGCGAGTTAGCGATTCCGCTTCGCTAGGATCGCCTCGATCTGATCCATGATCGAGTTCATCCGCGCGACGAGCGCGCGGTAGGGCGCGGGTGTGGCGAGATCGACGCCGGCGCGCTTCACCAGTTCGTAGGGATGATCGGAGCCGCCGGCTTTCAACAAACCGAGATACGTGTCCACGGCGCCGGGTTCGTGCGCCAGGATTCGGTCGGCGAAGGCCGTGCCGGCCGCGATCGAGGTGGCATACTGATAAACGTAGAAGCGGCGGTAGAAATGCGGGATGTAGGCCCACTCGACGGTGACGAGATCGTCGATCTTCACGACGCCCTGAGCGTCGCCGTGATACCGTCGCAGAATGTCGCCGTACATCTGGCTCAGCTTGGCGCCGGAAAGCGAATTCCCCTTCTCGACGGCCTCGTGGATCGCCAACTCGAACTCGGCGAACATCGCCTGGCGGAAGAACGTGCCGCGCATGTTCTCCAGCGCGGAGCCAAGATAGTAGAGTCGCTCGTCGTCGGATTGCGCGACCTTCAGCATGTGGTCGAGCAGGAGGACCTCGTTCTGCGTCGAGGCGATTTCCGCGGTGAAGATCGAGTAGCGCGCGTCGGGCGACGGCTGGTTGGCATTGGCGAGCAGCGAATGCACGCCGTGGCCCCACTCGTGCGCCAGCGTCGAGAGCGACTCATAGTCGTCGTTGTAGTTCATGAGCACGTAAGCGTGCGCGTTGTGCACGCTGCCGTTCATGTAAGCGCCGGCGCGCTTGCCGGGCTGCGGATAATAGTGCGTGTAGCGACCGCTCAGGCTGTCCGCGAAAAGCTTCTGGTATTCGGCGCCGAGGGGCGCGACCGCGTGGATCGCGAGATCCCTACTGGTCGAGAGCGGGAATTTTTTGTCCAGCGCGACGATCGGCGGATAGATGTCCCAGTAGTGCATTTCGCTCACGCCGAGCATGCGCGCGCGCAGCTTGAAGTAGCGGTGCAGCGTGGGGAGATTCGCGTTGGTCTCGGCCAGCAGCGTGCGATACACCGCTTCCGGAATGTTGTCGGCGTCGAGCGCGGCGGCGAGGGTGCTGGGATACTTACGCGTGCTCGCATTGAACCAATCGGTCTTCATCTGCGAGAAGAGCGTCACGCCGAACGTGCGCTCGTAGTCGCGGACCTTTTTCCAGAATGCGTCAAACACGGCCTCGCGGTCGGCGCGGTTGGCGCTCGCACGCCAGCGCGCATAGCCGGATTGGTCGAGCCGGGCCTCGGTGCCGTCGGAGAGCTTGATCGTGGGCCAGGGCATGTCGGCGTTGGCCAGGATGCCATAGAGCGAGCCCGGCGTGCCGGTGACCAGACTGGCGGCGGAGAGCACGCCTTCGGCTTCGCGTCCGAGCGTGTGCGGCGCGGCGCGCAGCACCTCGAGCAGCGAAAACCGGTACGGCTTAAGGCCGGGCTCGCGATCGAGGAAGCCGCGAATCTTCTCTTCGCCGACGACGAGCAACTCCGGATCAATGACGCTCATGGCTTGGGCGAACTGGGTGCCAAGCAACCCGAGTTCCTGCGTGCGCTCGAGCGCCGCGGAGTTGCGCGTGTTCTCGTCAAGCACCAGCGAAGCATAGACGGACAGACGGACGAATTCGTCGCGCAAGCCTTGCACGAAATCCATCGCCTGCAGGAGCGTGGCCGCACTCTCGCCGAGCCGGCCTTCGAAATCCTTGATCTTCGGAATGCCCGCTGCGACCCGGTCCTTGGCCGCGCGCCACGCCGCTTCGTCGGCGTAGAGCGGCGTGAGATCCCACGTCGTGCCCGGATCCGCGGCGGGTGCGGCCGAATCCGCGGCGTGGAGCAGGGGAGAAAACCAGGGCAGGGTGGCGAAGAACATCAGTCGCAGAGATTTCATGGTTGCCGCTCACAGTGCTGGAGATGCGCGTTGAAACCAGCGCAAAAGCAGCGCTCCAGCGCAGCGCGCCACCCTGTAACCCTATGAGGTTACGTCGTGCCCAGGCGGACGGCGGTCGGACGGGAGCGGGCCTGGCTAGACGTTGAACCGGAACAGTGCGACGTCGCCTTCCTGGAAAACGTAGTCCTTGCCTTCGAGCCGGTATTTGCCGGCTTCGCGCGCGGCCGCGACGCTGCCCAGCCGCGCGAGGTCGGCGTAGGAGACGATCTCGGCCTTGATGAATCCCCGCTCGAAATCGGTGTGGATCACGCCGGCGGCCTGCGGCGCCTTCCAGCCTTTCTTGATCGTCCACGCGCGGACTTCCTTTTCACCGGCGGTGAAGTAAGTCTGCAGACCCAACAGATCGTAGGTCGCGCGGATCAAGGACGAAACGCCGGAGTCTTCGACGCCGAGATCCCGCAGGAAGGCCTTCGCTTCGTCCGGCGGCAGGTCGATCAGCTCGGCCTCGATCTTCGCACTGATCGGCACATAGGCGGCGTCGTGGTGGTGGGCCACGTAGTCGGCGACCTTGCGGACAAACGGATTTTGCTCGGCCGTGGCAAGGTCGCTCTCGGCGACGTTGCAGGCGAAGAGGACGGGCTTGGCGGTGAGGAGCTGGAAGAGCTTCATCAACGCGGTCTCCTCGGGCGTGGCGGGGAGCAAGTTGGCGGTCTTGCCGGCATTGAGATGCGGCTGGAGTTTTTCGAGCAGTGCGAGCTCGGCGATGCCCTCCTTGTCGCCGCCGCGCGCCTTTTTCTGGGCTTTTTCGATCCGCTTGGCGACCGCGTCGAGGTCGGCGAGCACGAGCTCGGTCGTGATCACCTCGATATCGCGGACGGGATCGATGCCGCCCATCGTGTGCACCACGTCGGGATCCTCGAAGCAGCGGACGACCTGCACCACGGCGTCGACCTCGCGGATGTTCGCGAGGAACTGGTTGCCCAGCCCTTCGCCCTTGCTGGCGCCGGCGACGAGTCCGGCGATGTCGACGAACTCGATGGCCGCGGGGACGGTCACACTCGTTTTGGAGATTTTCGAGAGCGGCTCCAGGCGATCGTCGGGCACGGTGACGACGCCGACGTTCGGGTCGATGGTGCAAAAGGGGTAGTTGGCCGCCTCCGCCTTGCGCGAGCGGGTGAGGGCGTTGAACAGGGTGGATTTGCCCACGTTGGGCAGACCGACGATACCAGCTTTGAGCATAAGCGGAGCAACGTCTCGTGCGCCGTCGGTGTGGTCAACGGAAAAGCCGGACGTCGCGGAGCTGCCGCGGGCTCTACTCGACCTTGAAAGTGAAGAAGTCGCGGTAGAGCACGATCTTGAAGTCGTCGGTGTCCTTCACGTAGAGGCGCACGTCGTAGTCGCCGGGCCGAAGAAATACGCCCAATTCAGCGTCGTAGCCGCCGTCCGCATCGCTCGTGAAATCCAGGAAGTCGTAGTAGTTCTCGGCCTCGTTGCCCGGCACCGGCGTGGGCAGGAGCGTGTTGCCCGCCTTCTGCGGATTGCCGTTCAGCGTCAGCACATAGGCGTGGTTCGGCAGCAGATCGTGCAAGGTAACGCGGCAAATGAAACCGCCCGTGAATCGGCGATGGTAGCGGACCGCGCCACCGGTTTTCGCCGAGATGCGCTTTCCGTATTGCGGAAAGTCGACGATCGGCAGCTCGGTTTCGTAGGCTTTGGCCTGGGCACGATCGCGCTGATAGCTGGACCAGAACCGCGCGTGCGTAGATTCGCTGGGCGCCGCCGCGTGCCCGATGGGCCGAACGTCCTGGCGGCTGAAGACGGAGAGGGGCTCAGCGGAAGCGCTGGTCACGAGCGCGCAGGCCGCCGCGAAAACGGGGAGGAATCGTTTCATGGGCGGAAGCACGACGGCGACGCTGGCGGGAGGATGCGAAGCTTCACGCGGGCCGCCGGCGTTTGCGCGCCTTGACTTGCTCGCAACCGAATCCTCGCCAGCTGTGTCTCATCCACATGCTCGAAATTGCGACTTGGACGCTCACCGTGCTGCTGATGCTGACCGGGCTGGCCGGCGTGGTGGTGCCGATTCTGCCCGGCACGACGCTGATCTTGATCGGCGTGATCGTTCACCGGCTGATCCTCCCGGCGGACGTGTCCTGGCTGGTGATCGGCTTCATCGCGATATTCTGGCTCTTGTCGGTGATCGCGGACATCGCGGGAGTGATCATCGGCACGCGCTGGTTTGGCGGGAGCAAGTGGGGGATGGCCGGCGCGAGCGGCGGCGCGCTGGTGGGCGTGTTCTTTTCGCTGCCGGCGCTGATTTTGGGCACCATCTTTGGCGCGATGGCCGCGGAAAAGCTGCTGGCGAAAAAAACAGGCAGTCAGTCGTTGAAAGCGGGGCTCGGCGCGGCGACGGGATTCGTGATCTCGACCGTCGCGCGACTGGGCTGTGCGGTGGTGATGATTGCACTGTTTCTGATCGCGGCGCTGCAACGTGGCTGACGACTACGACTCGCGACCGGCGGTGCTCGGTACGTCGCGCGGCGCGCCACGGAACCACAGCCAGTGAGGCTCACCCGGCTAAACGCTTACCGCCTACCGCCCATGGCCGTGAACACACGCTTGACACCGGCGCGGCGGGGCGGTCTTGTCCTCAGCTTTTTAACGCAAGAACGCTCCGCTAAACATCAGTCATGGCTCTCAAAATCCGTCTCACCAAGGTTGGCTCCGTGCATCAGCCGCTCTATCGCGTCGTCGTCGCCGAAGCCCGTTCGCGTCGCGATGGCGATGCCGTCGAAAACCTCGGCACCTACACGCCCAAGAGCAAGGGCAGTCCGATCAAACTCAACATGGAGCGGGTCGACTACTGGCTGAGCAAGGGCGCGCTGCCCACCAACACGATGCACGCCATGATCAAGAAGGCGCGCCGCAGCGCTGCCGCCCAAGCCGAGGCCGCCCCGGCCGCGAGCGCCTGAGCGAAGTCTCGATCATAGCCCACCGCTGAGTCGGTGGTGCGAACAAGCCTCGGATCGCTCCGGGGCTTTTCTGTTTTCTGACTTTGCCTCCGGCCGCCACTTGGCGTCTGATCCTGCTCCATGCCGCTGAAAATTGATGTCCTGACGCTGTTTCCGCGGATGCTCGATGGCTTCCTGGCCGAGAGCATCCTCGGCAAGGGCATTGCGGCAGGCCGGCTGGGCGTGACGGTGCACGATCTGCGCGGGTGGACGACCGACAAGCATCGGACGGCGGACGACCGGCCGTTCGGCGGTGGAGCGGGCATGGTGATGAAACCGGAACCGGTTTTCGCGGCGATCGAGCAGTTGCAGACGCCTGGCTGCCGCCGGATCTATCTCACGCCCGACGGCGTGCCGTTCTCGATGCCGCTGGCGAAGGAACTCTCGGAGCAGCAACACCTCGTCATCCTCAGTGGCCATTACGAGGGGATCGACCAGCGGATCCGCGAGCGGATCATCGACCAGGAGATCTCCATCGGCGATTACGTGCTCACCAACGGCACGCTCGCGGCCGCGGTGGTGATCGACGCGCTGGCGCGCTTCATTCCGGGCGTGCTGGGCGAGGAAAAGTCATTGACGCACGAATCCTTCACCAGCAAGTTGCTCGACTTTCCTCAATACACGCGTCCCGCCGAATTTCGGGGCATGTCTGTCCCGGAAGTTCTCCTCTCCGGCAACCATGCCGAGATCGAGAAATGGCGGCACGCGCGGCAGGTGGAAAAGACCCGTCAGGTCCGACCCGATTTACTCACATAAAGCCAAAGCCATGAACCCGATCATCAAGGAAATCACCTCCGCCCAGGTGAAAAAAGACATCACGCCGTTCAAAGTCGGCGACGGCGTGCGCGTGCACACGAAGGTCCGCGAGGGCGACAAGGAGCGCGTGCAGATCTACTCCGGTATCGTTATCGCGCGGAAGGGCCATGGCATTCACGAGACGTTCACCGTCCGTCGCATCAGCTACGGCGAGGGCGTCGAGCGCGTGTTCCCGGTCAATTCGCCGAACATCGTAAAGATCGAGGTCGAGCGTGAGTCCGAGAACATGAAAGCCCGGCTCTACTACCTCCGCGAGCGCACCGGCAAGGCCGCCGTCGCGATCAAGGAAAAGGATCGTTCGGCGCTGATCCACGCGGCCAAGGTCGCGGGGGCGGCGGCGACGACCGAAGCGGCTCCTGCCGCCCCGGCGACTCCGGCGAGCTGAGCGCACAATCAGTTCTACTTTCAAAGGCGAGCCGCCCGGCTCGCCTTTTTCATTGGACGCAGCCGACCGTCGCGACGGGCTGGTCGGGTGCAACAAGCCTGCCTGGACGACAGACTCCACCTACGATCAGGCCTCGTCGCCCGGCGCTGGACACTCAGCTCTCGGCTTTCGACTTCTTCCGGTGCCTCACCGCGCCGCCCAGACCATGCCGCGCAGCGTGATCTCGAGCTGTTCCGGCACCGTCTCGAACTCGCGTCGCTGATGTCCGAGCGACGAGAAAAACACGCGACCGGCCCCGTGCTGCTTCTTCCACACGCACGGCATCACGACCCCGGCGATCCACGGCGCAGTCGGCGAAGGCGTCATTGTGGTCGTGGCGAGCACCTCGTTCCGCGGATCGACGAGCATGTAGTACTGCTCGCTGTGCACCTTGAAATCGGGAATGCCCGCGGTGATCGGGTCGGTGCGATTCACGATGTTCACGGTGTAATCCTTGATGTTCTCCGGATGCGCCACGAACTGCCCGCCGACCATCCACTGAAAAGCGATGTGACCGCGAAACGCATCGCCCATGCCACCGTGAAATCCCGCGAGCCCGGTGCCGGCCATCACCGCCGCGACGAGGTTTTTTTCCTGCTGCTCGGTGATGCTGCCCATCGTCCAGATCGGGACGATGAGCGAAAAAGCGGCCGTGCGCGCGGCGTCATCGAAAATGTTCAACGAATCCTGCACCTGCACGGCGAGCCCGCGGTTCGTCAGGTGGGCGGCAAAGAAATCGGCGCAGGCTTTTGGTTCGTGACCTTCCCAGCCACCCCAGACGATCAATGCAGTTTTCATGGCGTGCAGTGAATGGCCGCAAGAAGGCACAGAAGCCCCCAGAAGACCAGAACGGAGGGGCAGTGGGGGGAAGTTGAGAGTTGAGGGATGAGACTTGAGAGATCGGGAAGCGAATTTTCCTCGATCGATTCGAAGCTCCGGGCATTCCGTCAACAACTCGGCCAGCAGCCGAGAGCCGAGAGCCGCAAGTCGCAGAAAACCACGTTGAGGTCGCGAGATCGGGGTAGGGCGGGCATTCCGCTGCCCGCCGGGAGGCTGCGTGGCGCTCGCGGCGCTCAGGGAGTGAGCGTCTACCACCGCTCTCAACCCTCAACTCTCATCTCTCAACTCCTTCGCTCCCGACTCGCTCACTCATCCAGCTCGTTGGGCGCAAGTCCGACCGGGAGCGCGGCCGGCCGTTCGCAGCGGCTCTTGATCTTCACGTGCCGCCCCGTGCGCGACGATTTTTCAAAGGCTTCCATGATCTCGAGCACGTGCTGCGCGAGTGCGCCGCTGGCGCGGTGCGATCGCTCCCGACGCAGAATCGAACACGCCATGTCCGCCGCGCCCGAGCCGCGTCCGCGCTCCACGGTGTGCGTGGGCGCGAACTCGCGGAACTCGTCGCTCTTCGCATCGCGGATGCGCACCGCGCCGTCGAACCGGTTCGGATCGGGCGCCTCCAAGGTGCCCTCGGTGCCGAACACCAGCAGCCGCGGCAGCGGGTAGGGCCAGGTATCAAAGCTCGTCACGATCGTGGCGCTGCCGCCGTTCACGAATTCCAACACGCCGGCCACGTGCGTGGGCGTCTCGACCGGGATCTTCGTGCCGGCCAGCGGCTGGCTGGTGATCAATCGCTCCGTAAAGGCGGACTGCGTCGAGCCGCACACCCGCGCGACCGGACCCAGGAAGTTGATCAGCGCGGTGAGATAATACGGGCCCATGTCGAACATCGGACCGCCGCCTTTCTGGTAATAAAACTGCGGACTCGGGTGCCAGGTCTCATGTCCACGCGAGAGCATGAACGCCATCGCGGAGACCGGCCGGCCGATCGCGCCATCGTCGATGGCTTTCCGCGCCGTCTGCAGGCCGCCGCCGAGAAACGTGTCGGGCGCGCAGCCGACGAGCAGAGCACGTTCGCGGGCGAGGGCCAGCACCGACGCGCCGGCGGTGGAATCAAGTGCGAAGGGCTTTTCCGCATACACGTGCTTGCCGGCCTGCAGCGCCGCGGTGTTCACCTCCGCGTGCGCGACGGGGATTGTCAGGTTGATGACCAGTTCGATCTGCGGGTCGCGCAGGAGTTGCTCCACGCTGCAGGCGCGCACGCCGTGCTCGCGTGCTTTCGCTTCGGCACGCGCCTGGTCGAGGTCCGCACACGCGACGATCTTCAGCATCGAATAGGCCTGGGTGCCGCTGAAATACGCGTCGCTGATCTTGCCGCAACCGATGAGGCCAACTGAGACGGGACGGGACATTCGCCCAGAAACGGCCGAACGCTCTGCCCCGTCAAGCGCCGCCGTCGAAGCGACAGGATGAACGCGTCGACCCCGTCGTGCAGCGAGGAGGAAAAGTCCCTGGATAGCGCGCATCGCGCTTTTCCGACCTGGGCGGGACAGCCGTGCCACATGGCTCGGGCGTCGCGCCCGTGGGTTAGCCGGAAAGTGAAAGGCCGGAGCGAACTGTAACGAGGCGGTGGACGGCGTCGTCTGACGGAGCAGCATCATCTTTTTGCCGCCCGGCGAGCGCCGGGATGGCGCGAGGGTGGTGTCGTTACCCATCGCCCCATGAAGAAACTTCTCTGTCTCGTCTGCGTGCTCGTCGTCGCGCCGATCGCCTCTGCTGCTGATGGCGTGGGCGTGTTCCAGGCCGGTCTGCGCGATTTCCAAATCAACGGCGCCGATGCGCTTCTCGGCACCTGGTATGGCACCGATGCCGATCAGGAAAGACTCGCCCGGCTGCGGGAACGGCTGAACAAGCTGAGCCGCGAGCTCGGGCCGGTCGTCGATACGCAGGTGTTCGCGCCGCACAGCCTCGGGCGGCACGTGCAACGACTCTACGGGGTGCTCTACTTTCAGAAGCGACCGCTCTGGCTGCGCGCCGATTTCTACGAGATCAATGGACGGAGTGGATTCGTCGCGCTGGAGTTTTCACTCGTGCCGGACGACGTGCTGCCGCTGACGTGGGTGACGCTGCGCGAGTGAGCCCGGGCTCTGGCGTAGGATTGCAGGCTGAGGCGGACCGTGAAGGCTGCTTCGTGGGATGCACGCCGTGACCGACGCCAAGCTCGCTTTCCGCGCCATCGTGTCCTTCGCGGCGCTGCCGGGCATCGTTGCGGGCGTGATTCCGTGGGTGATCGCGTGGGGTCAACCGCACGCGGAGCACGCGTGGATTTTGGGTATGGTTGTTCTGGTGCTCGGCGGTATCGGATTGGGCTGGTGCGTGCGCGACTTTTTCCTGGCGGGTCGCGGAACACTGGCGCCATGGGATCCCCCGCGGCAACTCGTGATCGTCGGGCTTTATCGCTTCGTGCGAAATCCGATGTATCTGTCGGTGCTGCTGGTCGTGGCGGGGTGGGGCTTGTTCTTCGGTTCGTGGGCGCTGGCGACGTATGCGGCGGTCCTGGCGGTCGGGTTCCATTTGCGCGTGGTGTTGCACGAGGAGCGCTGGCTGGCGCGGCAGTTTCGCGACGAGTGGACCCGCTACACGCGCGAGGTGGCACGCTGGATGCCGAAGTGGCCGCACGACGGCTGAAACGGCTGTATCGCAGGTTCTGGTGCGGCGGTGATCGCACCACGACCGCCGGGGCGTTGCGTCGGAACGGCGCACAGGATCACCTACACCGAAAGACACGACGATGAAAATGACGCAGATCCCGTTTGGCGTGACCGACTGGTCGACGGTGAAGCCCGAGCGCAAAGCTGGTGAAACCGGATGGGCGGATTGGCGGGTTTGCCAGTTCGGCAATATTCGCGTGCGGATGCTGGAGTATTCCGCTGGCTACCGGGCGGATCACTGGTGCGAGAAGGGGCACATCCTACTCTGCATCGAGGGCGAACTGGTGACGGAGCTCAAGGACGGGCGGCGGTTCGTCATGCGGCCCGGCATGAGCTATCAGGTTGCGGACGGGGCCGAGCCGCATCGCTCGTCCACGACGACCGGCGCCAAGCTGTTCGTGGTGGACTGAACCGGTGTCACTGGATCAGCGACGCCCGGGTCGCTGTTGAGAGTGCATGCAACAGACGTGGTGCGGGTGCTTGGGTTGTAGGCCCGCTCGGTGAGCGGGCGCCCGGCCACCGGCCGGGCCTAAAGGGATACGGCCTCGCCAACTGGACGCGACGAGGGCGTCGCGTCTCCATGCAGAGATTCTCAGCTACGATGCGGAATCACGGGCGAGACGCCCGTGCCACGCCATCAGCGGCGTCGGAGTACAGGCAAGTCGATCCGGCTGGCGTGCGCGGACGTGTGATAGATCCGCTGCGTGGCTTTCACGTAGTCGCCCGGTTTCGCGAAGAAGAGGTTCTCCACGTAGCTCTGCGGATTCCGATCGTAGAGTGGAAACCAGCTGGACTGGATCTGCACCATGATCCGATGACCCGGCAGGAACGTGTGATTCGCGTGCGGCAGCGCGAATTCATACGCGAGCGGCTGATTCGGCGCGAGCGGCTGCGGATGCTCGAAGCTATCCCGGTAGCGGCCGCGGAAGATATCCATGGCAATCCCGAGTTGGTAGCCGCCGAGCTCCGGTTGAACCGGGTATTCCGGCGGAAACACGTCGATGAGTTTCACGACCCAATCGCTGTCCGTGCCGCTGGTGGACGCGACGAGGTGAACGAGCGGAGCACCGCCGATCTGCAGCGGTTCGTGCAGCGGCTCGGTCACATAGGTGAGCACGTCGGGACGGTCGGAGAAGGGACGTTGATCCTCCACCAGCCAGCGTTGCCACCGCGGCTGATCTGCGAATCGGATCGGCCGCGGGAGGTAGGGGACCGGCTTCGCGGGATCGGAGACGTACTCATCGTAAGCGGCGTCGGTGGATGAGGCCGAGCCCGCGGGCGCAGCGAAGTCGAGGTGGAATCGTGGCGCCAGGTAGAGCGGGCGGGTCTCGACGCTCCAGTGCGGATCGCGATCCGCCGGCCACGACTGGAACCGCTGCCAGCGCTTCTCGCCGGTGTTGTAGATCAGCACCGGCGGCGTGTCGGCTTTGGCCGCGCCGGGCTTCAGATACTGATCGAAGAACGGCCGCAGGATATCGCGGCGAAACTCGCGCGCCGTGTCGCCGTCGAAGGCCAGTGGCCCGAGCTTGGAGCCGTTGCCGTTGACCTGGCTGTGTCGCCACGGACCGAGGACGAGGAAGTTCTTGTCGTTGGCCGTGTCCTTCTGTTCGACGACGGGATAGGTGTGCACCGTGCCCCACATATCCTCTTGGTCCCACAGCCCCTGCAGCCACATCGTCGGAACGGTAAGCGGCTTTTTCGCCAGTAGCCGGTCGACCGCCTGTTCCTGCCAGAACGCATCGTAGGCGGGATGCTCGGTGAGCTTGCGCCACCACGGGAGCTGCTCGAGTCCGGCAGCGCGGCCGAAGTCGCCGGCGGAACCGGCCGCGAGGAAGTTCTCATAGTCGTCGTAGCCGCGCCGGAGGATGCCGGGGCCGGCCTTTTTCTCGGCGGTGGCAAAGGTGTAATAGTCGATCGTCGCCTGCCGGAACGCGCCGTAGTGAAACCAATCGTCGCCCATCCATCCATCGACCATGGGGCTTTGGGGTGCGGCGACCTTCAGCGCCGGATGCGGATCGAGCAGCGCCATGGCGGTGGTGAATCCCTCGTAAGACGAGCCGATCATGCCGACGCTGCCGTTCGACTCCGGGACGTTTTTCACCAGCCAGTCGATGGTGTCCCAGGCGTCGGTGGTGTGATCGATCCCGCTGTCGTTGAGTGGACCGCGCGCCGGGCGGGTCATGACGTAGTCGCCCTCGGAGCCGTATTTGCCGCGCACGTCCTGCCAGACGCAGATGTAGCCGCCCTCGACGAACACATCCTCGCCCTCGGGCAGGATCGCGAGCATCGAGGGTGATTCGGCGCGCGACGTCCGCTTGGTGGCGTTGTAGGGCGTGCGCTTGAGGAGGATGGGGGCGTGTTGCGCGCCGCGCGGGACGACGATGACGGTGAACAGCTTCACGCCGTCGCGCATCGGGATCATCACCTCGCGCTTTTCGTAGTCGCAGAGATCGGTCGGCGTGGTGAACTTTTGCGGGATGTCCGGCGTCAGCGGCGCCGTCGCGGCGCACAGTACCGGCGCGGTGAGCAGGATCCCGAGGAGGATCGAGAGCGGGAGCTTCATGTGGTGCGAAAACTGGAACGGAAGAAGCCTTCGTGAGCGAGCCTTCAGCCGATGTCTTGCCACGCAGCGACCAAGGATTCCCCGCAGCACAGCACGCCACGCCGGGGCACGAGTCTGGCGATTCTCCCACTCAGCGTTTGCGGCTAGCGTTCGTCGGAGTCTCGGGTACGGTCGGCATCGGCACTGCGGTCCGCATCGCCCGAGTCCGGGGAACGTCCAATGTCACAAGAAACAACGCTTCAAGATGTGGCCCGCGCCGCGGGAGTTCATCGGTCCACCGTGGCCATGGCGCTGCGGGACAGTTCCAGAATCTCGCTGCCGCAACGCCGCAAGATCCAAGACCTCGCCCGAAAAATGGGTTACCGGATCAACCCGCTCGTTGCCGCTCTGATGAAAAGTCGCCGCTCGGGCACGCCGCTCAAGGCGGCCGCGATCGCCTATGTGACCTGTTACCCGACGCGATGGGGATGGCGACCGCCGCACATTGATCGTCCCGACTACTTCCCGGGCGCCGAGGCTCGAGCGGCGAAGCTGGGCTATCGACTCGATCATTTCTGGCTCGCCGAGCCCGGCATGAAAGTGGAGCGCTTCTGCGATATTCTTCAGAACCGCGCGATCCATGGCGTGCTCTTGGGCCGCCTGCCGCCCGGCTTGCACGAAATGGAACTGCTGTGGGATCGCTTCTCGTGCGTCGCGCTCGGTCGCACGCTGCACCGGCCGCAGCTGCACCGTGTCACCGAGGATCATTTTGCCAGCTGCTCGCTCGCGGTCGATCGGTTGCTGGCTTTGGGATATCGGCGCATTGGCCTGGTGTTTTCCGAACCTGACGACAGCCCCGGCGTCGGCGACCGCTGGCTGGGCGCGTTCGCGCGGAAACAGATGTCGATGGCCCCCCGCGATCGACTGCCGTGCCTTTGGCATGAAGCCGCTCAGCCGTCCCCGGCCGCGTTTGAACAATGGTATCGGGGCTGCCGCCCCGAGGCCATCCTGGCCACCCAGGCGGAGCCCGTGCTCCAGTGGCTCGATGGGATGGGGAAGCAGGTCCCGCGTGACGTCTCGGTGGCGACGCTGGTGAACGATCACCTGGACCGTGGCTGGGCCGGAGTGCATTCGGACCCGGATCTCATGGGCTCGCTCGCGACGGAAATGCTCGTCGGGTTGATGCATCGGAGCGAGACCGGGATTCCGGCCGCGCCGCACGAGGTGCTTCTTCCGGGCGAGTGGAGAGACGGCGCGACCTGTCGCCGCGCGTCGTAGGGTCGACTTCTGTCGGGATGCGGCGGTGAGGTCGTGCTCGACGATGCGAGCGGCAGAACGGTGGCAGCGGTCCAAGATTGGTAGCAGTGAGTCACTATCCCCCGCGCTGATGTCTCTCCGACGCCCCACGCCCCGTCTTTTTGTTTGCCAACTTCGGCTCGCGCTCGTGCCGATGCTGATCACGCTCCCCGCCGCCATGTCCGTGGCGGCTGAGGCGGGCGAACCGGCGCTCACCACGCCCGGCAAACCGTACAGCACGAAGTCCGTCTGGGAGTATTCGAATGTTGGTGAGCCACCGATTCCTCCCGTCGAGCCTTTGATCGAAGTGGGATTGCGGGACACCGCCGTGACTCGCGGCGCGGACGGCAACTATTACATGACCGGTACGATCGGTCCGGATTTCATGACGGCGAACGAGGGGATTCCGCTCTGGCGTTCGCCCGACCTGAAAAACTGGGAGTATCTCGGGCTCGTGTGGACTTTTGAACGGGATGGCACCTGGCAGAAGGAATGGACCGTGAAGAATGGCGTGCGCCGCCGCGCCGTCTGGGCGCCGGAGATTCACCACCTGCGCGGCACGTTCTTCATCACCTACAGCATCACCGGACTTGGCACCGGCATTCTGCGCAGCACCACCGGCCGCCCGGAAGGGCCCTACGTGAGCGCCCATACGCCGGATGCGCCGCTCACCTCGGGCATCGATGCTTCGCTTTTCGTCGAGGACGATGGCGCCGTCTATTTCGTTTTCGGCAGCGGATACCTGGCTCGGCTCAAGGATGACTTGAGCGCGCTCGCCGAGGATCCTGTCCGCCTGCGCTGCACGCCGGCCGACACCGACATCGAGCATCACCATCCTGCGCGTCCCTGCCGAATGGATCAGTTCGACCATGTCGGCTACGAGGGCGTGTTCCTTTTCAAACGGAACGGACGCTACTACCTCTCCGGCGCCGAGCGGTACTACGAGCGCTACCATTGCATGACGGCGGAGTCGACGACCTTGCGCGGGCCGTATTCCGCTCGCTACGTGTCGGTGCCGCACGCCGGTCACAACACGTTCTTTCAGGACCACGAAGGACGCTGGTGGAGCACGATGTTCGGCAACGACCCGCAAGCGCCGATTCAAAAACGTCCGGGCATTCTTCCTGTGAAATTCGACGCCAACGGTCATATCGTGCCCGTGGTCGCCGGGCAGCCATGGACGCCACGAAAGCGAAGCTGATCCAACTCCGACACTTCATCCCCATGAAATCATCCAGCATTTTGTGCTCCGTTGTAGCCGCTCTCCTGGGCAGCACGGCGATGGCGGCGGCACCGTCGCCTGGTACCGCCGATGTGGTCTTCTCCGAGTCGTATCAGGAACCAGGTGATAACCGGAACTGGAGGGAAGGGATGGTGACCGGGAATGGCATCGACGGCGTCGTCAGCTCCGGGTCTCCTTACGCGGACACATTCATCTTCCAGAACATGTTTTTCGCGCTTCCGTCGGCTGATCCACGGGAGAACCCGGACTTCCTGCGCGCGGAACTGGCTCCGACGCTCGATCACGTTTTCAGAAACGACGACAGCTGGAAACTGAACAGCCGGAAACGAACCTTCTTCTATTGTTTTCACCCTGCCCATCTTCTCCGCATCGGCCAACAGGAACGCGCGACGCGCAGCTACCGCCGCTGGACCAACCTCGCCACTGCCGAGATCGGCGTCGCTTACTCGGATTCGGAGGGCGATTGGGAACGCCGGACCTTCGCGTCACGATCGGACGGCGTGATCGTGACCGAACTGCGGCAGTCGTCGAAAGGCGCCAAGCTCAACCTCACGCTGTCGATCGACGATCTGGCTTCATTACCGAAATTTGGGAAACGCGATGAAGCGCGGCTTCAGTATAAGAAGAGCGTCGCCGACGACGGTTCCTACCTTGCGCTGGTGGCGCACTATCCGTCGTACGATGGCAGCGAGCTCAAGGATGCCGGTTATGCGGGTCTGACCCGCGTGGTCGCGGTCGGCGGCCGTGTCGAGAGAGTCACGGTGCCTGGAGAAAGAGAGGCTCAGAACGTCGGCGGCGAGCCCAACCCAGCCCTGCGCATCTCGGACGCTGACGCCGTTTATCTCATCACCAAGAGCGATCGCGACACGGCGATGGGCCCGCTCTCCGCGTTTCAAGCGGCATCGGAATACGCACTCGTGAACCGACTCGCCAGCGCGACCGAAGCCGTGGCGAAAAAGTACCAGCGCGGCGATACGTTCGACTACGCTGCGGCCCTGGCCGCACATGTGGAGTTGCACGGAGCGGAATATTCCCGGGTAAAGCTGGATCTGCGCGCCGACGCGAGCGATCGCGCGCTGGCCAACGAAGCGCTTCACGCGAAGCAGAAGCAGCAGAACGCGACGCTCAACCTCGCGTTTCTCGAACGCGCCTACCGCATGGGCCGCTACGTGGAGATTTGCTGCTCCGGGGCGGCCACGCCGCGGCTGTGCGGACTGTGGACGGGCGAGTGGAATCCGGGATGGCGCGGCATCTACACCATGGATGCCAACGTCAATCTGCAGGTCGCCCCGATGAACACGGGCAATCTTTCCTCCGCGCCCGTCGGCTACATCAATTTCGTCCTCCGACAGGTGGACGACTGGCGCAAGAACGCCGCCGACGTCTACGGAATGCACGACGCGCTGCAGGTCCCGGTTAATACCGACGGCGATCGCGCCATGATGGTCGAGACCGACATCGACTATCCCTTCCAATACTGGAACGCGGGCGCCAGTTGGATGCTGCTGCCGATCTTCGAGTACTGGCAATGCCGCGGAAATCAGCGCATTCCCCTCAGCGACCGCGTCGACCTGATGCGGATTCGCCAGGCGCTCGGCGTCGCGGACGGCGGACTCTCCGAAGCGGAGGCCCAGGCGCTGGCCGCACGAGGGTGGCTCGACTTGGAAAAAGACATCCTGCTGCCGCTCCTCACCAAGCAGGCGAATTTCTGGGAACAGTTCTGCAATCCCGAATACTTCGTCGATGCCGCCGGACGACGCCAGCACCAGCCTGGCAAACGCGCGCTGGAGGCGGGTGAGCGGTTCCTCCTCATCCCCACGTATTCGCCCGAAAACTCGCCCCGCGGCTACCGGAGCACGCTCACGGTCAACGCCACCATGGATATTTCCGCCGCGCGTGATGGGCTCGATATGACGATCGCCGTGGAACGGGCCGTCAATCGCCCCGAAAGTGCGGCCGCCATTTCGCGATGGACCAAGCTCCGCGACAGCCTTCCCGCGTACGAATACGACGGCCAGCCCGGTGAACTCACTGAATCCGGCGGCGGCGGCGCGTTGCGCGAGTGGGCCACGCAAGACTACGTGGAAAACAACAACCACCGGCACAGCAGTCATCTCTACCTCGCCTGGCCGGGGTATGAAGCAGGGCTCGATCCGAAAATCCGCGCCGCCGCCCTCCAAGCGGTCGCCAACCGTGATCGCCTCAACACGCGCGACAACACCACGGGCCATGGCTGGATCCATCGCGCACTCATCTCGGTGCGCCTGGGCAACGCCCCGGACGTTCAGTCGTGTCTCCTGCAACTGCTCGCGAGCGACATTTATTACACGTCGTTGGTGACGGATCATAACACCAACCGAAAGTCCGACACCTATTGCACCGACGCGTCCATCGGGCTGGTCGCCACGGTTAACGAGTCCCTGGTTTTCTCGACCACGGGCGTCATCGAACTGCTGCCCGCTCTTCCTCCGGGTCTGCGCGCCGGATCCATTCAGCGCCTGCTGGCACGTTCTCGCGCGGAGATCGAGCACTTGGAATGGAGCCCGGGACAAGTCATGGCTCGAATTCGTTCGGACGTCGACCAGGCGCTGGTGATCAAATGCGGCCAGCCGTGGAGAACGGTCCACGTCGAAGGGGGGAGCCCGTCGCGGAGCATTCCCGGCGAGAGGGTTGAGCTCACGCTGAAAACCGGCGACATCGTTACGCTTCGCTTCGAGTGACGCGGAGATGCGCCCTCCGCCGCCCCAGACATGGCAAGCGAACAGAGGAATGCTGAAAAGGCCGCGCGGAGCGCGGAGGACTTGGCTCCCTTATGCGACAACGTGCATAGCAACCCAGAATCTTCTTACACCTCATGCACCCCGAGGTGCCTAGTTGAGCGCCCGATTCAGGTCTATGGTGAAACCGGCGGATTTTAGCTCTTGGGCGAGTACCATTTTCCACCCGTGACTACTGTCCATCGGCTCGTACAAAAGCCCAAACACATCTGACGGCATTTCGAGCTCCCCCTTGGTAATGACCAGTGTTCGTCGCCGCCCGAGCTTCGCTGCAAAATACCCTAGCTCCAGGATAACATTCTGTCTGGGTCTCGGTTTTTTATCGCCTTCATGGTTTGCCGCATAGCCGATGTCGTCGGGGGTCATGAGCACTACTGCGAAACCCGCGCGCGAGGCGAACTCCTCGAACTTCTCGATAACAGTCATTCCTCGGTTTACCTGCTCCTGCAGGATAACTGGTGTGATCCCAAGCTGTTCAAGGAATCTAGCGACGGCGTGTTTCGCACCTTCGTCGTGGCCGTGCACGAGGAACACGGAGTTTGCTTTGGGGAGCTCTGTGTTAATGGCACCCGGATCGAAGCGTTTCGCGTTGAAAGCTCCTTCGGTGCCGATGTCGGACTTCCAGCGGCCAGTGATGCTGCCGTCGGGCAAGAGCTGGCAGACTGCTTGCACCATCCCGAGATTAAGGCCACCAGTGCGCCTTCCGGGAGTGAGCTTGAAAGCAAGATTGTCGGTTACCTGACCCTCGATCGTGTATTCGTATTGGCCGAGCGCAGGCTCGTGCATCTTCGCGGTGCCTGTGATTCGCGCGCCGGTCTGTTTGATGTCCAGGATTAAGCCGCCGTGGTTCGTCCCGAAAATCTCTCCAGTCCAAAAGCCGGATACGTCAGGTAGGCTCATGCCGCTATGCTGAAGTGGCTATCCATCAAGGTCCAGACCCGAAATGTATCCATCGGCAGGCCGACGATCAGCGCCTTGACACCTAATACATCTGGCGGCGCGCACATCGGCTCGATCCGAGTTGCTCCGGACCTCTGGCGCCACTCAGTTCAGAAACTGCACCAAGCTTCAGTTCGTTCAACAAGAGCGATCGAGCGCAAGGGAACGGTCACGTTTAGCGTGCTGGATGTCGATTGTGAACCGGTCGAGCCAGCTGCTCGGCGTTCAATTCTCCGGTATCTGGCTGCTTCGCCGCGAATCCCTGGACTTTCGTCAAGAAGAGAACAAGGCCGCAAACCCTCGAAACACTGAACTCAAACACAAAACCCGCTGCTCCATGAGGAACAGCGGGTTAAAGTGGTGGCTCAGCCCGGAATCGAACCGGGGACACAAGGATTTTCAGTCCTCTGCTCTACCAACTGAGCTACCGAGCCACGAGCAGGAAGGGCACAGCAAAGGGCCGGCGCGGGCGGCGTCAACGGGAATTTCGAGACGCAGAACGAACAGCCGAGAGTTGAGAGTTGAGCGTTGAGAGCTGAGAGAAAGCCAGCCCGCCGGGACGGCGGGCGCGACCACGGCCGGCGGCGAGCGCCGGCCCTACGCGAAGGCAACGGAGCGGGCGAGGACGCCCGCGCTCCCACGCACGCGTCGACGCGGGCCAAGACGGCTACGAAAACTCCCGCTGCTCATGCAGCGGGCCACGGAGAGGCCGCGACGAAGGCGTCGCGGCTCCAGCATTGCCGCAAGAAATACGCGACGAGGGCGTCGCGGCTCCACCTGGCTGAAGGCGCGCTCCACGCAGGTGTTCGCGTAGGCAGGAGAGTGGCGCGGCTACAGGTGGAAGATCTTGCCGCCGGCGAGCACGTTCTGGGTCGCGTCGTCGAACGTGACTCGCTCGCCCGTGCGCGCGGCGGCGTTGGCCATGATCGTCGCGATCGAGTGCTGGTAGCCCGCCTCGATCGGACCATTCGGCTGCTGCCGCGAGCGCAGGCATTCCATCCAGTTCCGCATGTGCGCGCTCGTCATCGCGTCCACGCCGGTGTTCGCGGTCGTCTGCACCGCGCCTTCGCTCGGCAGCGTGAACGCCTCGACGAGATTCGGCTGCAGGCCCATCGCCGCCGCTTCGGGTGCCTGCAATCCGCCGCGCGGACTGACTTCGTTGGTGTCGAGATTCAGTTCGCCACCATTGGAGTAGTAAATCTCCTTTGTGCCGCCGGCGGAGTTTGAGAAGCGCGAGCTGTAGACGACCTGGAATCCCTTCGTCCGATCGTCGAGCGGACCGTAGTCGAACACGGCCGTGAGCGTGTCGAAGTTCGTGCGGCCGTCCTTCCACTGGTAGATGCCGCCATTCGCCGACACGCTCCGCGGATGCGGTAGGCCGGTGAACCAGTGCACCGTGTCGATCTGATGGCACATCCACTGGCCGGGAATCCCGGACGAGTAGGGCCAGAACAGCCGGTATTCGAGATACTTTCTCGCGTCCCACGGCTCGAACGGGCGGTTGAGCAAAAAGCGTCGCCAGTCGGTATCCGACTCCTTGATCGCGGCGACGAGCTGCGGCCGGCGCCACCGGCCGGGCTGATTCACGTTCCAACTCATCTCGACGGCCACGATGTCGCCGAACCGGCCTGAACGCAGGTAGTCGTGGGCCGCGTGATAGTTCCGGCCGCTCCGGCGCTGCGAGCCGATCTGCACGATCCGGTCGCTGTTCCGCACGGCCTTCAACACCGTGCGCGCGTCCTCCATCGTCTCCGCGAGCGGCTTTTCGACATACGCGTCGCAGCCGGCCTGCACGGCCTCGACCGCGTGCAGCGCATGCTGGAAGTCCGCCGTGCTGATGATCACCGCGTCCAGCTTCGCGGCGGCATACATTTCCTCGTTGTTGCGGTACGGCGTAATCGTCTGCTGCCATCGCTGCTGGAAAAACGCCACCGCCTCGTCGCGACGCCGGTTCCAGATGTCGGAGACCGCGACGATCTCGGCGTTCAACTCCGCCGCGTGCTGCTGGAACGCGGGGATCAGCGTGTCGCGCGCGCGATCGGAAAATCCCACGAGCCCCACGCGAATCCGATCGTTCGCGCCCGGGACGGCTGCCCAGGCGCGCGAACCGAGGTAGGAGCTGGCCAGGACGAATCCGCCGGACGCCAGCGTGAGATCGCGGACAAAACGGCGGCGGGTAACCGAGTGGGGAGAATGGGGTGAACTCATGCCAACGAGAAGAGCCAACCTGAGGGTGAAGACAACTGTAGGTTGAGGCGATCGGTGCAGCGTGCGGCACCGTTGAACCAAGCACAGGTGAACGCGGTGCCCACGTCACGGTAGGGCGCCGGCAGACCACGGGCGGGGCGCCCGTGCCACGACGGACGACGCGCAGCGCCCACCGCTGTCATGCCGAAAAGCTCCCTTGCCAGCAACCGTGGCGGACCCCAATCCTTGCGGCTCCGCATGAGCACGAGCTTGAAGATCTACGACACCACCCTGCGTGATGGCACGCAGGGCGAAGGCATCAGCTTCTCCGTCACCGACAAGCTCTTGATTGCGCAGAAGCTGGACCAGTTCGGCGTCGACTACATCGAAGGCGGATTCCCGGGATCCAATCCCCGCGACATCTCGTTCTTCGCGGAGGCGAAAAAGCTGAAGCTCACGCACGCGAAGCTCGCGGCCTTCGGCGCCACCCGGCGCGCGGGCGTAAAGCCCGAGGAAGACGCCCAGCTGCGCACGCTGATCGAGAGCGAGATGCCCGTGCTGACGATCGTCGGCAAAACGTGGCTCATGCACGTGCACGAGATCCTGCGCACCACGCCGGAGGAAAACCTGGCGATGATCGAAGACAGCGTCCGCTACCTCGTCGCCCAGGGCCGTGAGGTGATCTACGACGCCGAACACTTTTTCGACGGTTATCTCGACAATTCCGACTACGCCTTGCGCACGCTTGAAGCGGCGGCGCGTGGCGGGGCGAGCAATCTCACGCTCTGTGAAACGAACGGCGGCAAACTCGTGCCGGAAGTGCATAAAATCGCCGCGGCCGCGGTGGCCCGCTTCGGCCGCGACAAGGTGGGCGTGCACTGCCACAACGACAGCGGGCTCGGCGTCGCGGTGACGCTCGCCGGCGTCGACGCGGGGGCGTCGCTGGTTCAAGGCACGATGAACGGCTACGGCGAACGGGTCGGCAACGCGAACCTCGTGACGCTCCTGCCGAATCTGTTCCTGAAAATGGGCCGGACCGCGAACTGCGCGAAAAACCTGAAGGAGCTGCGCGACCTGTCGCTGTTCTTCGACGAGCTGGCGAATCTCCGGCCGAATCCGAAGGCGCCATTCGTCGGTCAGTCAGCCTTCGCGCACAAGGGCGGTCTGCATGCCAACGCCGCGCAAAAAGTCGCGCGCAGCTACGAGCACATCGACCCGGCGCTCGTGGGCAATCGCACGCGCGTGCTCGTGTCGGACATGGCCGGCCGCACCAGCCTGACGCTTAAGGCACGCGAGCTGGGCATCGAGCTCGATGAACGGCTCCCGGCGATGAAAGGGCTGATCGACGAGCTAAAGGAGCGCGAGTTTCGCGGCTACGAATACGAGGCGGCGGATGCGTCGTTCCGGCTGCTGATCGCGAAATGGCTCGGCCAGCAGAAAACGTTTTTCGACGTCGAGAACTACCGCGTCATCATCGAGCGACACAACAACCAGATCTGGTCAGAAGCGACCGTGAAGCTGACGGTGAACGGCGAAGCGATGCACACTGTGGCCGAGGCGAGTGGTCCGGTCGGCGCGCTCGACAAGGCGCTGCGGCTCGCGCTCGCGAAAGCCTACCCGCAGCTCCAGACGATGTCGTTGCGCGATTACAAGGTCCGGATTCTCGAGAGCAATCAAGGCGCCGGCTCGCGCACGCGGGTGCTGATCGAAAGCGGCAACGGCAAAAAGATTTGGGGCACCGTGGGAGTCAGCGACAACATCATCGACGCCAGCTGGGAAGCGCTGCGGGATTCCGTCGAGTACATGCTGATGCAGAGCTGAGCAAGGTGTGCGCGCGGCCAAGCTGCAGGCCAAGTCGCTGACCTAGCCCGCCAGGGCCGGTGCGCCGCGGACGTGGCGGACCGTTGCGAACGCGTGGCAGCCCTGCGAAGGGCCGCTACGACCTCACTTGCCGAACACTTTTTTGATGTCGCCGACCTTTTTCTGCACCTTGCCTTCGGCTTCGTCGCCGCGGCCTTCCGCGCGCAGATTACGGTCCGCGGTCGCTTCACCTGCAGTCGCTTTGACGCGGCCTTTGACCTGTTTCGCGGTGCCTTCGATCTTGTCTTGTGAGCTGCTTTTCATGGTAGGGGCGGAGGGGTTTTGCCGGCGCGAGCACCGACCGAGCCCGCCCACCGCGGTTCCGATCAGAGATCGCGCGCGGATCGGGAGAAACCACGCCCTGCGTATGGTGAACCGGCCACAGGAACGCGGATAGTCTGGCGTTCGAGCGCTCGCGATGCGCCTGTCGGCGACCGGCGCACGCACCGTCGGTTTAGGCCCGAGGGTAAATTCGAAGCGATCAAGGGGGCCAATCCGTGCCTCTTGACTATGGCCATCGAGTTCCACGAACCCGGCCAGGCGAGCGTTACTACAACTGGATCGGCAGGCCGACCTCGATGATTTGCATCGGCGGCAGCCGGTAGTAGTCGCGCGCCTGCCGCGCGTTGCGGCTCAGGAATCCGTAGAAACGTTTCTGCCACTCCCACATCCGGGCCTCGCCACCCGTGATGATCATCTCGCGGTTGAAATAGTAGGTTGCCTCCGACGGTTTCAGCGGCACGCCGCGCTCGCGGATGTCGATGATCAGCGTGGAAACATCGGGCGATTCCATGTAGCCGTAGCGGGCGAGCGCGCGCCACACGCCTTCACCGATTTCGCGGACATCCAGCCGCTCGTCATCGGGCACGAACGGCACGTCCTGCGTGATGATGCTGAGCAGGACGACCGTTTCGTGCAGCACCTTGGTGGCCTTCACATGGTGCAGCAGCACGAGCGGTGTGCCCGTGGGATTGCCGGCCATGAACACGCCGGTGCCGCGCACGCGCTGCACGTGTTTGCTTGAGGCGATGTTCTTCAACTCGGCCTCGGTGATCTCGTTCGCATACACGCGGCGGAAGATCTCGAACTTGCCCATCTTCCACGTGACCATCACCGCCAGCACGCCGGTGGCGATGCCGAGCGGGAGCCAGCCGCCGTCGAAGAACTTGTGCAGGTTGGCGCTGAAGAAGGTGACATCAACGACCAGAAAGGCCGCGCAAATGCTCGCGGCGCGCACCGTCGACCAATACCACGCACGCGTCATCACAAAAAACAGCGCGATGGTGGTGATGATCATCGTGCCAGTGACCGCGATGCCGTAGGCCGCGGCCAGCGCGGAGCTGGAACGGAATTCCAGGACGGTCGCGATCGAACCAATCGCGAGGAGGCTGTTGACCAGCGGCAGGTAGATCTGCCCCTGCTGCACGGCATTGGTGTGGCGCACCGTAAGCCGCGGGAAAAATCCGAGTTGGATCGCCTGACGCACGAGCGAGTACGCCCCGGAAATCAGCGCCTGGCTGGCGATGATCGCGGCCAGCACGGAGAGGGCGAGCAGCCCGTAGCGCAGCGGCCCCTCCGGTGCGATTGCGAGGAAGGGGTTCTCCGCCGAACTGCGGCCGGACAGGAAATACGCGCCCTGACCGAAGTAGTTCAGCGTCAGTCCCGGCAGAACGACGCCATACCACGCCGTGACGATCACCCGTCGACCGAAGTGACCCATGTCGGCGTAAAGCGCCTCCACGCCGGTGAACGCCAGCACGACGGAGCCGAGGAGAATCACCACCTCGATCGGCGGATGGCTGAAGAGCAGCCGCAGCCCGAGCAGCGGATTCAGGGCCTGCAGCACCATGGGCGTTTCGATCACCCGCCACAGCCCGAAGGCGCCGAGCGTCACGAACCAGAACAGCATGACCGGGCCGAAGATCGAACCGATGAACTTAGTGCCGCGAAACTGAAGCCCGAATAGCACCGCGAGGATGAGGCAGGAGATCGGCACCACCGTATGGGCGACGCCGGGCCAAACCACCTTCACGCCCTCGACGGCGCCCAACACCGTGATCGCCGGAGTGATGACCGCTTCGCCGCACAGCATGGCGGCGCCGGCGAGCACCAGCAGCGCGCCGGCGGTGAGTCGGTGCCGCGGACCGGGATCGAGCTTGCCGAGCGCTAGCAGCGTGAAAATCCCGCCTTCCCCGCGGTTGTCGGCGCGCAGTACGAAGAGCGTGTATTTGATGCTGACGATGAAGATCAGCGACCACACGATCAGCGACAACACGCCCAGCACGACGACGGAGGGCTCAGCGTCTGGAAGCGCGTGGAGGCATTCGCGCATCGTATAGAGCGGACTCGTGCCGATGTCGCCAAACACGACCCCCAACGCACCAATGCCTAGCGCGATCCGGGCGCCCGTGCCGGGCGTGGCGGGGGAGGGGTGGCTCATGCGAGCAGTCACTTTCTCCCAGTCACGCCGGGGCTCCAAGCAGTTTTTTCCACGGCAAGAACGGAATCAGCTTGAACCCGGGCCAAACGCCCGGTGGACAACCAGCCCGATCAAGCCAACGGTTACGCCCATGAATCCGGACTGGAAGAGCGCCAAGACCTACAAGGACATTCTCTACCACAAGGCCGATGGCATGGCCAAAGTGACGATCAACCGGCCGGAGAAACGCAACGCGTTCCGGCCGCTGACCGTCGCGGAGATGCACGACGCGTTCGCCGATGCGCGCGAGGATCCGACGATTGGCGTCGTGTTGCTCACCGGCGCCGGTCCGCACACGGACGGCAAGTACGCATTCTGCGCCGGCGGCGATCAGAGTGTGCGGGGGCACGCGGGTTACATCGGGGAGGACGGCGTGCCGCGGCTCAACGTGCTCGATCTACAGAAGTTGATCCGGTCGATGCCGAAGGCCGTGATCGCGCTCGTGGCGGGTTACGCGATCGGCGGCGGTCATGTGCTGCACGTGGTGTGCGACCTGACGATCGCGGCCGATAATGCCATCTTCGGCCAGGTGGGGCCCAAGATGGGGAGCTTCGATGGCGGCTTTGGGTCGAGTTATCTGGCCCGGCTGGTGGGACAGAAGAAGGCGCGCGAGATCTGGTTTTTGTGCCGGCAATACAACGCGCAGCAGGCGCTGCAGATGGGACTGGTGAACACCGTCGTGCCGGTCGCCGAACTCGAAGCGGAGGGCGTGCGTTGGGCGCAGGAAATTCTGCAGAAAAGTCCGCTGGCGATCCGGTTGCTCAAGAGCGGGTTCAACGCCGAGCTCGATGGGCAGGCGGGGATTCAGGAACTCGCCGGGAACGCGACGCTGCTCTACTACATGAGCGAGGAGGCGAAGGAGTTTCACTCGGCGCAGCGCGAAAAGCGCAAAGCCGACGCGCGCAAGTTCCCCTGGCTGCCGTAAAGGGCGATGTTCTTGGAGGTGCGACGCTCTCGTTGAGCGTCTGTCGGGCGGCCGCGACGAGGGCGTCGCGGCTCCATTACGGGGAGGTTGTCCCAACCCGGGCTCACCGAGCCCGGCTACATGCACAAAAAAACCGCCCCGGGAGGCGTCCCTCCCGAGGCGGCGTTGTTTTCTTACTTATTGGTCACCCGGTAGTCGACCGAGGCGATGACAAAGAGCATCGCGGTCGCCAGCCAGGAGACGATCAGGGCGGTATCCATAACGGTATCGTCCTTTCATTGCCGTTCAGAACGGCTTCAGCCTCCTCCATGTGGATTCGGCGTTGGCTGATCCCTCCGCACCGACCCGAGTCTTGCGACCCGAAGGGCGACGGAGTTTGCGGGATTACACCCGCAAAGTCGAAAGCGTGCAGAATGGATGCTGGAGTAACGTCAATTCACGCTATCGTGATCGCTCAAAGAACACCCTGACGCCAACACCGTATGGGTCGGGCACCGGCATGCAAGCCGCGCGTGCATTACCGGTGTTACAATTTGGCGACAAGCTGTACTGATCGACGTAGGCCCAGCTCGTAGGCTGTGCCATCGAACGACTTCCGTCGCGGCGTAGGCTACCGGCGTATGACAAAGGTGAACGGAGACTGCCGCCGGTTGAGCCCGCTTTTCGACGGGGAGCTGGCGATTGTCCGTGAAATTGCGTCAACGTGCAGCGCGCCGGACGATCGCCTGGAACCGGCGCACCACCAAAGACATGGCGTCGGCCCGCTTATGCGCCGGCAAGCGAGCCGACAAACGCCCTGATGCAGTTGTCGCCCGACGGGCCGGATTCCACGGTGACCCGGCTGTTGCGAAACAACCGACGCAGGTTCTCGGCAGCGTCGGGACTCTGGTTGACCACCAGCACGTGAGCGTCGCTCCGGCACGTCGTCCGCAGGAAATGCATCATCGTGAGATCGCTGGCCGGCAGCGAGTAGCCCAGGCAGACGAGCCGGCCGTGATGCCGGAGCGCTTCGCCGGCCTCGAACCACAACGCGCGGATCGTCTCATGGGTGAGGAGGGGACTTTTGTCGTAAACAGGCGGCACCAGGAAGGGATATTTGTCGGCAACGGCCATGCGCCGCAGTTGATGCTGGTGGCGCTCGGCCTCGCTCGCCTGACGACCCAGCGGCGGCACAAAGTAGATCGGCTCACCGTGGGCGGAAGGCCGGCCCGAATAATACCAGTTGGTGGAGCCGTGCAGCTTCAGAAGCCGGAAGGTCTCGATGCGGTGGACCGGTGTGGCGCCACTCGAGCGCAGGCCCGCGTCCGTGAGCACGAGCGGGTAAAGCTGATGCGCCGACAGCCGCTCGCTATCGTCGACGGCGATGCCCGCGGCAGCGTGCTCGATGAGCGTGTCGTAGTTCAACGTGATCACCGGGCACGCGTGCTGGTGCCAGTGTCGGATCAGACGCGTGAGCCACTCCGGCGGCTCCGTGCGCAATGCGTGATGTGCGTCGGCCACCGTGTCGTCGAGCACGCGCGCGATGGCGATGGAAACCTCGAGAAACAACGCCCGATGCCGGAGGTTGTCGGACTCCGTGACCCAAGGCTTGGCCTGCTCGAGGTAGGAAAGAGCGTGCGCAAAGTTGTCCGTCATCATCGGCTCCATTTCCGGCGGCAGCGCCACGCGCGACTCTCCCAAGACCTGCAGCACGCGATCGGCGAGTCCTTGGAGCAACGGCATGGTGGGCGAGATCGCCCGGGCGAAGCCGGCGCCCAGCAGGTAAACGTCACGTTGCGGATCGGACATCGCAGTCTCGACCGCGACGCGCGACGACGGTTCGTGATGCGGCTGCCGGGCCGCGCTGCGCAGACGCGCCGAAGCGTGGCGAGGCGGCGACCCGGTCGACAACAGCGGCGGATCGGTAGGGCGGGCATTCCGCTGCCTGCCGGAAAGGCGCACAACCTTCACGGCGCTCACGGAATGAACGCCCTACCTGTGGGAGATCGCGCCGCCGTGCCTGATGGGAAGGCGCGATCGACTATCCTAACCGACGATCAATCGCCGCCATCGTCGCCATCGTCATCGTCGTCGTGGTCGTGGTCGTGGTCGCCATGGTGACCGCGATTGCCTTTGTCGAGTTGGATCACGGTGACCGAGTACGGCGCGGGCGAGAAGGTGAACGTGTTGCCGGCGAGCGTGAGGTTTGTTTCCGCGACATCCGCCGAGCCGGTGCCGGTGCGGGCCGCTTCATCCTGCGGGATGCCATAGCTGTAAGCCTTCGCCTGCGGATCGACCTTGAAGCCGTCGATCGCGATGCTCGCGTTCAGCGTCTCCGTCGGGTGCTTGTTGATGATGAGCAAGCGCAGGGCGCGGTTGTGCTCGCGGACGGCGTAGAGGCCGAGCCCGTTGTAGTCGCTCGTAGCCTCGACCACGGATTCGCCACCGCGGGCAAAGTGCTGCAGCAGCTTGTAGACGTAGTAGGTCGGGTAGCGATCGGCCGGGCCCGCGGGATCCGCGGCGGTCACGACTCCGTAGTCGCCGTAGCGGCGCCAGCCGTAGAGCGATGCGCTGTTGTTGTTGCCGGCTTCCTGGCCGTTGCGCAGATCCCACCAGAAGAAAGCGCGGAATTCCGTCTTCATGATGTTGCCGAAACTGTCCGCGAGGAAGAGTCCGTTCACCAAGCTGGTCGTCTGTTTGCCGGGATTGCTGTAGACGGAGTTGTTCTCCGTGCAGTTGATTTCGACGCGCCGCGCATCGCGTCCGAGATAGTCGTTCAGGATCTGCCGAATCCGCGCCGCATCGTCGGGCCAGGTGCGGGCAGACGTGAGCAGGAAGGCATCGTTCTCACCGCCGGGCGCCTGCTCGTAGCGATGGTAAACGACGAAGTCCGGGATCACGCCAAGTTGCTTCAACGTCGCGAGCAACACGGGAGTCCACCCGCTGTGCGCAGCGCCGGTACGCGGGTTGGTCACGGAGAGATCGGGATAGTTCACCTCGGTGTCCTCCGTCGCGGTGATGACGGCGCCGACCTTGATCGTGCGATCCACCGTCTTCATCTGCCGGTAGTAGTCCTTGAAGCGGTGGGCGTAGGTCACGGGATCGTGCGGCCGATCGTTGCGATCGGCTTCCCACGTGCCGTAGTTCTCATTCCCGACTTCCCAATACTTGAAGTCGTAGTCCTTCGTCCGGTTCGCATACCGCACCCACGCGGCGGCCTCTTCCGGCGTGCCGGTGCCGTAATTCACCGTGATGTAAACCTGCGCTTTCGTGAGCGTGGCGATATGGGCGAACTCGTCGAAGCTGGTCGCCCACTGCCACGTCTCACCGTCGTTGGTGTTGGTTTCCCAGTGATAAATATCGGAAATCGAGCCGCCGGGGAAACGGAGCGCCTGGTTGTCGGCCTCGACGAGCAGTTCGGCCGTGGTGGCCGTGTCGAAGGCGCCGTCCCAGATCGCGGTGTTCAGGCCGAAGAGCCGAGGATCGACTTTTTGCAGGATGTGTCGCGCGTCGACGGTCGCGTGCACCACCGCGGGCGGCGGAGCAAGATTCAGCCGCACGTCGTCGAGATAGTAGGTCGGCTGCGCGACGCCGGCGTTTTCCTGGAACCAGATGCCCGTGAGGTCGGGCCGCTCGGCGACGCCAAGATCGGCCAGCGAGAGCGTGATCTTCTGCCACGTGTTCGCCGTCAGCGGCGGCAGCGTGATGCCCGGCTGGGCCGTATCACTCAAGAGTGCCGAAACCTTGATGACCTGTCCGCCCTCACTGCCGCCGTGAATCCAGAAGGTGAGGCTGTCGTAGCTGTCCGTCGGCATCGCGGTGTGGTGAAAGTAAACCGCGGTGAATGGGTCCGAGGTGACCGCGATCGAACTGGCGCCGGAATTCACTGGATTCGTCGCGGCGGCGTTGACGTTGGCCCAGCTCCAGTTCTGCCAGCCGTTGACGAACGCGTCTTCGTAGAGTGCCATGCCGACGAGCGGTGGGGGCGGCACCGTGGGCACGCTGCCTTTCAGCACGATGTCGTCGACGTAGAACGTGGGTGCGGTGTTGCCGGTGCCTTCCTGAATCCAGAAGCCGGTAAAGTCGGTCCGATCGTCGGCGCCCAGCGAGACGAGCGGGATTTCGATGAGCTGCCAGGTGTTGACCGCCAGCGGGCCAATCACGACCGCCGGCTGGCCGGCGTCGTTGAGCGTGGCCGAGACGCGCAGCGTCTGCCCGCCCGTGGGCCCGCCGTTGATCCAGAACGTCAGCTTGCCGTAGCCGGTGGTGTCGAGCGGGTCGTGGCGCAGACTCAGCGCGGACCATGGGCTCGCATCGACGGCGATCGCAGTCGAACCGCCGTGAACGAGCGTGGTGCTCGAGAGATTCACGGTTGCCCAGCTCCAGTTTTGCCAGCCGGAACCGAGAGCATCGTCGTAAACAGGGATGTCAGATTGCGCGTGCGCCGAGGCACGGAACAGGAACGTCAGCGTGAGCAGCGCCAACGTGAGCAGGGGGAGTCGGGGGTGTCGCATGGCGGGAAACGACCGCGGAGCGCGCGGCCGTTGGGGGTTGAGATCACTTGATGACCAGTTGGCCTCGGCGACTGGAACGCAGTCGTGCGAGGGAACCGCGAGGCGGTTCGACCTTCCTGTCCGCGCGGAGAGGCGATCAGTTCCACGCTGGCGCAAGAAATTAGCTTTGCTGTCGAGGTCGTTTGCGCCGGATTGCGGCGCTGCGGACCAACGCGGCCCGGCCCCAAGAACGGCGATTGCTATCGGAGCGGAGCTTACGCTATTTCGATGACTCCGCCTCCTCTTCAACTGCGGACTGGTCATGAACCTCTCGCTCATTCTGGCGCACCCGAATCCCGCCAGCTTCAATCACGCGATCGCCACGACAGCAGCGACCGAATTGCGCCGGCTCGGGCACACTGTCGTGCTGCACGATCTCTACGCGGAACGGTTCGACCCGATCTTGCCCGCGGCGGAGTTCGCGCAGGACGCGAAGCTACCGGCGTTGATCGCCGCGCACTGCGCGGAAATCGCCGCGGCCGACGGCATCATCATCGTGCACCCGAATTGGTGGGGCCAGCCGCCCGCGATCCTGAAGGGCTGGATCGACCGCGTGCTGCGCGCCGGCCAAGCGTATAACTTCATCGAAGGCGACAATGGCGAAGGCGTGCCGGTGGGATTGCTGAAGGCGAAAGCCGCCGTGGTCTTCAACACCGCCAACACGCCGAAGGAGCGCGAGGACGCGGTGTTCGGCGATCCGCTCGAACTGCTTTGGAAGAAATGCGTGTTCGACCTCTGCGGCGTCACCCGCGTCCATCGCGAGACCTTCCGCGTGGTGATTGCCAGCACGCCGGCCGTGCGCGAGGAATGGCTCGGGCGCGTGCGGAAGATCGTCGCCGACGAGTTTCCCGCATAGTGAGCGTCAGGCCTTTGACGGGTAGGGCGCTCACTCCGTGAGCGCCGTGAATGACAAACGATCTTCCGGCGGGCAGCGGAATGCCCGCCCTACCTCTGCAACGGCTTATTCGGCGAGCCGCACCTGGCAGTTGCCGGATTTTTCCTCGAGCTGCACCAGCCGCCGTTTTTCCGCGTCGTGCAGCAGCGCCGTGAAGGACTTGAATCCGTGCGCGCGTTCGTTGAACCCAGGATTTCGTCGCTTGATGGCCTGCTTGACCATCGAGGCCCAGATCGGTTCGTCCTCGCCGCGCTCCTCGGTCAACGCGCCGACGGTGGCGACGAGCAGCTCGATGGCGTCCATCGGATCCGGCTCCGCCGGCTTTTCGGCGGCGCGGGGCTTCGGGCTCGCCGCATGGCGCGAGCGAGCGGGCTTGGCGGGCTGCGCGCGAACCAGGTCGTCGTAGTAGATGAACTCGTCGCAGTTCGCGATGAACAGGTCTGAGGTCGAGTTCTTCACGCCCAGGCCGATCACCGTCTTGGCGTTTTCGCGGAGCTTGCTGACCAGCGGCGAGAAATCCGAGTCGCCGCTGATGATCGCGAAGGCATCGACGTGCTGGTTGGTGTAGCAAAGATCGAGCGCGTCGACGACCATCCGGATGTCCGCCGAGTTCTTCCCGGACTGTCGCACGTGCGGAATTTCGATGAGCTCGAACGCGGCTTCGTGGAGATCGCGCTTGAGCTCCTTGAACCGGTCGAAGTCACAGTAGGCTTTTTTCACCACGATGTTGCCCTTGAGCAGCAGCCGTTCGAGCACCTTGCTGATGTCGAGCGGCGGGAAGTGCGCGTCCCGGGCGCCGTGGGCGATGTTCTCGAGATCCAGGAAAACGGCGAGGGTGAGGTCGGAGATGCGTGAGTTCATGCGAGCGAAAGGAGCCGTGGGCGGAGGCCGCACCCGACCAGACTAGTGGGAACCGGTTGGGACGCGAGCCTGCGGAAAGCGGCACGGCGACGAAAAACACCCCGGCGGGTTTGGCGAACCGAAAGGGCTGCGTTCAATGCGGCATGAGCACGCGATTGACGGGTGGCTGCCTGTGCGGAGGAACGCGCTACGAACTCACGGCCGTGCCCTTCGACGTGGGCGATTGTCATTGCGTCGACTGCCGCCGGGCCGCCGGCGCGCCGTTCGTCACGTGGGGCACGGTGTATCGGGGAGACTTTCGAATCACGCAGGGCGAGGTGCGCCGGGTGGCGCATGCGAACCGATTCCGCAGCTTCGCCGCGTGCTGCGGCACGCCGCTGGTTTTCGAGGAGTCGTCCGAGCCGCCCGCGATCGACGTGACGATCGCATCGCTCGACGATCCCACGCCGTTCGCTCCCGAACGGGTGATCTGGCTCGAAGACCGGCTGCCGTGGGTCGTGCTTGATCCCGCGCTGCCGCAGTATCGTCGGAGTTCGCGCGACGGGTGAGCGGCTCAGGCGGCGCTGCCTGGGGGGAGGACTGCGGTTGGCTGCTTGCAGTGCCACGAGGGTTCATTAGCGTATCGCCACTTTCCCCATGATCACCTCAAACGTTTCCCGTCTTGCTGGATTCCGCACCGCGCTGCTCGCCGTGAGCTGCGTGTTTGTCCTGACGTTGGCGCAGGTCCCCGCGATGCAGGCCGCTGAGAAGTCGCCCAAGCCTGCCAAGGAAGAGCCGACCAACAAACTTCCGCTCACCGTTTCGTTCGACAAGGGAGCTGGCGCCGAAGGCCCGCAATACACGCTCACGCTGAAGAACGAGGGAAAGGAGACGATCAAGGCCAAGGCCGAGATCCTCTACAGCGTCGTGGTGCACAACCGCCCGAAGTCGAAACCGCTGCCCGAGCACAAGCTCGCGGCGGGCGAGACCTGGGTCATCCCCGAACTCGCCTCGATGGACAAGGTGACCGTGAAGGCCAAGGGCTACGAAGCCCTCGAAATCGTAGTGCCGTAGCGCGACCGTCAGGTCCGGCTGCTGGCCCGGCGGCAGCGCCAGTGAACGCCGGCGAAAGGTGGAGCGCGTTGCTCGTAACGCGCTCTCCTGGGCCGCATGGCTTTGCCGTGCGGACCTCGTGGTAACGGACGCAGCGGCGACGCGACTCGGCAGTTGCAGCCGGACGTTCCACCGCGCGCGGCATTGTTCCCATTGCACTCGCGCCGGCGCGTGCGCAGTCTGCGGAGCATGACGTCCAGCCCGCGCGCCCGCTTATGATCTTTCGTCGCCTGCAGCATCTGAGCGCGTGGCTGTTTTCCGCCCTCCGGCGGTGGCTGCGTGCCGTGGGCGCGTGGGTGCAGGTGCGCCCCCGGCTCGCGGCGTGGATTTTCCCGGCGCGGGACGGAGAAGATCTGGCATACCGGGAGCACAACGAACAACTCTACGCGCGGTTTCACGAGCAGGAGCGGATGCTCGCGGATCAGCCGCGAATGGCGTTTTACCAAACGGCGATCGCACGGCAAATCGGGCCTGGCGACCGCGTCATCGATCTCGGCACCGGCACGGGTATTCTCGCCGCGATGGCCTCCCGTGCCGGCGCGGGGCACGTGTATGCCATCGATCACTCGCCGATCCTGCGCCACGCACGCGCCCTCGCGGCCGCCAATGGGATCGCAAACGTCGAATTCGTCGCCACACACAGCAGCGCGTTTCAGACGGAGCAGCGAGTCGACGTGATCCTGCACGAGCAGATGGGCGACAGCCTGTTCGACGAAGGCATGCTGAAGAACATCGTGGATCTGCGCGATCGGCTGCTGCGACCGGGCGGCCGCATCCTGCCCAGCCGGTTCGAACTTTTCTTCGAGCCGATGCAGCTGAACGGTCGCCGGCAGGTACCGTTCATCTGGGAACTCAACGTGCACGGCTACGATTACGCGACGCTCGCCGGAGAGCGACCGGCCGATCCGTCGTATTACCATCTGGTGAGCACCGACCGCGAACTGGTGGATCACTTTCTCGGCGAACCATCCCCCTTGCTCACGGTGGACCTGGAGACGGTGGATCTGACGCAGCTGCCGCACAGCATCGTCTTCTCGCGCCGCGTGCAGTACGCGGGCCGGCTGGATGCCTTTGTGGTTTTCTTCCGCACGCACGTGAACGATCTGATGCTCACGACGGATCCCACCGATCCGAACCGCGCGCCGCATTGGGGATATGGGATCCTGCGCACGGATTTCCAGCAGGCGGAGGTGAACGACGTGATCGAAGTGCGGCTAAACGTCGGCCAGTGGGAAAACCCGGATACCTGGCATTGGAGTCATCGCGTGCTCCGGACTGGTGCAACTCACGATCACGCCCCGATGGCGTGAAAATTGGGTCGCCTCGGGGACACGTTTGGCTGAATCTGCCCACGTCGGTGCCCGGCCGGATTCGGGCGATCCTGCCGGGTTTCGACGTCCACCAACCCCAGCACAGCCCGCTCTGTCGCATGCGTGCGTCCTTCGCATTGAACCACGGCCGGCGATTTCTGCTTCTGCTCGCCGCCGTCACTCTGGGCTGCGCCCTGCGCGCGGCGCCGATTGAGCTTTCGGGCGTCTATGCCGACGAAGGCACCGTCGTGTCGGGCGATCCGACGCTGTTCACGTCGCAGGTGTCTCTCCACGCGCTCCTGCGGCTCGAGTTCGACCCCCGGCTGGCGAGCCAGCGCCGCGAGGAAACGAGTGAGGTGCGGCTTACGCACACCGCCGGCGTGCTCGCGGTCGAAGCTTACGAAGCGGATGGCACGTTGAGCTGGCGGTCACGCTGGAACGCCGGCGAGGGTCGCTCGTCGTTAGGACGCGTCGTCACGTTGCGGATGCGTGCCGCGCACGCGGGCGCCGATGACTACCTGCTCGTGCTCGAGCCGGTGAACAGCCAACTGCTGCAAGTCCGGATTCAGCGACTCGAGCCCACGCTGCTCGGGCCGATGGTCCGAGCCACGGGCGTGTATCTATTCTCGCGCTGCGCTGAACCATCGCCGAGCGCCAGGTAGGGCGCTCACGCCCTTGTCTTCGCTCCAAATACTCCGACAGCGCCGCGAAGTTCGATCGACTCCCCCGGGCGGCGGAATCTCCGCGCCGCCGATGAACCATGGCTCGAGAGTGCCTGGCGTACTCCCGGTCACGCGATCAATTCAGGACGGCGAAAAATCGAATCAGGTTCGCCACGTGATCGTCCAGGTTCACGCCGAGATGCTGGCAGCCATTGTGGATCGTGCTGCGGTCCACCTTCGCGGCGAAGGCCGGCTCCTTGATCTTCTTCTTGATCGAGCTGGCCTTCATCTGGCCATACGGCACCGGATTTAGTTTCCGGTAGGCGTAGAAGATTCCGCTGATTTCGTCACACGCGAGGAGCGCGGCGGCGAGCTTCGTCTGGGGCAGGGTGGTGAACCCGTGGTAACCATACGCGTGCGCCTCGACCGCATGAATCAGCTCCTCGGGATAGCCCCATTCGGCGAACCAGCGCAGCGATTCGGCCGGGTGCGTGTCGGGATGCTCTTCGAAATCGATGTCGTGCAGGAGCCCGGTGATGAACCACAGCTCGCGATCGCCCTGAAACTGCGGCGCGTAGCCCTCCATCGCAGTGGCGACCATCAACGCGTGATGCCGCTGATACTCGTCGCGGACATGTTGCTCGAGCAGCTGCTGGGCTTCGGCCCGGGAAGGGAGGCTCATGATGGGCCGAGTTTGGATCACGGCTCCCACAACCGCCAAGGAAATCAGGTCACGCCACGAGATAATACCCGTGATGTGGTGAGCGGCGGTTTGGCGAGGAGGCTTGTCCTACCCACCACCGGTTTTCGGATAGCCTCTACTCACTTCTTCAACGTGCGAACATATGCGACCAGCGCTTCGACCTCTTGGTCCGAAACCCGGCGCGCCGGCTCCATGATCACATTTCCCTTGGCGTCCTTGAGTCCGAACTTGATCGAATGGGCTGCCTGCTCATCGGAAAATTTGGCCTGCAGCTCGGGGTTGGTGAGATCACTGATGTAGCGTTTCCGGCCGATCTTCGTGTCGCCGCGTCCGTCTTTGCCGTGGCACTCGGCGCATTGTTTTTTCCAGATGGCTGCTGCGTCCGCGGCGAAAAGCGAGGGGGCGACAAACGCGGCGAGCAGCACGAGAAGCGTGCGGGTCGGGGTCATGCGGAACGCTAACCATTCACGCGCAACGGTCAAACGCGCCGGGCGCGAAACCTTTTGGTTCCGCCATTCGGGTTTTCTTGGGCCGCACCTACCGAGATGCACCGGAGAAGCCGTTGAACGCGCATCACGGAGCGGCCGAGGGCGGCCGTGCTCCCGCGGGGAACAGGGCCGTATTCGCGCAGATTTACGTGATTCGCGGGCCGCGCACCGTGCTCGAGGCAAAAGCGGGCGTGACGCCCGCGCTTCCAAGGATCAGACGAGCGGCGAGGCGTTGGCCAACGTGGCTTTCACTCGCGCTGGCGTCATCGGCAGTTGCAGCAAGCGCGCGCCGGTCGCATCGAACACGGCGTTCGCCAATGCCCCCCCCATCACGATGATCGCCGGCTCGCCGCCGCCCTGCGGCGGACTGTCGTCCGCCGGTACGATCACCGTTTCGATCTGCGGCATCCACGAGAAGAGGGGGAGCGCATAGGTGTCGAAGTTCGTGTCGCGTAGTTCGCCCGCGCTGAAACGAACCTCTTCGGTGAGCGCGTAGCCCAGGCCCATCATGATGCAGCCTTCCATCTGGATCGTCGCGCCCTGCGGGTTGATGACCAAACCCATTTCCTGCGCGCAGACCACACGCTTTACCCGGATCGTGCCCTGCGCGCGATCGACGGTGACCTCGGCAATGGTGGCAACGTAGGAGCCGGAATCGACACCGCACGCCACGCCGAATCCCCGGCCACTCGGTCCCTTCGCGGGCTGCCAGCCGGCCTTGTCGGCCGCGGCTTTGAGCACGCGGATCATGCGAGGATCGGTGAGATGCCGCAGCCGGAATTCCACCGGATCGACGCCGGCGAGCGCGGCGAGCTGTTCGACATGCGATTCGCGCGCGAACGAATTGGTGTTGCAGCCTGGTGCGCGCCACGCGCCGACGCGGAACGGATGCACGCCCTCGGGTCCGAAGAAGTTGCCGACTGACGTCGTGCGATGATGCGGGAATGAATAAAAATGCGCCGCGCCGCGATCGCCCGCGAACCGCACCCCGTAGTCCCAAAACGTGACTCGGCCGGCGTCGTCGAGGCCCGCGTCGACCTTCACGACCGCAGCGGGCCGGAACGTGTCGTTGAAAAATTCCTCCTCGCGCGTCCACATCACCTGCACGGGACGCCCGGTGGCTTTCGCCAGCCGCGCGGCCTCGACGGCCTGGAGGTTCGCGGACTTGCCGCCGAAGCCGCCGCCGACGAAGGGCGTGATCACGCGAACCTTTTCCGACGGGAAACCGAGCACCTCCGCAATCTCCTCGCGCGCGCCGAAGGGATTCTGCGTCGAGGCCCACACCGTCGCGCGGTCGCCGTCGATTCGCGCGAGGGCGGTATGCGTCTCCATCGCCGCATGCGCGACGTAGCTGTTGAGATACATCGTGGTGAGCGTGCGCCGCGCGCCCTGGCGGCCTTCCGCCAGATCGCCTCCCGCCGCGACGGGTTGTTCGGGCAAGGTCGAGCGTTCGAGGTGGGCGAAAATGTTTTCGTCGGTCAGCGATGACGTCGACGGGGTGAACTCGGCCTGCACGCGATCGAGCCCTTCGTCGGCGACATCCGGGAGTTCGTGCAGCACGGCCACGAAATCGCCCTCGTGCACCACGACGACGCCCGCGACGGCGGCCGCCGCGCTCGTGTCAACGTGCCGCAGCTTCGCGCCGTGTGCCGGTGGACGGAGGATCCGCGCATAAAGCATCCCAGGGAGCCGGAGATCGCCGGTGAATTTGGTTTTGCCGGTGACCTTGTCCTGCGCGTCGCGCCGCCGCAGTGGCTTGCCGACGAGTTTGAATTCGCCGGGCGCCTTGAGCGCCGGCTTCGCGGCCAGCCTGCGTTCAATCCTCCGACCTTTCGTCAACGCGCCATAGCTTACCCGGCGGTCGGGTTGGGCGCGGACGAACACCATTCCCTGATCGGTCTCGACCTCGCTCGCGGACACGCCAAGCGACTTGGCTCCGAGCTCCCGCAGCACGCCGCGCGCTTCCGTCGCGGCCGCCCGCCACAGCGGACCGAAGGAGCGTGTCGTCAGTGAGCCCCACGTGCCTTGGTCGAATGGACACAGCTCGGTGTCGCCCATGATGATGTCGATGCTGTCGAGCGGCACGTCGAGATCTTCGGCGAGCATCTGCGGCAGCGAGGTGACCGGGCCCTGGCCCATTTCGATCTTGCCGGTGAAGCACGTCACGCGGCCGTCTTCGCCGATGCGCAGAAACGCGTTGAAATCCGTCGGCACGCTCGGCCGCGCGCGCATCGGTCGCGCCGCCTCGGATTCGGCGGCCTTGAGCAGATCGCCCGCGACGATCCAGACGACCAATCCGCCGGCGAACCGCTGCAGGAATTGTCGCCGCGTGAGCGGGTGCAGGTCGGCGGACGCCGGCACGCCGTGAAACTCGTGAGTGGGGGAGTCGGGTGCGTTCATGTCAGCGAACTCCTTTCATCGCGTCCGCCGCTGCGGCGATGGCGTCGACGATCCGCGGATGCGCGCCACAACGGCAAAGGTTCTGATCCATCGCGGCGATGATCTCGTCGCGGGACGGATTCGGATTCTTTTTCAGAAAACTGTAGGCGGTCAGGATCATGCCCGACGTGCAGAAGCCGCACTGCAGCGCGTCGTGCGCCATGAACGCGTCCTGCAGCGGGTGAAGCTCGCCGTCACGGGCGAGCCCCTCGATCGTGCGCACGGCTTTGCCGGCGACGGATTTCACCGCGACGGAGCAGCTGCGCACCGCTTGGTCGTCGACGAGGACGGTGCAGGCGCCGCACTGGCTGATGCCGCAGCCGTATTTTGTGCCCGTGAGTTCGAGATCCGTGCGCAGCACCCAGAGCAGCGTACGTTCGGAATCGACCTTCACGCGCACGGGCTGGTCGTTGAGAAGAAATGAGACGGTCTCAGTCATGGCCGGTGTGGGTTGGCCGTGAATCGGGTGGGTGTGTGGCGGACAGCTTTGAGCTTTCCCGAAGGGAGATCCAGCGCCGCGGAAGTCACTTTGGGGTGAGGAAGCGTGAATCCGAGCCGAAATCATGCGCGGATGCATTTTTACACGGGAGCGCGGATTCGGCGCCGACCGGCAGGGGCTCGGATAATAAAAATCGCGGACCCCGGGCGATACAACGCGGTCGAAAAGAACCCGTTGCCCGCATGCCCGGGCGACGTTGCATGAGCATCCACCCCACCGTGAACCTGCTGATGGCCGCAGCTCGCCTTTGCGTACGGCCCTGGCTCGCGGTCGCACTGTGCGGCGGGATGGTGAGCGCGACCACGCTGGCGGCGGAAGCGCAAAGCGAGCGCGCCGCGCGACTTGGCTTTCGCTTCGATCAGCAGGCGCACGATGCCGCCGTTGCGGCGCGCGAGAAAGGCGGCACGCTGGACCTCGACCCGGCCGACCCCGACGTGGTGCGGTTGCCCAAATACGAGGTGCAGGAGCGCCGAATCGGGCTCAGCGAAAATGAAATGCTCACGTCCGAAGGCCGCGTCGCGCTGGCGAAGAAGCGTCACCTCACGCCGGTCTACCAGAAGATTTTCGGTCCGCTCGCGGCGGTGGCGTCGTTACTCAACAACCCGCTCGGCGGATGGAAACCCAACGCTCCCGAAGCGATGGCGATCTACGAGGACAATCTGGCTCTCGAGCGGAGAAAAGAGATGGCCGATCTTGCCGGACTCGCGGCGTATGCCGACCGCGTGAATCAACAGAAAGAGCGCACCGCGAAATCGCGCGAAGACAAAAAGTCGGAGAAACGCTGAGCGATGGGCGGGTTGTCGGGGGGAGTGCTTGTAGGCGCCTGAAGGCGCATCCATTGAGACCAACCCGACGAAGTGACCCCGAGGTAGGGCGGTCCCGGGGCGGCGGGACCGCCGCGATGACCAGAGGTGCTCGCGGCGCGGAGCGGAATCCGCGCCCTACCTAATCGCCGTAACTTCTTTCCGCAATCCGCAGTACGTGCGCCTTACCAAAAGCAGAATGCCACGCCGAAAAGGACCGCGCTGCGGGAAACCATTGCCGGACGCGCTCGAGAGCTGTTGAACTGCGGCATGTCGTCGTTCCGCCTTCGCCGCCGCGACCGGTTCTCGCTCGCTCTCGCCCTGATCGCTCTGGCTCCGTCCGGCGTACTCCTTGCGGGCACGACCCTGCGTTGGCAGGTTCCGACAGCCTCGGGCATCACGGTACCCGGTCTGCCGCCAGTCACGCCGCGAATCCATGTCGACCAGTTCGGTTATCTGCCGGACGAGCAAAAGGTGGCGGTGATCAGCGATCCGCAGAAAGGGTTCAACGCGGAAGAGAGCTACACGCCTGGCCCGGAGTTGCAGGCGCGGCGCGTGAGCGATGGCGCCGTCGTCCACCTCGCGGCGCCGGCGTTGTTCAACCGCGGCAAGACGGACCGCGCCTCGGGCGATCACGGGTGGTGGTTCGATTTCTCCGCGGTGCGCGAGCCGGGCGAGTATTACGTTTTCGATTCGCGCTCGGGGTTGCGGTCACACGTGTTCCGGATCGCGCCGGAAGTTTACGCGGGGGTGCTGCGGACCGCGGTGCGGATGTTCTATTACCAGCGGGAGGCGTTCGCGCATCGCCCGCCTTACGCGGAAGCGCCGTGGATCGACGACGCCACGTATCTTGAGGACCGGCACGCGCGGTTCGTGCACGCGAAGAACGATCCCGCTACCGAACGCGATCTGAGCGGCGGCTGGATGGACGCCGGCGACACGAACAAATACCCGTCGTTTCTGCCGGAAGTGATTCATCCGCTGCTTTACGCCTGGGCGGAGAACCAGGCGGTGTTCGGCGATGACTTTGGGCTTCCGGAATCGGGCAACGGACTCCCGGACCTGCTCGACGAGGTGAAGTGGGAACTCGACTGGCTCGTGAAAATGCAGGATGCCGACGGCGGCGTGTTCCTGAAGCTGGGACACATCGACTACGCGGGCGGCGCGTGGCCGTTGAGCAAGGATAACCGGCCGCGCTACTACGCGCCCAAGGCATCTGCGTCGACGCTGGCGACGGCGGGCGTGCTGGCGCACGCGGCGCGCGTTTACGGTCGGTTTCCGGCGTGGCAGGAGTTCGCCGTCGGGTTGCGCGAACGTGCGGAGCGCGCGTGGGCCTGGTATCGCTCGCATCCGCGGGCATTCAATCTCGACGACGGCGAAATCAAGAGCGGCGATGCCGACAAGAATTCCGCTGAGCACGATCGCTGGGAGGCCATCACCGCGATGCACCTGTGGGCGCTGACCGGCAAGCCGGAGTACCACGCGGTGTTTCAGGAGCGGTTCCGGACATTGCGACAGATGAAGGAGCGCGCCTGGTCGCCGTACGAGTCGGGTCAGGCCGAGGCGCTGCTGGACTACACGCGGCAGTCGAACGCCGATCCGAAAACCGCGCAGCGAATCCTCGGCCGGCTGGCCGCCTCCACGCGCGACGCGAGGTTCATGCCGCAGGATGACTCGGCGGATCTGTATCGCGCGTGGATGGTGCCCACCGCCTATCACTGGGGCAGCAACCTCGTGCTGGCCGGCTATGGCAAGATCGCGGTCGATGCACTGGCTTACGCGCCGGGTGAGATCGATCGCCCGCGGGTGAGGCAGCGTGCGCTCGACGCGCTGCACGCGTTCCACGGCGTGAATCCGCTCGGGTTGGTTTATCTGTCGAACATGCAGCGTGACGGCGCCGAGGTGAGCGCGATGCGGATTTACCACGACTGGTTTTCCGCCCAAAGCCCGCTGGCCGCGATGCCGGCGCCCGGCTACGTGACGGGCGGTCCGAACAGCAACTACGGTGGAACGATCGCGGCGTTGACGCGGCAGCCGGACACGAAGAGCTACGGTGATTTCAACGAAGCGCACCCGGAAGCGAGCTGGGAGCTCACCGAACCGGCGATCTATTACCAGGCGATGTATGTGCGTTTGCTGGCGAGCTTCGTCGGCGCGAATCGCCGCTGAACGGTTGCTCCCACCTCACTGTATCCGCAGATGTACGGCGGAGAAATCGTCGAGCCGCGCGAGGTGCACGCGCACGAACTCGCCGTCGGCCCGTACCTCAGCCGCAGCGGGCGCGCGGAGCACTTGGTGCTCGGCCAGCCGGCCGCCGAGCCGCAGCGCGATCGAGAGGTCGTGCACCGGTAGCACCTCGCGAATTGGCCGCACTGGCGCGGAGGTGGTGTTGACGAAGGACACGATGAACTCCTGCGGGGCCACGAGCGAACGGGTGAGCCCGACGTGCACGCTGGCCGGCATGCGACTCTCCGCGATCGGTAGCGCATCGCCGGCGAGGTGCCGCACCGCGCGTTCCAGGAGCAGACGTGCATCCGGATGTCCGATGTCGTAGGTGTTCTGGTCCGGCTGATTGGAGAAATAGAGACAGCGTCCGGCGCCGAAACGATGTTCGATCGCCGTCGGAAACTCGCGGGACCACGACTCCACCCAGGCTTTTTCGGGCGGCTGGTTGTTCACTGTCGGAACGTGCGTGCAGATCACCTGGGCGTCCGGCTGCGCGCGGCAGAGCAGCGTCGTGCCGTAGTTGAGCAGCAGCTCGGTGCGGCCGCTATCCGGCGCCACGAGCGGATGCTGCGGCTGCGCGATGAACTGATAAGTGTCCTTGCGCGTGTCGGCGCTGCGGCCGGTAAACGAGCAGCCGAACACGTCGGCGAGCCCGAAGTCGCTGCGCGGTTGGCCGGCGGGATCGTGCAGGCTCGTCGCGAAGGTCGCGATCAGCCCGCCGCCGGCGCGGACGTAATCCCGAAAAAGCGCGATCTCCGCGTCACTGAGACAGCGAACATTCGGCAGGATCACGACGCGATAGCGCGCGAGTCGTTCGGGCGTCAGCTGGTCGTCGGGGATGAAGTCGTAGGGCAGGTGCCCCTCGAGTAAGGCGCGTTCCGTGCCCTGGATTGCTGCGCCGAACCGGTCGCCCTGGGCCGAGGCCGTGCGATAGAACTGACGCGTCGCGCGGGAATAGAAGAGCCCGACGTTGGCCACGGGCGCGTGGTGTGCCAGCACCGCTTCGTGATCGCGCACGAACTCGTAGGCGGCGACGCTGTTGTAGGCGGCGCGCCGGTCGTGGGTGGAGTCCGGATGCATGCCCGTGAAGCCGCAGTTCCAAAATCGTCCACCGACGGACAGCGCCTCCCAGAGCCAGACCTGCGTCTCGGCCGGCGCATCCATAATATACCGATGCGAGGTGCCGTTGTCGCCGTAAAGGATGACGGCCTCCTTGTCCGGCGTCATCGATTTCATCAGCCGCACGAGCGTCGCGGAGTGGAAGATCTCGTCGTAACGCAGCTCCGCATTGTTCTCCGAGATGAAGGCGGTCGCGATCAGGAAGTCGAAATGATCGCGCGCGCTGTAGAGGTCGATGCCGGACCAGATCGCTCCACCCGACTGGAACATGCTGCCGAACACCTCCGCGGCGTAGGCCTTGTCCGCGCCGAAGGATTTCACCGTGGCGCGCATCCGCGCGACGTGGCGATCGGCCGTCGCGGCTTTCCACAGCATGTAGCGATCGAGTTCGGCGGGTGAAGCATCCGACATCACCGGGAGGTCGGCGCCGATGGCGGAGCGGAACCCCTCGCGGCAACGCGGGCAGTAGCAGATGCCGGCGACGGCGATGCTGTTGTGCCAGATGCCGTCCAGCGGGTAGTGCTTGAGCAGGTGGCGAATGAAACGCTCGGCGTGCTCGTTGCGATGATAGCTGTTGTAGCAGCCGGCATAGAGCGTGGGCGTCGTGTAATCGAGCGTCAGCGGCGTGCCCTCGGCGGTGACGCCAAACCAGTCCGGATGCTCCCGGTAGATCGGCTCCTCGACGCCGCGAAAATCCACGCGGGCGATCACGCGAATGCCCGCCGCGCGGCACGCGGCGGAAATTTCACCGAGGACGTCGCGACCCTGCAGGAAGCGGACGGGATTCGCGAGCGGCAGCGGGTTGGGGAAAAAGTCGACGATCCCGCCACCGTTCACCACGAGTGTGTTGCAGGCGGCCCGCTGCAGATATGCGACCACCGCCGTCGGGTCGTAGGCGCGCGCATCGATCTCGCGCAGGACCGTCTGGAGGATTCGCAGCGGTCGGCGAAACCAAAGATCGGCGTCGGAGCTCGCCGTCGCGACGGTCGTGCCGCCGAGCGGTTCGGCGCTGCGTGACAGCAGCGGTGCGAGGGCGACTCCACCGACGACAACCGATCCGCGGACGAGAAACTCACGACGGGACAGCAGCGGGGTGGGCAACATGGCGGCGAGCGTAGCCGGCGTTGTCCGAAAAACGAGAGGAAGTGCGGCGGATGACGAAGCGCATCTCGGCGCCGCATCGTTCGCGAATGTTCATATTACGAACACCCAGGCGGACGCGCACGGCAGAAAACGGGGCGGAGGAAGTCCGCGCACTCGACTCGAGAGATCGGAGCAGAAAAATGAGCGCGGCGGAGGGCAACGAGGCGCGAGAACGCGTTCCCGAAAAAACGCGGCCGCGACGAGGGCGTCGCGGCTCCAGGTAGGCGGAGTCGGTGAAACCGGCCTGCCGGGCTCAACGAGCCCGGCTACATGAACAGCCGGCGATCAGAGCGTCGCGAGAATCTGGTTGAAGGTTGCGCTGGGGCGGAGGGCCGCTGCGGCCTTCACGTCGTCCGGCCGGTAGTAGCCGTCGATATCCGCCGGCTTCCCCTGCACCGCGAGAAGCTCGCTGGTAATTGTCGGCTCTGCGGCTTCGAGTTCCGCGGCGAGCGGGATGAAGATCCGCTTGAGCTCGGCGTCGCGGCTTTGTCGCGCGAGCTCCTGCGCCCAGTAGAGTGCGAGGTAGAAATGGCTGCCACGATTGTCGATCGTGCCGAGCTTGCGGCCGGGCGAGCGGTCGTTTTCGAGGAACTTGGCAGTCGCCGCGTCGAGCGTGTCGGCGAGGATCTTGGCCTTCTCGTGCTTGAACGTGAGGCTCAAGTGCTCGAGGGAGGCGGCGAGCGCGAAGAATTCGCCCAGGCTGTCCCAGCGCAGATAGTTCTCCGCCAGGAACTGCTCGACATGTTTCGGCGCGGAGCCGCCGGCGCCGGTTTCGAACAGCCCGCCGCCCTTCATCAGCGGCACGATCGAAAGCATCTTCGCACTCGTGCCGACTTCGAGGATGGGAAAGAGGTCGGTGAGATAATCGCGCAGCACATTACCGGTGACACTAATGGTGTCCTGTCCGGCCTTGAGCCGCTCCAGCGTGGCGGTGCACGCCGCCGCGGGCGGAAGGATTTTGATGTCGAGCCCGGTCGTGTCGTGATCGGCGAGGTAGGCCTTCACCTTGACGATGAGCTGCGCGTCGTGGGCGCGCTTTTCGTCGAGCCAGAAGATCGCGGGCGTCGCGCTGAGCCGTGCGCGGTTTACCGCGAGCTTCACCCAATCGCGGACCGGCGCATCCTTCGCCTGGCACGCCCGCCAGATGTCGCCCGCGGCGACCGCGTGCTCCAGATAAACGCGACCCGCCGCGTCCACCACGCGCACCGTGCCGTTCGACGGAAGGTGGAAGGTTTTGTTGTGCGAGCCGTACTCCTCCGCCGCCTGGGCCATGAGCCCGACGTTCGGGACCGAGCCCATCGTCCGCGGATCGAAGGCGCCGTGCTTTTTGCAGAACTCAATGGTGGCCTGGTAAACGCCCGCGTAACTGCTGTCCGGGATCACGGCGAGGGTGTCCTGCAGCTTGCCGTTGGCATCATACATCTTGCCGCCCACGCGGATCATCGCGGGCATCGAAGCGTCGACGATGACGTCGCTCGGCACGTGGAGATTGGTGATGCCCTGATCGGAGTTCACCATCGCCACCGCGGGACCGGCCGCGTAGGTCGCGCGAATGTCGGCCTCGATCTCGGCCTTCTTCGCCGGCGGCAGCTTCTCCAATTTCGCGACGAGATCGCCGAAGCCGTTGTTCAGATCGACGCCGAGCTCGGCGAACGTGGCGGCATGCTTGGCGAGCAGCTCCTTGAAGTAGGCGCGAACCGCATGGCCGAAGATGATCGGGTCCGACACCTTCATCATCGTCGCCTTGAGGTGAACAGAAAACAGCACGCCGTCCTGCCGCGCGATCGCCACCTGCTGCTCGAGGAAGCTGTCGAGCGTCTTGCGGCTCATGAACGTGCCGTCGATGATCTCACCCGCCAGCAGTGCGAGCTTGTCCTTGAGCACGGTGACCTTGCCGTCGGTTGACTCGAATTCGATCCGCACGGTGGTCGCCGCGGGGACCGTCACGGACTTCTCGTTCGCGTAAAAATCGTCGCGGCCCATCGTGGCGACGCGAGTCTTGGAGGTCGGCGACCACGCGCCCATCGAATGCGGATGCTTGCGCGCGTAGTCCTTCACCGCCTTCGGCGCGCGGCGGTCCGAGTTGCCTTCGCGCAGGACCGGGTTCACGGCCGAGCCTTTCACCCGATCGTAGCGCGCCTTGGCGTCCTTCTCGGCGTCGGATTTCGGCGACTCGGGATAATCGGGCAGGGCGAAGCCCTTCGCCTGCAGTTCGGCGATCGCTTCCTTAAGCTGCGGGACGGATGCGCTGATGTTGGGAAGCTTGATGATGTTCGCCTCCGGTTTGAGCGTGAGTGCGCCGAGCTCGGCCAGCGCATCGGCCACCCGCTGGTTCGCGGGCAGCAGGTCGGAGAACGCCGCCAGGATCCGGCCCGCGAGTGAGATGTCGCGCGTTTCGACGGCGATGCCCGCATGCTTCGTGAAGGCCTGCACGATCGGCAGGAGCGAATAGGTCGCGAGGGCGGGGGCTTCGTCGGTCTTGGTGTAGATGATGGTCGGTGTGGCGGACATGGTAAAGGGGTGCAACGTGCGGTTTGTCACGTTGGTGAGGGTGGCGGCATGGTCAAAGGGAAATCCGGCGCAGCGTGTGACCGGGCGCATCTCACTTTTCTGACATGGGCGGGACGTCCATGCCACGTGGCACGGGCGTCTCGCCCGCGGGTTTGCAGGGAAATGGGGTGCGCCCGTGTGACCGGCCATCAAATCCTATGCGTCCGGCATCCCGCGATCGCCCGGGGCTGTCACAAACCTGCGGGCTGTCTCGTCCAGTTTGGTGCAATGATCACCACCTCCCTCGAAACGAGAAACACGGAACCACGTTTGAACTATGCCAAGGCCGCCCCGGGCACGCTGCAGTCCATGCTGCTGCTCCAGCAGGCGGTCGACCAAAGCGGATTGGAGGCGTCGCTGCTTCGATTGATCGAGATGCGAGTCTCGCAGATCAACGGCTGCGCGTTCTGCCTGGACATGCACTTTCGCGAAGCGAAGGCCGCCGGCGAATCGGATGAGCGGCTCTATCTGCTCGACGCCTGGCACGAGGTCGATCTCTACACGCCTCGCGAGCGTGCCGCGCTACGCTGGGCGGAAGTGTTGACCCGGCTTTCCGCCGCGGCGCCCGACGACGACGATTTCGCGGCAGCCCGCGACCAGTTCTCCGAGGCGGAACTCTCCCACCTGACGCTGGCGATCGTCGTCATCAACGGCTGGAACCGCTTCAACGTCGGCTTCCGCACGCCGCCAGGTTTCGCGGGCTGACGCCGCGGTAATCCCCGCGAAGCAGATCGTGGAATTTGCTCTGCGGGCGTTGCCGGCAGACTAGTTGAGTGATGAGCGAGGACTTCCATTCCAGCCGACCGCGCTTGTTCGGCATCGCGTATCGGATGTTGGGCAGTGTGGCGGAGGCCGAGGACATGGTGCAGGAAACTTATCTGCGCTGGCAGCGGCAGGAGCGTACCTCGGTCGAGGAACCGGCCGCGTGGTTGGTCACGACGGTGTCGCGGCTTTGCATCGACGAACTGCGTTCCGCGCGGCGGCGGCGCGAAGAGTATGTGGGCACCTGGCTGCCGGAGCCACTGCTCGACACGTCGCTGCTCGCACCCGATCAGGCGGCGGCGCGGACGGATTCGCTCAACCTGGCATTCCTGCTGATGCTCGAAATGCTCGAGCCGGTGGAACGCGCGGTGTTTCTTCTGCGCGAGGCGTTCGATTATGATTACGCGGCGATCGCCCGGATCGTGGCGAAGTCGGAGGCAAACTGCCGCCAGATGGTCAGTCGCGCAAAAACGCGGCTGCGGGATCAACCTGCGCCCGCCGGCCCGCCCAGCGAACAGGCGCAAGCCGTCGTACAACGCTTCATGGCCGCCTGGGTGGCGGGCGACCTGCCCGCGCTGCTCCGGTTGCTGAGCGAGGACGTCGTACTTTACGCGGACGGCGGTGGGCGCGTGCGCTCGGCGATTCGGCCGATCCACACGGCAGCTCAGGTGGGCCAGTTCCTCGTCGAGATTCGCCAGCGCTCCGTCGAAGGCGCCGAATTCTCGCTGGTGTCAGTCAACGGCGACGTCGGCGTGTGGATGCGCCGGCCGGATGGGATCGTCAGCGTCACCGCGTATCGAATCGACGGCGGGCGGATCCATTCGATCTACGCCGTCGTGAACCCCGAGAAGCTCCAGCATGTGGCCGCTCCGCGTCCGGTCGGGTGACGCGCGGTGCGCGAACTCGGAACTCGAGTGCGCACCGGCGCCGGCCGACAGGTTAAAGGGGCGGGCGATCAGCCGAATCGGCGAAAGAATCCCGGGAATGAGGGAGGTCGCTGAACTCGCGTGATGCGGCCGGTGGCGCGACGGGGCGCCGACGACGGCCGGACCAGTAGCCGATGCTCAACCCGACCAGCGCGCCGAGCAACGCCGCGAGCTGAATGACGAGCGCAGCCGAAATGGCGACGTGCCACACCAGGAAGTTTACCGTGATGACGTCCGCGTTCTGCACGCTGAAGACCGCCACGAAAACGAGCAGGAGAATCACGAAGAGCCAGGAGAGTTTCATGAGCGTGAAGAAGCGGGAGAGGGTCGCGCGATGGCGAGGGAAGGGGCCCAACGCCGCGCGACGGAATCAGCATGAGCGCGCGACGGTTCACGGCAATGCGCGAGTGTCAGGAAATGTGGCGGGAGCGCGGATCAACTTTGGCGTCGGTGTGCGGGAGTGACGGCCGCACGGACATATCGTTCGCAGCGGGACATGGCGTGGCGGGCAGGTCGGCGGCTCGGAGCGCCGTCACGGGCGAGACGCCCGTGCCACGCCGGTCGGATCACCGCGCCGTCGCGGGCCGAGGCTCCGGTGCGTCGGGGAGCTTCGTCCGCAGGTGGACTGCGGCGGAAACCGCCTGGCGCGCATGCCGTCGTCGGAGCACTCTTTGAAAAAACAGGTTGTTCGGTACCTGCAGCACGGTGCCGTCACCGGCGTCCAACGAGGTGTAAATGAAGTTGAGATCGATCACCCGTCCCTTCACCGGCTCGCCGGCGAACTCGACTTCGTCTCCGACCGCGAACGGTCGAAAGATCATGATGATGAGCGTGCAGAGCGTGTTGCTGAGCACGCTCCAGACGGCGACAAATCCGATCGCGACCATCGCGAGGATCGTCGACAGCACGCCCCAGACGCCGCCCATGTTGAGACCGAATGCGCCGAAAATCAGCACTAGCGCAATCACGGTAATCACCCATTTGATCACGCGCCGGACGGGGCCGATTTCCTGTTCGGTGAAACTCGTCCGCCGCGCGATCAGCAACAGCGTCCGGCCGATGAGGATGTTCGCCAGCACGGCACCCGCGATGATGATCAGCACAGACGGGACCGCAGCCAGCAGCGCTGGCCAGAGATGCGAGAGGTCGGGTGTTTCGATGTTCATGATGAGAGAGGTGACCGCGGTGGCGCGAGCGACGGCGCGGCGCGAAGATTTCCTGCGGCCGGCGCGGTGATCGTGCGAGCAGCAGACCCGCGACCGAGGCCGGCTTCTCGCCAGCCAGCAGCGCGACGCCCGCAACGCATTCAGTCAACGCCGGCGCAGCAGGGCGGGCCGGACCGAAGGCCACGGCGGAAAAACGGGACGCGGGACGACGTATCGATGCGGCCGAGGCCGGCGTTTGCGGGCAACGCGGCGACGCGTCGAAGGCTCCCTTGTCCCGCGGCGACGGGTTTTGTTCCCTGCCGCCGCGGCTGCGCGCGAGACCCGCGGCGGGGCAGCGCTCCGGCGGGAGCCGTATCGCCCGGCGTGCACGGCATGCGTGCCGCGAACGCGACGCGCGGCGAAAAAAGGGCGAGTCCGATGCAGGCCTCGCCCTTTTGGGAGGAATTTGTCCGCGGCTCAGCCGAGCAGGACCTGCCACTGATTCTCGCGCGCGGCGCGGGCGGCCTTGAGCGCGCCGAGGGCGACGTAGCGCTTGTAGTCGTGGCCGGCGAGCCGGACCTTCGGCGACTCGAAGCCGTCCTCGGTCAGCTTCTTTTGAAGCAGCGTGTCGATGCCTTTGATCTGCGAGCCGCCGCCCGTGATGATGATGTTCTGGAGCAGCGTGACGACGGAGTCCGACGAGGCGCGCTGGATCAGCGTCGTCAGCGCGGGATAGATTTTGTCGATGAGGGCATTGCAGGCGCGCGCGAGCGTGTCGCCGAGCTCGAGCGTGTGGGCCTTGCCGCCGATCACGACCTTCACGTCGAGCGGCTTGCGGCTGGGGCCGACGTAGCCGTGCGCTTCCTTGATCTCACGGACCTTGTGCAGCGAGAGACCGTTGTTGGGATAGGTGCGGTTCAGTTCCTCCTGAAGCAGCTGGTCGATCGCGTCGCCGGCGAAGGGAATGCTGATTTGGTCATCCGGTCCGGGGAAATAGCCCTGCACAAGGCAGATGTCGCTCGTGCCGCCACCGATGTCGATGAACAGGGAGTTCACGACCGGATCGATGTAGTTCGATTGGCCGAGCCGGGCGTCGTCGCGATAACCCAGCGCGGCAAGGAACGGTTCGGGAATCAGCAGGATGCGGTCGAAAATCCCAAACGCGCAGCGGCGAACGTCCTCGCGCGCCTGCTCGGTGGCATTGGCGGGCACGCCCACGACAGCGCGGATCTCGGCCTGACCGGAAGGATCGGCCAGCGAGCGGAGGTGCTGCACGAAATCGCGCGCGGCGTCGGGGTGCGCAATCACCCCGTGCTCCATCGGGGCGACGAGGCGCGCGTGCAGCCGATTCTGGAGGGCGTCGTCGCCGAACAGGACCGAGCGGTTGCCGGCGACGATGCCGTCGACGATCCCTTCCTTCACGTAGCCCACGACGGTCGGCACGATTTTGCTGATCGCGATATCGGTGGCGCCCGCGGTGCCGGCGAGCACGCACGATTTGTTGGTGCCGAAGTCAAAGCCGACCAGCACCGTTTTGGTTCTGGTGCCCGGGGCCGCTGGCTTCGAAACCGCCACATTGGGCGCGTTGGCGGGGATCGCAGCGGAAGGGACGGGCTTTTCGGTGGAGGCGGGAATCATAGTCGTTGGAACGAGGGTTTGGGTTTCGACGAGTTGAACCGGGAAAATCAGGAGCGGCGCGGGCCGCGCGGGTTTTGCTGCAGGAGCATGCTCTCAATGAGATCCGCGACGGCTGGGACTTCGCCGGCCGGACCGCGCGCGGGCGGCGTCACAGGCGGGGACGACGGTTCGGTCGGAGCGGCCGGGAGGGCGGAGGAGCGATTCAGGGCGGGAAGTTCGGCGCGAAGCCGGTGGGCGAGCAACGGGACCATGAGTTCGGCCAGCGTGTGCGCCTGGGCGACGCGTTCCGCTTCTTGCTCGAGTACTGCTTGCTCGTGCGTGACATCGTCGGTGGCCAGTCGCGCGACGCCGAGCGCGCGCGCCAGCTCCGTGTGCTCCAGTGCGGCGGCGGCCTCGTCCTGACCGGTGGCGCGCAACACGCAGACGCGGCGGTAAAGCCGGCGCACGTCTTCCCAAGGCGAAGGCTCCGTTGGCGGCGGCGATATTTCGGGCAGCGCGGCGCGGTTCAAGGTGAGCCGCTAGACCGTCCGCAACGCCGAGTGTTTCGAGGAAAAATCCCGGCTCGTCCTCCGGCAAACTACGGCGACGCGCAACGCCGCCCGCGGCGCTTACTTCCGCGGCGTCGACGGCGGGGGCGGGCCGGCGGGTTTCTCCGTCATCGGGTTGTCGCGCGGCACAAACAGCAAGGGACGATCGCGGTAGGCAACGAAGTAAACCGCCGCGAGCACGAGCACGAGCAGCAGCAGCGTGAGCGCGAAGGCGGCAAAGCAGCCGCGTTTGGCGCCGAGAGCCGCGGAACGCGGATCCGGCTCGTAGAGGTCGGCTGCGGGTGCGGCCAGTCTCGCGGCAAATTCCGTCGCTGGCGGCAAACCGGTCGGCGCGACGGTGGGCGCCGCGGATGCCGCGGCGGTCGGTGCGCCCGTGGGCGACGGCGGTGAGGCGTTCGCGCGGTTTGTCGCCGTGGCCGCGGCGATCTCCCGCTCGAGCCAGGCCAGATGCGTCCGAACGAGTTCGCGCTGGCGCAGCAGTTCGGGGAGCCGATCCGGATTCACCGCGGCAATTTCGCGTGTTGGCCGAGTCGCTGCAAACAAACAAAAAGCGCCGCGCTGCACGAGGCAGGCGGCGCTGGAAATTTGGCGGAGAGCTGAGAGTCTGGAGCTGAGCGCTCTGATCAGCTGGCGACGATCTCGACGCGGCGGTGCGGCTTGTCGAACTTAACGACGCCGTCCTTCAGTGCGAAGAGCGTCCAGTCGCGGCCGGTGCCGACGTTGCGGCCGGCGTGCAGGCGAGTGCCCCGCTGACGGATGATGATCGTGCCGGCGAGGACCTTCTGACCGCCGAACGTTTTTACGCCCAGCCGCTTCGACTTACTCTCGCGACCGTTGGAGGAGGAGGATTGACCTGTTTTATGCGCCATGGCGGGGGATTCCTTAAACTTTGATGGATTCGATCTTGATCACGGAAAGCTCCTGGCGATGGCCGCGCTTCCGCTCCATGCCCTTGCGCTTCCTCTTCTTGAAAACGATGACCTTCTCCCCGCGTTTGTTTTCGAGGATCTTGGCCGAGACGATCGCGCCGGCGAGAGTCGGAGTCCCGACGCGGAAATTCTCGCCCTCGCCGGTGGCGAGCACTTCGCTAATTTCCACAGTGGCACCCGCTTCCGTATTGGGATAGCGGTTGACGGTAAGAATGTCGCCCTCGGAGACAGTGAACTGCTGTCCCTGCGTCTTGATCGTGGCTTTCATAAAATAAAACCGCGGATAAAGCGGTTACGCGATGGCGAACGCAAGGATAATTTGGTGCGAAGACAGGCATGCGGTGAGCCTGTCGAATCCGCAGAATCTGCAGCGCGTTCGATGGCGAGCGGAACGCTGCTGCGATCGCGCATTTCGGCAACCGTTTTTGCATCGCTGGCGCTCCGTCAAGGCGGGTGCAGCGCCGCCCTGGGCTTTCCCGGCCGCCGGTGAACGGCGGCCCTACAAGATGGCGTCAGGGCCGCTGCTGGCCGCGCGGGAACCGGGCCGCGGCTTCCCGTGCTTGTTTTTCCTTCGTGGCCTGCAGTTCGAGCGCTTCAGCAAGCGCCGCGGCCCGATCGCGCGCCGTGGTCTCCTCCTGTTCGAGCGCCTGCAGTTTCGCGAGGGCGGCGGCGTGCGCCTCATCGATGCGGGCGAGTTCCTGTTCGCGCAGGTCGGACCAGTGCTCGGCCTCCTTCAACGTGGCTTCCTTTTGCGCGCGGAGTCGCGCGAGTTCGGCAGACCAGCGCGCGGCTTCGGCCTCGCGGGCGGCTTGGGCCTGCGCGGCCGCCTCTTGTTGGCGGCGTAGCTCGGCCGTTGCGGCGGCCGCGGCGGCCGCCTCTTTCTCCGCCTGCGCGGCCGTCAGGCGGTTCGCCTCGACTTGGGCGGACTCGCGCCGGCGCAGCTCCGCTTCGCGGGCCTCGTCCGCGGCGTGGCGCGCGGCGAGATCGCGTTCGTTCTGGCGCCGGTAATCCCGATACGTGGCGCTGACCGCCCAGAGCGCGACGAGGATGATGGCGGTGATCGCGACGGCTTTCATGGGAGCAGCGTGGGCGAAAGTGCGCGCGCCGACAGGCAGTCGGCGGCGGCCGGGGAAACGATCATGGCACCGCGAACGACAGCGGCGGCCGGGCGAGGTTCAAAATCGCCGTGACTTCAACGCGGACGATTGCCCACGGCAGCCTCGGGAAACTCCGCGATGCCGGGATGGGCGGCGTTGGCCGCGGAAAGCGGCAGGGCGCGTTCCACGGCGACCGGCAGGGGCAGGTGGTCGTGAAAAAGCGATACCAGCAAACTGGCCAGCAACACGTCGCCCGAGCCGGTGGGCGAGATCTCATGGACCGTCGGCGGCAGCAGGGCGTCCGGCAGTCCCGTGGTATCGCGGAACCACACCGGATGCGGGCCGTTGCTGATGACCCAACGCTCGGTCGCAAACGCCGCGGGAAGACGCGCGAGGATCTCCGGCGTCGGTCGGTGATCGCCCGTGAGCGTGCGCAATTCGGATTCGTTGATCTTCACCAGTGCCAGCGCACGGCGGGCGAACCACGCGAGCGGCGGGCCGTAGGTGTCGGCCACGAGCAGGCCGCGCGTGGCCCAGCGTTCGAGCGCGGCGCGCAGCGGTTCATAGTCGCTCGCCGCCCAACCCGGCAAACTGCCGCAAACGGCGAGGATCTGGCCGTCGCGCTGGTCGTCGAGAAATTCCGCGCAACCGCGCAGAGCGGCGGGCGAGGGCACCACGTCGACGCCGAGGAACGTGGTTTCCGCTTGCTCGAGGCTGCGAATGACCGTGCCGGTACGCGTCGGCCGATTCGTGCCGAACGCGCGATACGAAAACCCGCGCTCCGTCAGCCAGACCACGCACTCCTCGCCGGCGCTGCCGCCGGTGAAGCACAGTGCGGTGTTCGGCGCGCCGAGCCGGTTGAGCATTTTCGAGACATTGATGCCCTTGCCGCCGACTTGAAACGATTCGCGCTGCGCGCGGTGGGTGGCGCCCGGCGCCCAAGTGGCGAACTCCAGCGTCCGTTCCGCCAGCAGATTGCCCGTGAGGGTGAAGATGTGGGGCGCGGGGTTCATCCAGTTCACTTTCTGAGCGCATCGGCCACCGAACGCGATGGAGAAAATCGAAGCGGGCGGCTGGCGGCGAGCGCCAGCCCTACAAATGTCAATCGTAGGGCCGCCGTTTAGCGGCGGCCGCGACATGGAAGATCATGGGGAGTTGCTTCCGAGCTGCGTTTGGCTCGTATCGCTGCCGGATGAATCGGATCATTGACGCAGCAGAGCTGAAGACCCGCGGCGCCGTCGCGTGCGCCCGCTGGCTGCTCGGAAAGTATCTCGTGCGTCAACGTGCGGACGGCTCGACCGAAGCGCGCATGATCACCGAGACCGAGGCCTACAACGGAGAGCGCGATCTGGCGTGCCATGCGCGCGCGGGCCGGACGGCGCGAACCGCGGTGCTCTACGAGCCAGCGGGCGTGTGGTATGTTTACCTCTGCTATGGGATCCACGAGATGCTCAACCTCGTCGCCGGGCCGGAGGACTGGCCGGCGGCCGTGTTGATCCGCGGGGTGGAAGGCGTGGCCGGCCCCGGGCGCGTGACGAAACACCTCGCCGTCGACCGGCGGCTGAACCGGCAACCGGCCGCCGAGGCGAGCGGACTCTGGGTCGAGGACCGCGGCGTGCGCGTGCCGCGCCACCTGATCCAGATCACGCCGCGAATTGGCGTGAACTACGCGGGTGAGATCTGGGCGAAGAAACCGTGGCGGTTCGTGATCAGCGATCCGGCGGCGGTGCGGCGGCGCATAGCCGAACGCGTGAGGATTTCAACGAAAGGCTGACGGCTTTCGTTACCGATCGCGTTGACGGCAACGCGATCCACCGACGGGCTCACTCGATCGTCGCGAGCGGAAGCGGGCGCGCGATGTCGAGCAACGAGCCGGACTTTGCCGGCTCGCCGGCCACGGGTTCGGCTGGCGAGCCCGGCGGACGATACTCCGTGAGCGTCGCCACGCCTGCGCCGAAGCTGAACTCGACCTCGAACATCACCGGCAACCGCCGCTCGTCGTTTTGGGCGATCCAGACGTGGACCTGCGAGCCGCGCTTGAACATGCCTTTCGGCGGAGTCTTTTCCATCCGCGGCTCGAGCACCACGGTATGAAAATTGCCCAGCGAGGTGCGCAGCGGCTCGGTCCGCAGGGCATGCACCGTGAGTTCATAGATGTCGCGACCAAAGATCACGTCGGCGTCGCGCTTCTGGCCGGGCGCGAGGTTCCAGTTCCGCGTCTGCACCAGCGTCATGATGAGGTCCGCCGCACACTCGCCGGGCATGGTGACGGTGGCGTTGCGCTCGGGGTTGATGAAATCGGTGTATTTCGCCGTGCCGCTCGCCGGATCGATCTCGACGGCGGTGTGCGTTTTCTTGCGCTTGCTGACGCTGCTCTCGCGATAGAGTCGGAGCTGGCCGGTGCGTTGGTCGAAGATCGCCTCCGCCTCACCTTCGAAGCGGAACAGCTTGCTCAGCAGCCCGCGGGTGGAGGTGCGAGTGCTGACGACGGTGTAGGGCACGCCGTCCTCCACCTCGGTGCGCGCGGAGATCGTGATATCGCCGGCGTGCAAAAACAGTCCCCAGGCGACGCGAAAGCTCAGTCGCTCGCCATCCTGCAGCGCCAATTCGGATGCCGCGGCAGGCCGAGAGCCGCCGGCAAGGAACAGCAGAAAAAGGACGAGACCGAGGCGTTGCATCAAACGAAAGGTTCTTTCTGACGAGAGCCCCCCGACACTGTAAAGATTCGTTTGGTGCCAATTCCGTAAACAATTTCTTCTCCAGCAGGTTTCCATGGCATGCCGGCGGCCCAGGGAGAGAAGGCCGGGAGCACGAAGCGGCGGGGGGACGCAACGAGGGCCGGCAACTTGAGGTGAGTCCCCGCGCCGTCGCTCCAGACAAAGGCCGGATGATGATGCCCGACGATTTCGATGCAGGACTGCGGCACGGCGGCAGGCTGATCGCCGTGATGCAGGAAAAACCCTCCGCGTCTGACCGCGGTGGTTTCGGCGGCGCGCGTCCAGCGGACGTCGTGATTGCCCGAGACCAGCACGACCGGCACCGACAGTGTTTGGAGAAATGATTCGGCGGCGGCGCGTCCGGCGAGCGTGTGCAGCGAGTCACCGAGCCAGATCATCTCGGCGGGTTGATAGTCCTGCAGCAAGGCGCGGAGCCGCGCGGCGATGTCGGCGTCGCCCCACGCCGGCAGCAGATTGCCCTGCGCCCGGTGGCTTTCCACGTAGCCCCAATGCAGATCGGCGACGATCAGCGAGCGCGTCGCCTCGAGCCAGAGGGCGAGGCGGGCATCGATCCACACCTCAGGTCGGACTTGAAGCCGCGGTGGGTGCGTTGGCGCCGTACATTGCATGGTAGAGACGCTCAATCGTCGTCTCGGGATCTTCAAGGGTCATCGTTTCTTTGATCTTGCTGACGTAGATCCCGAAGGAAAACGGGCTCACCCGGGGTAGATCGCGAATGTCCCAGCGCAGGCGGTCGACTTGCTCGAGAAAGCCAAGCGCGCGGGGCAGATCGAGAAAACGCAATGTCGCCTCGGCGTAGGCTTCGAGCAGCAGCGGGTGATCCGGCTCATGCTCGCGCAGCACTTCGAAGATGATTTCGGCGCTCCACTGGAGCATGCGCGTGCCGCGTTCGACGCCGTGCACCCGCCGCGGCACCATGAGTCCGGTCTGCGCCACGCCGCGGAATTGCCATTTCACGAGCGAGGCATCGGCGAGCGCGAGCCGCAGCGCGTCCTCGGCGCCGTCGCGTACCAGCAGTGTACGCAGTTCCGGTTCCTCCATCGCCTGGAACGAACGCAGGCTGAGCAGGAACCCGTAATCGTCGATGGTCACGAGCGCGTTGCCACCTTTGAGCGACTGCACGCGTTGCGCCACGATGCGCGACAGTGCGTCGTTCGCGGACCGGCCGATGAGCGCGTGGAAAAAGTAGTGGAGCAGGTCGCCCTCGCGGTAGCGCTCGATCAGGAACACGCCCGCCGTCGGAATCGCGGAGATCTGTGCCTGCAACGAGAAATGATCGATCAGCGCACGGGCGTTCGCGGCGGAGAGGCCGTATTCGGAGCGAAGCCATGAGAGCGCGGGCGTCTCGCCCGCGGGTTGGCCGGAGGCGGGCGGGACGCCCGCGCTCCCACCAAGCCGTTTCGCCACTTCCGTCCGCAGCCGCACGACCTCGGCGGCAAGCCCGGAGGCGAGTGGCATCTTGTTCGCATACCAGCGCGGAACCGTCGGCAGCGCGTGGTCGGCGCGCACGACTTGCGCACTGAGCAAATGGGTTTTCACCAGCCGCACGCAGCGTCCGTTAAGCACGAAGACGTCGCCCGGGCGCAGGCCCCGCATGAACGATTCCTCGACCTGCCCGAGGTTTCGGCGGCCGAGCCGAATCTGCACCATGCTCTCGGTGTTGATCGTGCCGATGTTCTGATAAAAGCTGCGCGCGACGCGCGGCGAGGTGAGGACGAGCTGGCCGCTGGCATCAACGCGCACCTTGCCGAAGACGTTTTCGTAGTTGCGCTCGAGCGAAACGCCGCCGCCGCGCAGATAGCGGAGCACCCGTTCGAACGTGGCGCGGGGCAGGTCGCGGAACGGATAACTGCGGCGCACGAGCGCGAACGCTTCGTCCGGCGTCTCACTGCCGAAAATCGCCAGCCCGACCAGCGTCTGCGCCAGCACGTCGAGCGGGTTCTCGTGAATCTTCACCGGCTCGAGCTCGCGCCGCGCCATCATCCGCGCGGTGACGGCGCATTCGGCGAGGTCGTTGATATTGCTGGCGACGAGAATCCCGTGGCTGATCCGGCCCATCGAGTGGCCCGAGCGCCCGATGCGCTGCAGGGCGCGCGACACGCCTTTCGGCGCCGACACCATCACCACCACGTCGATCGAGCCGATATCAATGCCCATCTCGAGCGAGGTCGAGCACACCACCGCGCGCAGCTCGCCGCGTTTCAGCCGATCCTCGATCTCCAGCCGCACGCCACGATCGAGCGAGGCGTGATGCACCTCGATCAAGTCACTGAGTTCGGGCCGCAGCTGCTTCAACCGAAGCCCGATCGATTCCGCGCCGCTGCGCGTGTTGGTGAACACGAGGGTGGTCTTGTGCTTTTCGAGGAGCACGCTGAGTTCGGCGAGCACACGGGTGGCCGTGTAGCCGGCGGGCGGATAGGCGTGCTCGCGCAGCGGCGAGAAAACCTCGATCTTCGCCGGCTTGGTCTGCGTCACCTCGGCGATCCGGCACGGACGGCCGGGACCGACGAGGAACGCTGCGACGGTTTCGAGCGGGGCGACCGTCGCCGAAAGACCGATTCTGATGATTTTCGATTTCTGATTTTCGATGGCCGATTGTGAACTAGCGGTCGGATCTCCCGGAACATGGGGTGGAGGCGCTGGGACGTTCGGCGATCGACGTTCGGCAATCGGAAATTCCTCCAGCCGCTCGGCGGCGACGGCGAGCATCGCGCCGCGTTTGTTTTCGGCGAGCGCGTGAAGCTCGTCGGCGATGAGGAAACGCGTGGAGGTGAACGCGGCGATCCAGCCCGGTTGGCTGAGCATCAGCGTGAGACTCTCGGGCGTGGTGACGAAAATGTGCGGCGGCTTGCGCCGCTGCGCTGCGCGTTCTGCGGGCGAGGTGTCTCCGGTGCGGGCGCCGACGCGCAGCCAGTCCCAGCCGAGCTCGCGCACGGGCTCCGCGAGGTTTTTGCGGAGATCATAGGCCAGGGCGCGCAATGGTGACACGTAGACGGCGACGATCCCGTTCGGCAGTTCGCCGCGATCACGCGCCCGCGCGAGCCAGTCGAACACGGACAGAAACGCGGCGAGGGTTTTGCCGCTGCCGGTCGGAGAGGTGAGCAGGAGCGAGTTCCCGGCGAGGACCTCAGGCACGGCGTGGAGCTGGGCGGGAGAAAAGTGGGCGAAGCGGCGGCGGAACCAAGCGGCGAGGTCGGGGTGGAGCGCGGCATAGAGTCGCGATTCGGTGAACGCCGGTGAAGTGACGCGGGTGAACAACATGGGAGCGCGGCCGCCCTCGGCCGCTTTCAATCCGATGCGGCCGGGGGCGGCCGCGCCCCCACTGCAGCAATGCCCCCGCTCCCGGCGGCGGCCGCGAGCTTCCGGCACGTCGCGAGCGTGTCGATTTCCGCGGGCGTCTTGTCGGTGCGGATCCGTGCGATCCGCGGAAAGCGCAACGCGAATCCACTTTGATGCCGGCTGCTCGGCTGGATCGTATCGAAGGCCACTTCGATCACGGTATCCGGCACGACGACGCGGTAGCGTCCGTGCACCTCGAGCGTGTGCTCGAGGAAATGCTGCGTGAGCTGCGCGATTTCGACGTCGGTGAGGCCGGAGTAGGCCTTGCCCACGGTGAGCAGCTGGTTGTCGTGCTCCTCGTCGCGGATTGCGAACGTGTAGTCACTCAGCACATCGCGGCGCTTGCCATGGCCGTATTCCACGCCGACCACGACCACGTCGAGTGTGGCATAGGCTTTTTTCAGCTTCAGCCAGGCGAGTCCGCGCCGGCCGGGCGTGTAGCCGCTGGCGGGATCCTTCGCCATCAGCCCCTCGTTGCCGCGCTGGCGCGCCGCGAGGAAAGCCGCCTCGATGTCGGATGCGGTGTGCGCGAAGGTGACGGGCGCGAGGGAAAATTTGGTTGAGAGTTGAGGGTTGAGAGTTGCGGGCTGAAGGGCTGGAGCGGCGACGCCCTCGTCGCCGTCGGGACGCGACGAGGGCGTCGCGTCTCCATGCAGCAGACGTTCGAGCAACGCACGCCGTTCGCGCAGCGGTTCCTTCAACAAACTGCGGCCATCGAGCCAGAGGAGATCGTAGAACGAAATGGAAACCGGAATCTCCGCACCGAGGAAGAAATCGTCGCCACCTTTTCGGCCGAGACGTTTCTGCAGTTCGGCGAACGGCAGTGCCCGGCCGTCGCGCCACGCGAGCAATTCGCCATCGCCGATAAAATCGTGCGGCAGCGCCAGAGCGGCGCGCGCCAAGTCGGGAAACTGCTCGGTGATCACGTTCAGATCGCGCGAGTAGAGCTCCACGCGTCCGCCCGATTTGTGGAGCTGACAGCGAATCCCGTCGTATTTCTCCTCGAGCCAGATGCGTGCGAGCGCGGGCGCTGCGTCAGCTGTAGCCGGGCTCGATGAGCCCGGGCCGGGGTCACCGACCCCGGCTACAATGGCAGCGGCTTCCGCGGTGCGCTGCGCTGCGAACCGGTCGACGATCGCCTCGGCAGTGGGCTCGGGACTCGCGAGCATGAACTGCAGCGGATTGAAAACAGTGAGCTGGATTTCCGCGAGCGTGTCCGTCCGGGCCGCTCGAGCCACGGCGGCGATGTCGCCGCAGAGCATGGCCGCCTCGCGCACGGCCTCGAGCGGCTGACCAGCCGCCGCGGCGAGCGCTTCTTCGACGAGTCCTTCTTTGAGCCCGATCCGCAGGTCGCCCGTGATGATCTTGATTAGGTAACGCGCCTCGTCCGGCGTAATCAGCGCGAGTCGCTCGCGGAGCAGGTCCAGTTTGGCCGCCGGGCCGCGCGCAGCCGCGGCGCGTTCGAAAAACAACGCCATGTCGGCGAGCGAACAGGTGGTGGGAGCGCTTGTGGCAGCCGGCCTCGATGCGGCCGGTCCGGGGTCGGCGACCCCGGCTACACCGAGAATTTCCGGACGCGACGAGGGCGTCGCGTCTCCAGGCCGGAGACTCCGCTGCGCCAGCACGGCACCGGCGGCGTCGCCGGTGTCGGCGAACCGATGATAAGCGTCGCGGTAGTCGGCTTCGGTGACGCCCGCGACTTCGAGCACGGCACGTTTGATCACCGACCAACCGAGGGTGAGGTTGCGCGGATCGCGCTGCGGAAACGCGCGGCCGGTGAGAAACGTCGCCGCGGTGCCCATGTCCGGCGGCGTCAACGCGGCGAGGTAATCGCGGAGCACGGCGATCTTTTCCAATTTCTTCGGCGTGGCCTTGACGGCGTCGGCCGCCGCGACGAAACGCGCGAACGAATCCGGTGCGTGAAGGGGCGTGGCGCAGGCTGGAGCGGCGACGCCCGCGTCGCCGGATGAACGCGACGAGGGCGTCGCGTCTCCAGCTCGAACCTGCGGCGGCGACGAACGAATCCCCAGCTCCAGCTGGTTGTCCTCGCCGATCGCCCACGCCTCAAGCCCGCGCTCGCGCAGCGTTTGCGCAAACTCCGTGGCGAAACCGTGCAGCGTGAGCACGCGTTGCGGATTCACCGCCTCGACGAATCGCAGAAGATCCTGATAGTCGGCGTGATCCGACAGCGGAAACGCCGCGTCGCATTGGTAGCGATAGATCGCGCCCGGATCCATGGCCCAGCCGGTGATCATCGCCGTGCGGTGTCCGGGGATTCGCCGCACGAACGCGGACTCGCGGGATTGCGGCGGGCAGATCACGACATGACCCCTCACCGTGGCGAGGTCGAATTCGCGATACGGTGGAAAGGCGATGCCGAACTGCTCGTAAACGCGCGTGAGTTTGTGCGTCTGTGGATGCAGCATCACCGGCAGCTGCGACTCCTCCAGGCTGCAGAGCAGTTCCTGGCTTTTCCCGAGGCTGTAGCCGAACAGCACCGGCACGCCGTCGTCGGCGATCGTTTCGTGGCAGAACGTGGCGATGTCGTTCAGCACCTGCGCGGTCGGAGGAAAGACGTAGTGCGGTCGGCCGAACGTCGTCTCCATGATCACGAGCTCGGCGTGCGGCGTGGCGCAAGGTTCCGCGGAGCGGCCGCGGCGCAGTTTGAAGTCTCCGGTGTAGAGCAGCGAGCCGTGTTCGCCATGCTCGAGCAGGCACTGGGCGGATCCGAAAATGTGGCCGGCGGGGTGCAACGTGACGCCGCAGTCGGCCGTGAGTTGCTCGGTCTGGCCGAACGGCAGCACGTGCTCGATGCGTTTCGCATCCAGCCGTGCACGCATCAACGCCGCGGTACCGGCGGAGCAGAGGATCTCGTCGTGCGTCGCGGTGTGATCGGAATGCGCGTGCGAGACAAACGAGCGTTTTTGGGGGAAATGCGCGTCGAGCCACCAGCCGAGCTGAGGCAGGTAAAGACCATGACTGAACTTGACGTCCCAAGGCATGCGCAGCGAAAGCAGCAATGGACGGAGAGGACTGGGAGAATGCAAGCCGCCTGAGCCGGAGGCAGCATTCAGCAGTTGTAGGGCCGCCGTTCACCGGCGAGCCGGGATCGGGGCGCGGGCCGGTGAATATTCGCGGCCGGCGGCGAGCGCCGGCCCTACGATCCCAGCTGCGGGCGAGACGCCCGCGCTTGGGGTGCGCCGCCCGTCACCGCAGTCCGAGCAGCCACAGTCCGAGCAGCAGCAGCAGACCGACGCCGACGCACCACCAATACCACGCAATCCCGTTTACCCGATGCGGACCTGCGAACGTCGGGTCTGTTTCTCCAAGCCTGTGGGCAAGGTGCCCGCGCTCCCGGGCGTCATCCTCCCACGCTTCGTCCGGTAGCTCGAGTCCATCGTAGATCGACGCCTCGCGCCAACCGGTACGCTCATCCGCGCCGCATTCGGGGCAGGCGAGCGCGTGCGGCGGAATCGTGGCGCCACACTGGGCGCATTCGGGCGGAGGTGTTCGACGAGAAGGCACGCGGGGTGTCTGGCGAAAAACGCGGACGGACGCGAATAGTTCAAGCAATCGAGAAAAGCACAAATCGCCGCCGCCCGGTGTGACGGGGGGCGGCGGACTTTGGAACGCTGATCGACGCTGATTTCCGCTCGTCCCGAATCAGCGGAGATGAGCGAGGATCAGGGTTAAGGCAGCACGTGCTCGGGCGGCGTCGAACGACGCGACCGCCGGCCCGTTCAACTCGGCGTCGCCCGCGGGCGCGTCAGATATTTCCGCCGGACCAGCCGCCATGCGGTCACGAAGAAAGCGGTCAGCGGGATCGCCAGCAGCATGCCGAGCACGCCGCCAAACGCCGTGCCCCAGAAAAACACCGCGACGATGATCGCCACGGGATGCAGTCCGGTCTGCATGCCCATGATTTTCGGCGTGAGCACCCAGCCCTCGATCAGCTGCACGATCACCACGACGAGCAGCACCAGCGCGATCAGATGCCATCCGCCGTCGGGCTGGAAAAACGCCAGCGGCAGCGTGATCGCCAGCCCGACGATCGTGCCGAGATACGGCACGATGTTGAGCAACCCGAGCACGAGCCCGAGGATGAGTCCGAACCGAAGTCCGATCAGCGAGAAGCCGGTCGCGAGCAGTGCGCCCATGATCAGGCCGATGAGCAGTTGGCCGCGGAAAAAGGCGACCACGATCGCGACGAACTCCCGCACGAGGAACACAACGTCGTCACGCACGCGCGGTCGCAGGAAGACGAGATGCTGCGGCAACTCGTCCGCGGGCTCGCCGCGCGCCAGCAGGAAGAAGAACAGGTAGACCGGAATGATTGCGAGGTTGGTCAGGAACACGAACACGCCGAGGACGCCGCCGCCAGCCGCCATCAGCGAGGGCGCGGCTTGGCGCAGGACGGTTTCCAGCTGCTTGATCAACGCGCCGCTGAGATCACGCAGCGTGCTGCCTTCGCCTTCGCCGCCGCTCACTCCGGGCAGCTTCGCGAGCTGGCGCTGGATGAGATCGAGCCATTGCGGGAAGTGTTGGCGGAAATAGTTGAGGGTGTTTTCCCACAGGGTCGGCAGATAGCTGATGAAGTTGACCGCCTGGTCGATTAGCGGCGGCAGCACGGCGATCAACAAGCCGGCCAGCGCCAGCACCACCGCGCCGTAAAGCACCACCACGGCGGTGAGCCGACGGAGCCGCAGCCGGTGTTCAAGCACCTCCACCAGCGGCCGCAGGATCAGCGCCAACACACCCGCGACCGCGAGCGGCCACAGCACGCTCGAGAAAAAACTGATCGCGCGCCCGAGCACGATGACCGCTCCGACCAGCAATGCGACCGAGCCGAGCGCCGCGAGCAGCGTGAGCGCAAAGCCCACGACGCGTCGTTGCGGCGGCGTGAGCAGGGGCGCGGTGGGCTCGACGGACATCGGAGTTCGTCGAGCGACAACGACTCGCGAAAGATTGTCAACCTCCGCGCGGCAACCGCGGCGCGGAGCACGCTTTCCGGTTGGACTGGGCACACCTTGAGGCGCCGGCCGAATGCAGGATATCTGCGCCGATGTTCGAATGATTTGTACGAATTTCAGTTTGCATCGCCATGCGTGCATCGATCTCGTGAGCGCCGTTGCTCGCTAGAGAATGAACGAGCCCGCTTCCCCAAGTCCTCTCGTCAGCCGCCAACGAATTCTTCGGACCATCACCGAATGCCGGCTGGAGCTGGTCGTGCTGCAGGAGCGACTCGGCACCCCCAACGAGTGCCGGGGCGACATCGATCGCGCCTCGGAAATCGTCCACAAGATCAACAATCTCACCGCCGCGCTCGCGCTTTGCGTGGAGTGATCGAACCAAGTGGGACGGCACCGAGGTCGAGTGGTGTCCGCGGGTGGCGGTGTCGCAGCGTCGGCGGCCGGGCGGCCGCGTATTCCCCGCGGATTCTGCGGCGGACCAATAGCGGGCGGGCGATGCTGAATTGTCATGGCTGGAGTGCGACTCCAGCCCATCACTCCTGATTCCGCAGAACCCCTGTTGCCAAGGCATGAGCGTTGCCGCCGGCCGCCGACCGGCGGCCGATCGCGGCGGCAGACGGCGCGCCTGGTTGTCCTGGCCCTGACGTTTGGCGGCGCGCTGCCACTCGCCGGCGCTCCGTCCACCGGTCCAGCGGTGCCGGGCTTCGAGTCCTACGACCGCGAGATCCCCGAACTTCTGGAGCGCGGCAGTATTCCGGGAGCGGCGATTGCGGTGGCGTATCGCGGCCGGATCGTGTTCGCGCGCGGGTATGGCTACGCGGATCGGGAGACGAGCCGGCCGATCCAGCCGGACACCCGCTTGCGGATCGGAAGCATTTCGAAAACCGTTACCGCGGCGCGGGTGCTGAAGCTCGTGGAGGAGCACCAGCTCGCGCTCGAGACGCGGGCGTTCCCGGAACTCGGATACCCGGTGCCGACCTACGCCGGCGCGCAACGGGACCCGCGGCTTGATCGCGTCACGATGCGCCAGCTGTTGAATCACACCGGCGGCTGGGATTTCGACCGTGCGCCCAATCCACTGACGCCTGGTCAGGTGCGATTCGATGCCACCTCGTGGCCGTGGCATGTCGCGCAGGTGATGCGCACCGCCTCGCCGGCTTCAGCCGAGGATACCGTTCGCTTCATGGTCGGCCAGCCGCTGCAGGCGGAGCCGGGTACCAGCTGGTCGTACACCAATTTCGCCTATCTCGCGCTGGGTCGGCTCATCGAGCAAAAGACCGGTCTCGCCTACGAGACGGCGGTGCAGCGCTTCCTCGCGGATTCCTACATTTCCGGCCTCGCGATTGGCGGCACCCAGCGCGACGAGCTGGCGAGTGACGAGGCGGCGTATTACGACCATCCCAACGCCCCGTGGTACTACCTCTACAATCAGTTCGAGAACGGCAGCCGCGGGCCGTTGGTTCCGCGACCGTATGCCTGGTCCGTGCGCGGTTCCGATGCCTGCGGCGGCTGGACCGCGTCGGCGATTGAGCTCCTCCGGTTCATGCTGGCACTCGACGGGCTCAATGGCACACCGCCGCTGCTGAATTCGGAGAGCATCGCGGCGATGCGCACCGCCACGCCGTTGAGCACGTTTCTCCATTACGGTCTCGGCTGGTGCGTGAGCAACGCGGCCAACACCGATCCGCAGGGTTCCGATGGCGGCCATGGTGGCAGCCATTACGGCTCGACCTCCTACGCGCTGCGTTCGGCTGACGGGGAATGGCACATGGTTGCCTTGCTCAATGGTTCAGTGGATGCGAGCGACGGTGCGAACGTGAATCTCATCAACACGACGACTGCCGCCGCGCTGCATCGGCTGCCGGATTTCGCCACCACGCCTCCGGCCCACGATTTCACCTGGAACACGCTGGGGTGGGAGGCTTGGCAGAGAAAGCATCTGGCCGCCGCCGACTCGGCACCGCTCGATGATGCCGACCGCGACGGCCTGCCGAATCTGCTCGAGTATGCCACCGGACTTGATCCGACGGGGATCGACGCCGCGCCGCCCGCGACCCTGACGGTCGGCGAGGACGAAGTGCCGGTGTTCACCTATCGCCGGCTGATTCTCGAGTACCCGTTGGATTGGCTCGTGGAGACTGGCGGTGACGGCCAGCCTTGGCAGGCCGCGACGGCCGCGGTCCGACAAAGCACACTCAATTCCGACGGCACGCTGTCGGTCAGCGTCGCCCTGCCGGCCCGGTCGCGTGCACGGCTGCGCGTTCACCAGGCGGCGAGCGGGAGGGAGGCGCTGTTTGAGCCGATTCAATCGCCGCGCGCGTTCGCGCTGGCCGCCGGCGAAAGCACCGCGCTCTCGATCCTCGCCCCCGCCGACGTGACCTTGCAGTGGCGGAGAAATGGCGTGCTGCTCCCCGGCGCGACGGGGCCGCGCCTGACGATCACGAACGCGCAGCCGGCTGACGCGGGGATCTACACGGTGGACGTTGGCGGGGAGCCGGCCGCGACGGTCGTGGCGGCGATCGTCGCGTTTCGTTCCACGGCCGCCGTGACTGGCGCCGCGCGGCTGGCCGGGACGGACATACGCCACGCGAACGGCAACATCTACGATCAGGCGCTGCTCACCGGGTCGGCCGCGACGATCACGGCCGACGCCGGTCAGGTTGCACGGATTTCCTACCTCGATCTGAACGACGACATCGTCCAGGTGGAATTCTCCGGCGCCGGCAGCCTGACGCTTGCGCTCGCCGACGCTGCCGCACCCGCTTTGCCGCGGAATTACCACCAGGACGTCCGTTACGTGAAGGGCCACGCGACGATTCTCATCGCCGATGCCGATGAGACGACGAACGTATCCGTGTTTACGGTCGGACGCGCGAACGCGGTCAACCAGGCGCTCTTCAAGGCGGACGTCGTTTATGATGGCATCGCCGACCTCGCGGCGCTCGCGATCCAGAGCCGGTCGGGAAAATTCGCCGGGGTTTACCTCGGCAATGCCCACCTGTTCGCGGCCCACGGCGCCACCGGCGTGTACGCGCCGGGCGTGCAGGTCGCCGGACCTGCGCGGCTCGGCGGCGTGAGCGCCTTCGATCGCGCGCTGCCGGTGCTCGTGTTTGGTTCGCTGGGTGAGCTGGCGATCACGGGGAGCGACCTGTACCAGGATAATGGCGCCGCCGTGCAAACGCTCGGACTGCGGCGCATCGCATTCACCGCCGGGGGCAAATCCGACGGCACCGGATTGCCGACGCAGCGCAATCGCGGCCGGTTGGTACGATTTGACCACGACGTGACCGGGTTGCTGGTCGGGCCGTAGCGCCGCGCCGACGGCGATTTCGTCGTCGAATCGAAAAGGGCTCATCTCCGGATCGAACACCTACGCGCCGCTCTTGCCTTGACAGTCTAGGGGAGTCGGATTCTCCTAGATCATCTAGGAGAGTTATGGGCACGACGTTGATTTCGACCGCACCTCACCGCCCGTGCTGCCGGCGGAGCTGGTTGCTGCTCGCAGGGTGGGCGACCGTGGGCCTACCGGGATTGCACGCCTTCGGTGGGAACGCGGTCGTCGTGAGCGCGACGGCCATTCCCGCCTACGCGCGGCCGAGCGATGGCGCTGGTCGGCCGCTCGCGCAGAGCTATGTCTTCGGACAGGGCAAGTTCTTCGGCGGAACCTGGGCGGACCGCGGACTTGCGCAGCTATCATTCGATCAACTCACGAAGCTGCTGGCGCCGGGTTTGGCGAAACAGAACTATTTCCCAACGCGGGACGCCGCTGCGGCCGACCTGCTGTTGATGGTGCACTGGGGCGTCACGCAGGCTTTTCGCGACCCCATGGGCGAGGTCAACGTCGAGCGGCTGAACAGCGCCGCGGATGAATACCGCACCGCGGCGGCGGCGAACAACGGCGCCGCTGATCCCGGCGCGTTGAATGCCTTGCTGGCCGACCAGAGCGGGGCCGGCCAGAGCGCGCAACAGGCCATCGCGCGTAACGCCGCGTTGCTTGGCTATACGCCCACGTTGCAGCAGGCGCAGCGCCGGATCTTCGTCAGCGCGGAGGAGCAGACGATGAACGAGGAGCTGAACGAAGAGCGCTATTTCATCGTGGTCCTCGCGTACGACTACGCGTTCATGCGGAAGGAGCATCGCTCGCGGCTGCTCTGGGCGACGCGCATCAGCCTGCGTTCGGTGGGCAACCGGTTCGAGGTGGCCGCGGCCGCCCTCGCGCAGGCCGGCGCCGGCGTGTACGGTCGCAACATCGACGGCCTCGTCCGGCTCGACTACTCGGATCGCAGCGGCCGGGTTGACCTCGGCGAATTAAAAGTCCTGGGCGAGGCGGAAACGACCCCGGCTAGCGTGCCGGCCACGCGATGAACCTGATGAGGCAGAACGGCGTGACGATCGATTGGCAAACACCTCCGAGTTTCAAATTATCGTGAGTAACCAAAAAGCGGATTTACTACAAGGTACCCTGGACTTGCTCATCCTGAAAGCGCTGCAACACGAGCCGATGCACGGGTTCGGCGTGGCGCTGCGAATCCAGCAAATGTCAAAGGACATGTTGCAGGTGGAACAGGGCTCGCTGTATCCCGCGCTGTACCGGCTCGAAGACCAAGGGTGGATCGAGTCCGAGTGGGGCGTCTCCGAAAACAACCGGAAGGCGAAGTTCTATTCGCTGACGACCGCCGGCCGGAAGCAGCTCCAGACCGAGGAGAAGAGCTGGGCCAATCTTTCGACCGCGATCAACCTGGTGCTGGGCAATACCTGACGCGTTCATCTCGTGCAGCCCATTCCCCACGATTTGCGCCGGGCCTTGCAGCGGAGTGGGCTGGATGAGTTCTTCCGCGAGCACCCGCGGGTGCATCGCGTTGACTACCTCCGCTGGATCGCTGCGTCCAAGCGCCGGGGCACGCGGCGCCGGCGGATCGACGAGGCGGTGGTGCGGCTGGCGCGCCAATGGCAGGAGGAGGTGGCGCGGTTTCTGCGGCCCGACGTGAGGGGGAGTGTGGCGGCGGATCCGCAGCACGAGCGGCGGTGCGCGTGAGGGGAATCTCAATCTTTCTCTTTCTCCTCCCGGACTGCCGATGCTGAAGCAAGAAAGTCGCACGCGACGAACCCGAGCCTCCTGACGAGAGAGAACGAGAGAGAGGGAACGAGAGGAGTCCTACCGTGAAAACCTGGTCCAAGCTGAAGACGCTGTTCCGCCGGCGAAAGGCCGAGGCGGAAATGTCCGCCGAGATCCGGCTGCATCTTGAGTTGCAGACGGAGCGGAACATCGCTGCCGGGATGGATCCGGGCGAGGCGCGGTACGCCGCGCAGCGGATGTTCGGGGGAGTCGAGCAGGTGAAGGAGCAGTGCCGTGAGCAGCGGAGCTGGGTCTGGCTGGAGCAGTTCGGGCGCGACTTGGTGCACGCAGGGTCCTCGCTGCGACACGCGCCGGGTTTCTCCGGAGTGGCGATCGTCACGCTCGCCGTGGTGATCGGTGCGAACTCCCTCGTGTTCACGCTCGTCAACGGCTTTCTGTTCAAGCCGGTGCTCGGCGACGGCGCAGGCACGGCCGTGCACGTGGTCGCTCTGACCAAGGCGGCGTCGCGTGCGCCGCAGCGGTTCACCCGCGAAGATCTCGAGCGGCTGCGCGGGAATCCCGGCGTATTCTCGGCGGTGGCCGGTTACACGATTTATCCGGAGGTCTGGGGAACGGAGCTCGGTGATCTTCGCCACGGGATGGTGGAACGAGTGACGGACGGATTCTTCGCGGTCTGCGGGGTGCAGCCGACGATTGGCCGATTTTTCGCCGGACCGGCCGTGAGCGTACCTGAAGTGGTGATCAGCGATGCTGCGTGGCGGAGCCTGGGCGGCGACTCCGCCGTGCTTGGGCGCACGATCCTGGTCGGCGGCGCCCATGCCACCGTGATCGGAGTGGCACCGCGGGGATTTGGCGGTCCCGCGCCGTTGCAGTCGCCCGACCTTTGGCTGCCAATTCCGCGGCCAAACGCTGCGACGGGCGATGGTGGCGGCATGCTCCTCGCGATTGTCGCGCGGCTCGCGCCAGGGCTGGATCGTTCCGCGGCTGCAGCCCGGCTGCCCGCCGTGGAGACCCAACTGAATGAATCGGCCAGCGCGGGGCGCGAACGACAGCTCACGTTGGTCGAACCCTCGCTCTTCGCGCTCCCGGGCGTGCCCGACCGACTCACTGGAGGCGTGCGCGTTGCCGGGGGACTTTTCGTGGCGCTCGGCGCGGTGCTCCTGCTGATCGCGAGCCTGAATCTCGCGAATCTCCTCCTGGCGCGCGGCGCGGCGCGGCGGCACGAGATCGGCGTCCGCTTGGCGCTGGGCGCGACCCGCTCGCGCGTCGTGCGGTTGCTCCTGGGTGAGAGTCTGTTGCTAGCCCTGGCCGGCAGCGTGGTCGGCCTGCTATTCGCGGGCTGGGCCAGCCTTGTGCTTGAGCAGTGGGTCACCAGCGCCATCACGGGTCGGATCGGGTTCAGCATCCGCTTCGACTTCGCGCCCGACCTGCGCGTCGTGGGTGCCACCTGCGGCTATGCGCTCGTGATGATGCTGGCCATCGGTGTGGCCCCGGCGCTGCGCAGCACGCGCGTCGACGTGATGGAAGACCTGAAGGGCGCGGGCGAGGCACCGCGCGGCACGGACCGACTTGCCCGGCTGTTTTCGCTTCGTCCGGTGCTGGTCATGGGCCAGATTGCGGGCTCGCTGGTGCTGGTGGTCTGCGCCGGCTTGTTCCTGCGGTTTGCCGCGGAGAAGCAGCAATTCGACCCCGGCTTCGACGTTGCGCACAACCTCGTGTTCTCGGTGGACTACGCGCTGAGCGGGAGCGATCCGCGATGGTCGTTCGTGTCGGAGCCGGGCGACCGGTCCGCTGCCGTGGCGGAGTATCGCGGCCGGAGCGGGAGCTACCGAGGAGTGCTGCGACAGCACCGGGAGACGGTGTTGGAGCGCGTGCGGGTGCTACCTGGCGTGCGGGATGCCGCGGTGGCGGCATCGCTCATCTTCCCGAATGGGGATTCGGAGAGCACGCAGTTGCGGGCCTTCGGCGTGACGGCTCAAGAAGGTGAAGCGGCCGCGACTGTGCGCGCGGTGGACACCGCGGTGTCGCGGCAGTATTTCGCGACGCTCGGGATTCCGATCGTGGCGGGCCGCAGTTTCACGGCGGAGGAGGAACGATTCGCCCGACCGGTGGCGCTGATCGACGAGCAAGCGGCGGCGCGGCTGTTTCCCAACCAATCTGCGCTGGGACAGCGGGTCGTGCTGCCTTCGCGCCCGGGCGTCCGGCCGAGCGGGCCCTATGAAATCGTCGGACTGGTGCGCAGTCCGGCCGAAAGCGTGCGCTATACCGGCCGGCCGCCGCGGATCTATCGCGCCCTCGATGCGCGTGAAGCGGCCGGGGCGCGAACCACCGCGCTTTTCCTGCATGTAGCGGTGGCCTCGCCGGCGACGACCCCGGCAGTCTTGGCCGCGGTGCAGAAGGAACTCAGCATGATCGATCCGTCGCTGCCGGCACGTCTCGCGCTGCCCATGCGCGATCAAATCGCCGGCAACCCGGCGTTGGCCATGCTGCATCTTGGCGCGGCGCTCTTCGGTGCGCTGGGTGCCATTGGCCTGCTGGTGGCGGTCGTCGGCATCTATGGCGTAAAAGCCTACACGCTGACGCAGCGGACGCGCGAGATTGGCGTGCGGCTCGCGCTGGGGGCGGAGCCGAGGCAGATCCGTTGGTGGTTTCTCCGCGAAGGCGCGCTGCAGACCAGCGTGGCTCTGTTGGTCGGGCTGGTGCTCGCGCTGGTGGCCGGGCTCGGCGTGTCGCGGGTATTCGACAGCGTGAGCTGGTTCGATCCCACCGTCACGGTCGCCGCGATCGTTCTGCTTGGCGGCACCGCGCTGCTGGCGTGCTGGCTGCCGGCGCGGCGGGCGGCGAAGGTGGATCCAATCGTGGCGCTGCGGTGCGATTGACGGAATTGCCGAATGCCGAAGGAGGATTGCCGAATGAAACCTACTCCAAGCTGCAGAAGATTAGGGCACAGAGTTCGGAAAGCGTTCTCGGAGCAAAACGGGATCCTCTGTGCTCTCGGATCGGACCGCCGCGCCCGCCGGGTCCATCTGGTTACTTCGGGTTGGAGAAGACCAATCCACCGCCACTGCTAGCTCTGCGTGCTCCTATAAAAACAAACCTTGCCCGTGAAAACCTGGTCCAAGCTGAAGACGCTGTTTCGCCGGCGGAAGGCCGAGGCGGAAATGTCCGCCGAGATCCGGCTGCACCTCGAGTTGCAGACGGAGCGGAACATCGCTGCCGGATTGGATCCCAACGAAGCGCGCTATGCGGCGCAGCGCGCCTTCGGCGGCGTCGAGCAGGTGAAGGAACGCTGCCGGGAGCAGCGGTCGCTGGGCTGGCTGGAGTATCTCGTCCGCGATGTGCGCCTGGCCGCGCGCTCGCTGCGACGCGCGCCGCTGTTCAGCGCGGCGGTGATCGCGACGCTCGCGCTGTGCATTGGGCCGAACACCGCGATCCTGACCCTGCTCTACGCGCTGGTGCTCAAGCCGGCGCCGTTCCCGCAGCCGGAGCGGCTCGTGCAGGTTTACAACGCGTTCGAGAAGCTGGGCGGTGAGCGCAGCCGGCAGGCCAGCAGCGTGCCGCAATACCGCGATTTTCAGGCCAACGCGGACCTGTTCGAAGGCTTCGCGATCATGCGCTACGCCGGCACGACGCTGGACGACGAGACCATGCCTCAGCGGGTGATGGGCATGCGCGTGAACGCGGGCTTCTTTGACCTGCTCGGCGTGCGTCCTCTGCTCGGCCGGTTCGGAATGCCCGAGGAGGATGCGATCGGCGCCGACCACGTGCTGGTGCTGACGCGGACGTTTTGGGAATCTCACTTCAACGCCGATCCGAACGTGATCGGACGTGTCGTGCGGCTCGGAGGCGAGCCCTGGACGATCATTGGCGTGGCGCCGCGATCGGTCGAGGTGCTCGACCGCTACACGCAATTCTTCAAGCCCTTCGAGCCGCTGCCGAACGAGGTGGACCCGCGCGCACGCTACGCCGGACGGGTTCTCGTGTTCGGACGACTAAAGCCGGACGTGACGCGCAGCGCGGCGGTGGCGCAGCTTCGAACGATCGACGGGCGCTATCTCGACGAGCAGGCGGCGCCCGCCACGCGCTCGTATTTCGAAACCGCGGGCCACCGCGTCGTGATCGAGAGTCTCGGTGCGCAAACGGCAGATGCGGTAAGCCGGCCGCTGACACTGCTGCAGGTGGGCGCGGGGTTCGTGCTGCTGATCGGGGTGGTGAACGTGCTGAATCTGATGCTCGCGCGGGTGAACGCGAAACGGCCGGAGCTGGCGATCCGGCATGCGCTCGGCGCGGGGCGCGCGACCCTGCTGCGGCAATTGCTGGCCGAGAGCCTGCTGCTCACCGCAGCGGCGACCGTGGTGGGAGCAGGACTCGCGTGGGCGGCGGTTCGGGTGATCAACGGCTACCTGCCGATGTTCGCGGGATCGGCAGCGCCGGTGCAACTGGAGCCGGCGATGGTCGGACTGGCGGCGGTGGTGGCGTTCGCGCTGGCCGGCGTGATGGGCGTGTTGCCGTTCGCGCTGCTGTGGAAACGCGGATTGAAACTGAACGAAATCCGCACGGCGTCAGCGGGCGCCGGCGTGCGGGTGTTTGGAGGCACGCTCGTCGTGGCGCAGGTGGCGATCGCCCTGCTGCTGCTCGTGGGGGCCGGTTTGTTGGGACGAAGTTTGGCGCGGGTGCTGGCGACGGATCCGGGCTTCGAGACGGCGAATCTTGTGCAGGGCCGGGTGGCGGTGCCGAAGCCCTACGAATCGCCGCAGGCGAATGTGGCCTTGCAGCGGCGGATCGTCGACGGCCTGCGGGAAATCCCGGGGGTAGAGGGAGCCGCGCTGGTGTTTGACTACGCGCTGTCAGGGAGCTTCCGGGCGCAGCCGTTTGTCATTCGCGGCGAGGCGGCCAAACCCGGGGCGAACCGGCCGCTCGTCGCAATCGATCCGGTGTCGCCGGAATTCTTCGATACGTTACGGATCACACTGCTCGAAGGGCGGGGGTTTACCTACGCGGACGATGTGCGGGGCAGCGCGGTGCTGGTGGTGGACGATCTGTTCGCCAAGCGGTATTTCCCGGGCCGCAGCGCGGTGGGGCGGGAAGTTGCGTTGTCGGTCCAACCGCCGCCGGACGGCCAGCCGTGGCCGCGGATCATCGGGGTGGTGCGCCGGCCGCAGCTCACGGGATTGGAAGGCCGCGACGGCATGCCGATCGTATTCGTGCCGATGGTGCAGCAGCCAGCCGGCGGGTTTTCGTTTGTCGTGCGTTCCGCGCGGGACACGGGCGATCTCATCGCGGAGATTCGCCGCAAGCTGCGCAGCATCGAACCGACGCTGCCGCTCTACGGCACGGCAACGATCGACGAGGGGTTGGCCAGCATGATGATGGGGCGTCGCGGGATGACGCTGCTGATTGCGGCATTTTCCGGGCTGGCGTTGATGCTCGCGGGTGTCGGGCTGTATGGCGTGCTGGCGTATGACGTGTCGCAGCGCACGCGCGAGATCGGGATTCGCGGCGCGATTGGCGCGACGCGCGGGCAGATTGTGGCGATGGTGCTGCGTCAGGGAATGGTGAAGACGGCGCTCGGGGTGGGGGCGGGACTGGCCGGCGCGGTGTATCTCACCCGGTTCCTTCGCGGCCTGTTATTCGACGTAGAGCGGTTCGATCCGGTGGCGTTCGTGGGAGTTTCGTTGCTGATGCTGGCGGTGGCGGCGCTGGCGTGCTGGCTGCCGGCGCGGCGGGCGGCGAAGGTGGATCCAATCGTGGCGCTGCGGTGCGAGTGATTTTGAACGAAATGTTTCACAGGAGGAAGCAGAGCGAGCAGAGAAAACCAATCCACCGCCACTGCTAGCGCTGCGTGCTCCTGTAAAAATCCTTCCTATGAGACTCTGGTCGAAGCTGAAAAACGCTGGAATCGGAATAGATCGTCACAGGCCGAGTGATCGCAAATCCGTGGTCATCGTTTCACGCTGTGTGAACAGGCGTGCCGGTAGCAGCGGTTCACCTGGGCTACAAGGGACGCGGCAAACATGGAACGAGGAATCTTTCCGAGGCGGGCCTTCTATGATCTCGTGGCGGGGTGAACCGTCCGCTTGATCCCGTCCCGCCGCCGCCGGCATTCGCGCGCACGGATCGCCTGGCCGCGGTGCTCGTGGTCGCGGCGACGTTGCTGGCGCATGCGCCGGGGCTGGGCGGCGGATTCATTTGGAACGATGCCGATTACGTGACGGCCCCGGCGCTGCGGTCGTGGGCGGGATTGTGGAGAATCTGGACCGAGATCGGCGTCACCGAGCAATACTATCCAGTACTGCACAGCGCGTTTTGGCTGCAGCACCAGCTCTGGGGCGATCACGCGCTGGGTTATCATCTCCTCAACCTCATCGCCCACGCGGGCTGTGCGGTGATGTTCGGACTCGTGCTGCGTCGGTTGGCGATACCGGGCGCGTGGATAGCGGCGACGCTGTTTGCGCTGCATCCCGTGCACGTCGAGTCGGTCGCGTGGATCTCGGAGCAGAAAAACACGCTGTCGCTGATGTGCTATCTGGCCGCGGCGTGGAAGTATCTGGAGTTTGACGAAACCCGTCGCCGCGGTGCCTACGCGTGGGCGAGCGGCTGGTTCGCCGTAGCGCTGCTGACCAAGACAGTGACCGCGACCTTGCCGGCGGCGCTGCTCGTCGTGGCGTGGTGGCGGCGCGATAGGCTCGAGTGGCGACGCGACGTGCGCCCGCTGCTGCCATGGCTGGTGACGGGAGCGGCGGTCGGCCTGGCGAGCGGATGGATCGAGCGGCACGTCGGAGGCGCCGGTGGAGATGAATTTGCTCTGACGTGGATCGAGCGGGGGCTGATCGCCGGACGCGCGTTCTGGTTTTATCTCGGCAGCCTCGTATGGCCCTTCGAACTCAATTTCATTTATCCGCGTTGGGTTCCCGACGTGCGCGTGTGGTGGCAGTGGCTCTATCCACTCGCTGCCTTGGCGCTGTTGGCGGGCTGCTGGGTGACCCGACGGTGGAGTCGCGGGCCGCTCGCGAGCATCTTGTTTTTCGCCGGCTCGCTGTTCCCGGCGCTCGGGTTCGTGAATCTCTACGGCGCACGTTACTCGTGGGTCTGGGATCACTGGCAATACCTGCCGGATCTCGCTCCGCTGGCGCTACTGGGCGCGGGCGGGGCGCTCATCGCGCAGCGTGGCGCGGGGCACTGGCGATTCACGGCGTGGAGCGTGTTTGCGATGGTGGTCGCGTTGATGGCAACGCTTACCTGGCAGCACAGCCGAGTTTTTCGCGACGACGAGACGCTGTTCACGGCGACACTGCGGCGAAACCCGGCAAGCTGGATGGCGGCGGGGAATCTGGCGGCGCGGCTCGCGAGCGATCCGGCGCGGCGGGCTGAGGCGATCGGCTATTTCGAAATGGCGCTGCGGCTGAAGCCCGATGCGGCGGAACTGCACGAGGGACTCGGCTATCTGCTCGCCCGGGATTCGGCGACACAAGCGCCGGCGCTCGAGCATGCCGAGGCGGCGCTACGACTGGATTCGGCGCGTGCGTCGGCGCACAACCTCCGAGGCATGCTGTTGGTGCGGGCAGGAGAAATTGACGCGGCGATCGGAGCCTTTCAGCGCGCACTGAAGTTGGAGCCTAAGCTCGCCGCAGCGGCTGCGAATCTTGGCAGCGCGCTCCTTGCAGCCGGCCGGCCGGCCGAAGCGGTGCCCGTGCTGGAACGCGCGGTTGAGTTCGCGCCGACGCTGGCAGCTGCACATCTGGCGCTCGGCGATGCACAGCGCGCACTGGAGCGAACGGCGGACGCGGAGCGGAGCTACCGGGAGGCGTTGCGACTCGAACCCGCGGCGCTCGATGGGCGACTGCGGCTGGCGGAGTTGCTGGCGGAGCAGGGCCGCGACGCCGAGGCGGCGCCGCTGCTGCGCGAGGTGCTCGCGCGCGACGCGGGCTCGGCCGACGCGCACTATCAAATCGGACGGTTGGGACTGCGCGCCGGCGATACCGCGATGGGGGTTCACGCATTGCGGGAAGCCGTGCGGCTGCGGCCGGACTGGCCGGCGGCGCGACTCACCTTGGGAAACGCGCTGGCGCGAGCTGGCGACATGACGGGCGCGGTGGAGGAGTTTCGCGCGGCGTTGGCGTTGCGGCCGAACGATCTCGGCGCGCGCAACAACCTGGCAAACGCGTTGCTCGCCAGCGGCCGGGTGGCGGAAGCGATTCGTGAGTACGAAACGGCGCTGCAGCAGCAGCCGGACAACGCGGATATCCGCCGAAACCTGGCGTTCGCCCGCGAGCTTTTGGAACGGGGCACGGGAAACTAAACCGCGTACGGTGCGCCCCGCGTGCAGCGGCCCGAAAGAAAAAGCGTCACATTTCGGGAATTTATGACAAAAGAGGGGTGACGGAGCCGCACGATAGAGCCTCCGCTGCGATGACGACAGCCACGCCCACTCGAACAGATCGTTTTGAAACGCTGGTGCGCGAGCACCAGGCCGGACTGCGCGCATATGTGCGCGCGCTCGGTGCGCAGGACGCGTGGGTCGATGATCTCGCCCAGGAAGTCTTTCTCGTTGCGTATCGACGGATGGAGCATTTCGAGGCGGGCGGTGACTTTGGCCGCTGGTTGCGTGGGATCGCCCGCAATCTCGTGCTGAACGATCTCCGCAAGAACGCGCGCCGCTGGCGGCTGCTGCAGGATGCGATCACAGAGGTGTTGGTGGACGACGAGGCCGCGGATCGCTGCGGGGAAGCGCCGACCGCCGGATTGCTGAGCGCGATGAACGACTGCGTCGCGCAGTTGCCCGCGCGCAGCCGCGAGCTGCTGCAACGGCGCTACCGCGACAGCGCCGATGCGCCGACGCTCGCGCGCAATTTCAATCTCAGCGCCGCGGCCGTGCGCCAGACGCTGGTGCGGAGCCGTGCGGCGGTGCGACGCTGCATCGACGCCAAAGTCGGGGAGGCTTGGCTGTGACGCCGGACCGTTTCGAGGAATTGGTGCAGCAACTGCTCGACGGCGAACTGCCGACGTCCGGCGGTGCGGAGCTCGCAGCGGAACTGCAGACCCGGCCGGAACGTCGGCGCGAGCTGCGGCAGCACCTTGTGCTGTGGGAACTTTGGGCGCAGCAGCAGGCACCGGAGCGCTCGGCGGACGCGTTCGTCGCGGGCTGGACGACACGACTGCGCGCCGAACGGCAGGGCGAGCGTTTCGTGGCGGAAGTCGAGCAGCGAATACGTGCCGACGCGGATCTGGGTGATTCCGCTGGTTGTGGGGCGGAGTCTCCTGATCCGGCCTCACCACGGTCCCCACACGGTGTGTTTCGTTGGTGGCAGGCGCTGCAGCAGCCGGCTGGCGCCTTGTGGGCGGCGGTGTCGGTGGTCGCGTTTGCCGCGGTGGTGTGGCTGGCGATGCCGGGCCGCGCGATCGCGACGGTGACCGTGCAGGGCGAAGCGGTGTGCACGTCGTGCGCGCTGCACGAAACGCACGAGCACCTGCCAGCCATCCGCGTGCAAGCCGACGGCGAGACGACAATCTATTACGTGCAGTCCGATCCGGCGGAGATTCTTCGCATCGGCGATTACTGCATGGCGCCGGTTCCGCTGGTCGCAACCGGTCGCATGCACACGGAGAAGGGGCGCCGACTATTCGAAGCGCAGATCGTCACCGGCACCAGCGACAAAGCGCGACCGCGCGGCCAGGCCGGCGAACCGATCCTGTTTCCATTTTAACCTATGAAACCATTCCGTTCACTCCTGTGGGGATGCTCGATTCTCGTCGCGGCGCAGCTAATCGCGACACCGACCAAGGCCGACGAAAACGCGGCGCGCGCGTGGAGCGATCCGGCCGTGGAGCAGGCCGTGCTCGCGACCAACACCCAGATGATCGCCGCGGCCAACCGGCTGGATGTGGATGCGTTTTTCGCGTACATCGTGGACACCGACAAGGGCATGATTGTGCAGAACGGGACGATTTTCCGCACGCGCCAGCAAGCCTACGACGCAGTGAAGCGCGGGATGGCCGGCGTTACGAAGCTCGAGCGCCGCATCGAGAATCCCCAGGTCACCGTGATTGGTCCCGACACGGCACTGCTCGTCGCCGACGGGAGTGTAGACGCGGTGTTCGTCGACGGGCGCAGCATGACCAGCCGTTTCGCTGTGTCGCTGCTTTTCGTCCGCACCGGCACGCAGTGGAAACTGCTGCACGGCCACTACTCGGCGCCGGCAATGCGCTGAACCAGCCTCGTTCGCCCGTCGAACTTTCCCCGATCGCAGCCCCAACTCGTCCCGATCCATCATGAAACGAAAAGAATTCCTCCAGCAGGCCTGCACCTATGGCCTTTGCTCGTGCGCCGTCGCCTCGCTCTTCGCGCCCGCGGCGAAGTTGTTCGCAGAAGAAGCCAAGCCCGAAGGCATGCCGGAGAAGCCGAAGGAGGACTGGCGGATCGGCTTCATGCAGGAGCGCTATGCGAAGCTGCTCGCCTCACTCGAGAAACGTGCCGACAGCGCGGCGCTCGATGCAGCGCTGGAGGACGTCGGACAGTATTGCGCCAGCACGACGGACATGGTGAAGGCGCATGCTGGCGATCCGGATGGTTTCCTCGCGACCATCCGCGAAAAATGGCACGCCGATGCCACGCAGGACAAGGCAACTGGCGTCGTGGCGCTCGCGTTTCCGGCCATGAAGGAGTGCCCGTGTGCGCTGGTGCGCGCCGGGCTCACGTCAGCGCGGGTGTGCCAGTGCTCCGTCGGCTGGCAGAAGAAGGCTTTCGGCGTGGTGTTCGGCCGCCCGGTCGAAGTCGCGTTGAAAGGTTCGCTGTTGCGCGGCGATCCCCGGTGCTCGTTCGAGATTCGCGTCGCGTCCAAAGCCGCCGCGTGAGCGGCGGCATGCTGCACGCAAATGGGGGAGTCTCGATTGATTTGAGCGCATGAGTGGCGATTTTCCGGCGTTCGTATCGTTCACCGTCACGAACGCGTGCAACCTGCGTTGCGCGATGTGTGGGCAGTGGAGTCCCGCGGGTTACATTCGGAGTGGACGAGGCCGGCGCGGCCATCCGTTGACCGCAGAAGATTGGATGAGACTCGCGGACGAGGCGGCCGCGCACGGGATCAAGTCGATCCTGCTGCGCGGCGGGGAGCCTTTCATGCTGCCGGGAATCCAGCGGTTGCTCGAACACCTGCACGATCTCGGGATGTTCATCTCGATCGACACCAATGGCACGCGACTCGCGGCGTTCGCGGAAGAACTCGTGCGGCTGGGCCGAGTGCACGTCACCGTGTCGATCGATGGCACGGAGCGGGTGCACGATGCCGTGCGCGGCGTGCCTGGCTGTTTTCGGCAGATCGCGTTCGGCTTGAAACGACTCGCGGAACTCGATCCCGGTCGCCCGCCCCACGTGAGTCGCGCGCTGTGCTTTACGATCAGCCCTTGGTCGCTGCCCGGGCTTGGTGCGATGCCGGAGGTAGCACGCCAGCTCGGCATTGAGACGATCTGCATCGTGCCTTATTGCTATGTATCAACGGCGGCGGGGCGCGCTTGGGCGGAGCAGGTGCGCGAACTCGTGGGACAGGAGGCGTTCGCGTGGCGTGGCTTCGAACACGACCAGTCCGGCGTGGACCTCGCGGAGTTCGAGCGTGAGCACCAGCGGTTCACCGCCTCGTTGGGTGAGGTCACGAGCTATCCCTACATGCCACTCAGCCGCGACGAATATCGCGCATGGTTCGCCGATCCAGCCAAAGCGGTCGGTCCGGCGGCGTGCAGCAACGTCGAGCGATTGCTCGACATCCAGCCGACGGGTGAAGCGAACTTCTGCGTCGACCTGCCCGACGCCTCGCTGGGAAACGTGCGGCGACAATCGATCGCAGAGATCTGGCAGGGCGAGCCGGCCCGACGATTTCGGGAGCGACGGCGGCGAGAGCCGCTTGGCGCCTGCAGCCGCTGCGTCGCGCGGCACATGGCTGATCCGCGGGACTCCTCGGGCTAGCGGCTAGGGTTCGGCCAATCGCTGCAGAAGCGGGAGGCGATGCGCGCTCGCGCCGCATGAGGCCGATTTCTGTGCCGGATTCGGCGCGCTGCTAAGCACCGGCGGCACGTTGGCGGAGAGGCGGAAGGAAGCCCGACGCTTGTCGCGAAGAGGGGTGAATGCCTCCATAAGAACTCCGCCGTTGAGAGTAATCAGCCGCCGGGGCGAATGTTCGCCGGCTCGCGATGCGCGGAAGGCTGCGCCGCTTTTTTCCGGCGGTTGGCGATCGGTCGCACTCGCGGCGGCGGTGATGGTTCTTACGCCCCCCATGGTCGCGATGCCGATCACCGGGCCCGCGGTGGCGGGATTCGAGATGTATGATCAGCGCCTCCCGGCGCTGCTCGAAAAATGGCATATTCCGGGCGCAACCGTGGCGGTCGCGGTGGACGGCCGGATCATCTTCGCGCGGGGCTACGGTTTCGCGGACCCTGAGGCCGGCCGGCCGATGCAGCCGGACACGCGCATGCGGATCGGGAGCATTTCGAAAATGCTGACGGCGGCGGCGGTATTGAAGCTGGTGGAGGACGGCCGGCTGTCGCTGCAGGATCGGGCCTTTCTGGGCTGGCCGACGCCGACGTACGCCGGCGCGGCGCGTGATCCGCGGCTCGATCGAATCACGGTCGCGCACCTGCTGAGCCACACGGCGGGCTGGATTTCGAGCGAGGCGGAGATCCCGTTTTCAGGCGGGCAGCGTGGTTTCAACCCCGTTTACCTCCAACGCCAGATCGCGGAGATTCTTGGGCAACCTCCGCCGGCTTCCGCGGAAACCATCGCGCAGGTGGTTGTCGGACAGCCGCTGCAAGCCGAGCCGGGAAGAGTCTACGCCTACACGAATACCGGTTATATCGTGCTTGGGCGGCTCATCGAACGTGCCACCGGCCAGACCTACGAGGAAGCCGTGCGGACGATCCTCGGCCGCGTCGGAATCTCCGGACTGAGGATCGGTGACACCCGGCGCAGTGAGCTCGAAGACGACGAAGCCGTGTATGTCGATTATCCCGGCGCGGCGTTGATGGAGTCGCATATCGGTGACACCGGGCTGGTGCCGGAGCCGTATGCCTATTCGCTGCACTCGTGGGACGCCTCGGGCGGCTGGACGATGTCGGCGATCGAAGGCGTTCGGTTTCTGCTCGCGCTGGAGGGCGCCGGTGACACGCCGCGGCTGCTGCGATCGGATTCCGTCACCGCGATGCGTACCGAACAGTATCCCGGCTCCGCTTACGGGTATGGTTGGTGCACGAGCAACCATCCTTTCAGCAGCGACGGGGGACACAATGGCGGCATGGCGGGCACGCTGGCGGAACTCGTCCGTTCGAGCGATGGACGGCGTCATACCATGGTGATATTCAACAGCCGGCCGGCCGACGTGGATGGAATCCTCGCCGAATCGGCGCAGGTCCTGCACTCGGTCGACAGCCGGCCCGCGACGTTCGCGCATGATTTCACGACGACCACGCTGGGGTGGGAGGCGTGGCAGCAGCGCACTCTCGCCAGTGCGGCTGCCGAGCCGCTGGACGATCCGGACCACGACGGGGTGACGAACCTGCTGGAGTATGCCGCCGGTCTCGATCCGACGCGGCGCGACTCGCCATCGCCGGCTTCGCTTACGATCGGATCGGACGGCGTTGCAGCGCTGACGTTCCAGCGGCTGATTCTGGAGCAACCCTTGGAGTGGAAGATTGAGAGCAGTGCCGATGGGCGGAACTGGAGCGCGATCGAAAGCGTGGGCGCGCCTGCGGGGCTCACTCCCGACGGCACGTTGTCGATGAGCGTTCGTGTTCCGGGTGCGGCGCGCGCGCGGCTGCTTGTCCGCCAGCGATCGAGCGGGGCGGAAGCGGTCTTCGAGCCTGTGCTGTCACCGCGAATGGTTGCGTTGACCGCGGGGGAAAGTACCACGCTTTCGGCCGTGGTGCCGCCGGACACGCCCTTGCAGTGGCGGCGGAATGGCGAGGTCATTCCGGGAGCAACGACGTCCAACCTGACACTGAGAAATGTTTGGTCTGCGGACGCGGGTATCTATACCGTGGACATCGGCGGCGACTCGCCATCCACCTGCCTGGCCGCGATCGTGGGCATTCGTTCCGTCGCGAAGGTCATGGGTGACGGGATCATCGTTGGCAGCGATGTTCGTCATCCGAACGGCAACATCTACGATCAGGTGCTGCTCACCGGTGCGGCCGCGACGGTCACGGCCGATCCGGCGCAGGTGACGCGGGTCTCATTCGTTGATCTGAACGACGATATCGTGCAGGTGGAGTTTTCCGGATCCGGCAGCCTGACGGTCGCGCTTGCCGGCGCATCCGAGCCCGCACTGCCGCGACACTACCATCAGGACATCCGCTACGTAAAAGGTCACGCCACGCTCGTGATTGCGGACGCCGACGAGACGACGAACGTCTCGGCTTTCTCGGTCGGGCGCGGGAACGCGGTGAACCAAGCGCTGTTCAAGGCGGACGTCGCCTACGATGGGATCGCAGATCTCGCGGCGCTCGCGCTTCATGGCTCCGCCGGCAAGGCGGCGGGGATCTTCATGGGCAACGCGCACCTGTTTGCGGCTTCCGGCGTCACGGGAATTTTCGCCGACGGCATCGCGGTCTCGGGTCCGGCCCGGCTCGGGAACATCAGCGCGTATGATCGGGCGACACCGATGCTGGTGTTCGGCTCGCTGGCCGACCTGGCGATCACGGGCGGCGATCTGAAACAGGAGAACGCACGGCCGGTGCAGGTGCGAGGTCTGGGCGCGGTGTATCTCACGGCTGGCGGAAAATCCGATGGCACGGCGCTGCCGGCCCAGCCGAATCAAGCCAGATTTGAGCTCAATGGCGCGGACGTGACGCCCTGGCTCGTCGCCCCGTGAAACGCCCGTTGCGGCGAACGCGTCGCATCACCGCGTTTTTTCGGCTGCGGTAGCCGGCCTCGTCTTCTCTTGCGTAGCTACAGCGAAGGAGGAGAGGCCGGGCCGGGGGTCAGCGACCGCGGCGACAACTCATGTCTTCACCGGGAAGGGTGCGCGGGTTTTGCCGGAGTGGTGGCGCCAGAACCAGCGGGCCATCGCCGGGAGCAGGATGATCGCGCCGACCATGTTCACGACGAACATGAACGTCAGCAGCAGGCCCATGTCGGCTTGGAATTTCAGATCGGAGAAAATCCACATGCTCACGCCGATCGCGAGCGTCAGCCCGGTGAAGACGACCGCGCCGCCGGTGTCCTTGAACGCATTGAACATTGCATCCTCGAAGTAGTCGCCGCGGCGCAGTCCGGCCTGCAGCCGCGCGAAGATGTAGATGCCGTAGTCGACGCCGATGCCCACGCCGAGCGCCACAACGGGCAGCGTGGAGGTTTTCAGCCCGATGCCGAGGAAGACCATCAGCGCATAGGCCATGTAGCTGACGATCGCGAGCGGCAGAACCACGCACAGCGTCGCGCGAATCGAGCGGAAGGTGAGGAAGCAGAGCACGAGCACCGCGCCAAACACCCAAAGCACAATCGGCATCTGCGCGGCTTGAACGACTTCGTTGGTGGCCGCCATCACCCCCGCGTTGCCACTCGCGAGCAGAAACTGCGCCTTGGGCGAGGGATTTTCGGCGGCGAACCGTTTCACCTCGTCCGTGACGGACCGCAGCGTCTCGGCCTTGTGGTCGGTCAGAAAAATCATGATCGGCATGACGCTGCCGTCGCTATTGAGCAGGCCGGTCGCGGTTTCGATCGGGGAGACTGCCTGGACGAGCGTTTGCGGGTTGCGCGGCAGGATGCGCCATTTGAGCGAACCCTCGCTGTAGCCGGAGTTGATCGTCTTTGCGGCGCTGGCGAGCGAGATGACCGATTGCACGCCGGGCAGGGTGCGAATCCGGCGTTCGAAATCATCCATCAGCGTGACCACCTCGTAGTCGACGCAGCCGTTGGGCACCGTCTGGACGATCACGGAAAGGATGTCGACGCCGATGCTGAACTCGGAGGTGATGGTGTGGGTGTCCTGATTGTAGCGAGAGTTCTGCCGCAGCTCCGGCACACCGGCCTGCGTATCGCCGATCCGGATTTCCGCCGACTTCCACCACGCGAGCCCACCGAGTAGGAAGGCCGCGATGATGATCATCATCGACGGGGCCGGTTTCATCTCGCGGGCGAGCCGGGCCCACATCTGGTCCCAACGCGCGCGGCGGCTGGCGACCCACTCGCCGTATTTCCACGGCAGCCGCAGATAGGAGAGAATGATCGGCAGCAGGAAAAGGTTGGTGATGAGAATGAGGCCGACGCCGAGGCTGGCGGTGATGGCGAGTTCCTGGATGGTGGGGATCTTGATCACCAGCATGGTGAGGAAGCCGATCGTGTCGGTGATCAGCGCCACGCCTCCGGGCATCAGCAGCTGTTCGAAGGCGGCGCGCGCGGCATCGCGGCTGTTGTTGCTGCCTTCGAACACCTGCGTGCGGAAGGCGCCGACCATCTGCACGCCGTGGCTTACGCCAATCGCGAACACGAGGAACGGAACGAGGATCGAAAACGTGTCGATGCCATAACCCATGGCCGTGAGCGAACCCAACTGCCAGACCACGGCCACCAGCGAGCAGGCGATCGGCGCGGCGGCCAGCTTCCAGCGGCCGGCGTAGTTCCACACCAGCAGGGCGGTGATCACGATCGAGACGCCGAAAAAGATCAGCACGCCGCGCGCGCCGGCAGCGACGTCGCCAATGACCTTGGCGAAGCCGATGATGTGGACCTGCACCGCGCCATTGGTCTCGCTCTCGACGCGGCTGCGAAGCGCCTCCAGCGCGTCGGCGACCTGGGTGTAGTCGATGGTGCGGCCGGTGCGCGGGTCCTGCTCGATGATCTGCGCACTGATGATCGCACCGGAAAAATCGTTGGCCACCAGCTGGCCGAGCTTGCCCGATTTGACGATGTTTTCGCGCACCCGAGCGAAGCTTTCCGGAGTGGGAGAGAAATCGGCGGGAATGACGTTGCCGCCCGAGAAGCCGTCCTCGACCACCTCGATGTAGCGGACGTTCGGCGTGAACAGCGACTGCACCTGCGGCCGGTCCACACCGGGCAGGAACATCACCTCGTCCGTAGTGCGTCGGAGCTGATCGAAGAACTCCGGGGTGAAGATGTCTCCGTCCTTCGCCATCAGGGCGATGATCGCGCGGTTGGCGCCGCCGATCTCGCTCTGATATTTTATGAAATTCTGGATGTAGGGATGGTCGGAGGGCAGCGACTTGTTGAAGCTAGCGTCGACCCGGAGCCGCAGGGCGTAGGTGAACATCACTGCCGTGATCGCGATGAAGACGCAGACCAGCGGGAACCGGCGTCGAAACACCCAACCGGAAAACGAGTGAACTAGAGCGGTCATTCGAGACGCGAGCGGGTTAGGGGGCTGGCAGCCGGCTCACGCCGGCCTCGCCGAAGGCGAACAGCGTGCCGTCGGGCGACGTGAAGAGTTCGGCCACGGCTGTGGTCAGCTCGATGTCCCACGCAGAAAACGTTGCGCCGTCATCGCGGCTGACGAAATGCGCGCGGGCCTGGCCGGCGAGCACGATGGGCCCGGAGCTGGATTTCACGGCGGTCGCGAGCAGCATTGGCTGCGGCAGCGGTACGCCGATCCACGTCTCGCCGTCGTCCGTCGAGCGAAAGACCCGGCCGCGCAACCCGTAGGCGAGCAGCGTTTCCGGCCCGAGCGGAAGGATGCCGTAGAACGAGCCGTCGTACGGCGAATCGATCCGCACCCACGTCTCGCCCTGATCGCGCGAGCGGAGCAGCGTGCCGCGCTCGCCGGCGAGATAGAGGGTGCCGGTCGGCCCGCGCGAAATCCGGTTGAGGTGCATGTCCTCGTCCAGCACGGCCCGCTGCGTCCACGTGCGGCCGCCATCTTGGGTAAACTGATACAACCCGTAGGCGCCGACCGCGATGACGTGTTCGTTCGTGATCGCCAGTACGTCGAGGAACGACGATTCAAGATCCTCGCCCTGCCATTGCTTGGCCCAGGAGACCCCGGCGTCGGTCGTGTGCAAGATCAGCGCGTCATGACCGACGGCCCAGCCGAGTCCGGACTCAGGCGCGAAGCTGATGCCCGTCAGCGTGGCGCGCGCGCCGGACGACGCGGTGATCCACGATTGGCCGGAATCAGCGGAACGCAGAATCGATCCGCTTTCGCCCACGGCGACGATGTGGCCGTCCGCCAGCGCGGCATCCAGGAGGAGAATGCGCGGGGCGCGTTGAGCGAACGCGGACGGTACCAGGCCGGTGAGCCATAGCATTGTCACGAGCATTCCGCCCAGCGCCCGAAGCAAACCGCCGGCCCGCGGCAGCGCACGCCCGAGCGAAAATGAAGGACCTCGCGTCAGCATGGCAGAAGACGGGGAGGGCCGGTCCGGAGACCGGCCCTCGTGTGATTACCGGATTCCTTCGCGACGAAGCGAATCCGGGGTGTAGTCCGCAGGTGTCCGTTTCAAACTGTAGTCATACATCCGGCCTTCGTTGTCCAAGCCGAGCGCGAGATAGCGGCCGGACTGCAGGTCGGTGTGCACCTCCAACGTGCTCCAGAAGCAGGGTACGTCGTAATAGTTGATGCAGTGAGCCTCGGATACGCGCCACATCTGGCCGCGCGAGTCGTATTGGTCGACGGCGAGAATCTGCCAGCTGTCCTCATCGACGTAGAACGTGCGGCGGGCGTAGAGGTGATTCGTGCCGGGTTTCAACGTGGCGTCGACGACCCAGACGCGATGCAGCTCGTAGCGGGCGAGGTCCTGGTTGATGTGCTTCGGGGTGAGAATGTCCTTATACTTTACCTGGTCGCTGTGCAGCTTGTAGGAGTTGTAGGGCATCAACATCTCCTTTTTCCCGACGAGCTTCCAGTCGTAGCGATCCATCGCGCCGTTATACATGTCGAGCTGATCGCTCGTGCGCTGGCCGTCGGCGGCGGTGCCGGGGTTGTCGTAGGCGACGTCCGGCGCGCGCGTGACGCGACGGCGGCCGGCGTTGTAGACCCAGGCGCGGCGCTTCTCCTTCACCTGGTCGAGGGTCTCGTGCACCAGCAGGATCGTGCCGGCGAGCCGCGGCGGCGCGAGCACGGTCTGCTTGAAGTAGAACAGCGTGTTGCTCTCCTCGAGTTCCTTCAGGGTGAGGTCGGGCCGGTTGTAGTTGAACAGGAACTCGTCCTCGAACTGCACGAGGGTGTAGCTGCCGTTCGGCAGCGGCGCCGCCTGTGCGATCGGCCGCATCGCGGCCAGCCCGCGATAATGCGTCAGATGGTTCCAGATCACCTCGCGAGCGTCGGCCGGGATCGGGAACGGCACGCCGCGGAGCGCGCCGGAGAAGGCGTTGCCGTCGGCGTTCAGCTTGGCGGTCGTGGCGAACTCCTTCGTGGCGTCGTAGACGGACTGCGGATTCGAAAAGCTGCGGTGCGACGGATAGACCACCATCTTGTAGGTGGGATAGGCCCGCATCAGCGCGATGTGCCCGGCAGCGAGCTGGCCCTCGTGCTCCGCGATGTTGGCCGCGGTGACGGTGAACAACGGCTGATCCTGCGCGAACGGATCCGGGTGATGCATGCCGACCGTATAGCCGGCGGGCGGCGTGGTAATGCCGCCGGTCCACTCAGGGATGGTCCCCGCGGCGTTGCCGGCGCGCTCGGCGCCGACCGGCGTGAGATCCTGGCCGAGTCGGGCAGCCTGCTCCGAGGTGATGGCGGCGGACGCCAGCGCGGCGGTTCCAAGCAGCCAGGCAGAAAAGAGAACAGAGTTTTTCATGATAGGAAGGGAGCGCTGGAGGGCGTCAGAAGGAGTATTTCAGCGTGGTCGCGACAAAATCGCGGTCCTGCAGGAGATTATAGCGGCCGCCGTCGAAGTAATTCACGTAGCGCAGCTCAAAGGCCCAGCGGTTCTGGTAGGTGAACTCCGCGGAGAGGTTCACGCTCTTGCGGTCCTCGATGAAGTTGCCGAGCGGCAGGGGCGTGTTGCCGCGGACGTCGTGCGTGAAGCCGATCGCGGGCGACATGTTCACGCCGGCGAACAGGTTCGTGTAGTCGAGCCGCGCGAACACCTGGTAACCCCACGAGAATTTATCCGCGAAGGCCTTGCCCGGCGTATAGCCGTATTGCGTGTTGCCGGTGCGGGCCATCGCGAGCCAGTCGCCCGAGGTGAACGTGCCCGGGCCGTCGTAGCGCAGCGTCGTCTTGCTGGGCAGATTGACCTGCACGCCGCCGACCTCGGCGACGAGGCTGAGCTGTTGCGCGCCGAGCATGGGGCCGAAGACCTTCGTGACGGTCGTTTGCGCGGTCCAGACCTTGTGCCGGCGATAGCCGGGGATCTCGCGGTTGTATTGGCCGAGGAAGTTACCCATCTGGTTGTTCGGCGGAGCGAACAACGGATTCAGCACGGACAACGCGGCGAAGAGCAGTTCGACGTCGTCGACCTGCAGCGGCACGTCGTTCTTGAACGAGACCTCGCCCTGCCACGAGATGCCGGTGTTGCCGACGCTGGTGTTGAAGCTCGCGCCGAGCATCGAGATCTCGTCGGGATATTCGATGAAGTAGCGCGCGGTGGCGGCGGCATCGAGCAGCCCGAGCTTGCCGGCGCCGGCGGCGATCGTCTGGGCGGCGGGGTAGAAGGGCCGCAGGGTCGCGGGGAGCGCGGCCCCGGGCACGTTGGTCAGCGCGGCGCCGATCAGCGTGGTGAGCGCGGACGGCACACCGGCCGCCGGGTAACCGGCCGCCACCATCGCGGGCGCGAGCTGCTGCTGCGCGAGGCCGCTGGCCGTCGACACCACAAAGGCCGAGCTGATGCCCCGCGTCGGCGTGCGCGCGCTGATCACCGGCGAACGGCTGCGGTAATTGGCGAAGTAGAAGCCGAACTCGGTGTCGTTGAGCGCCGGCACCATGGTGCGCACCGCGACGCCGTACTGGTGAATGTCCTGCGGGCGGCGGTCATCCGTACGGGGAATCGCGCCCGTCGTGCCGGAGTCCGGCAATCCGCCGAAGCCGAGCAGCACCTTGTTGCCGCCGCGGCCGGCGATGTCGTTCGTGGAAAAAAGCGTGCCCGCCGGCTCGAGCTCATTGCGCCGGAACTCCAGCAGCCAGAACGGCTCGATCGTGAGGTTTTCGGTGACGCCGATCGAGGCCTTGAGCATGTTCACCGGCAGGAAGGCTTCCTTCAGCTCCGAGCCCGGCGCGCGCAGCTTCGAGAGGTCGACCGGATTTACGACGTTGATGCCGTTCGGAATGAACGTGCTCTCACCGAGGCTCAGCACCTGGCGGCCCAGACGCACGTCCACCGGCGTGTCGGTGAACAAGGTGAACTTCGCCACGACGTAGGCGTCGAGCAGCTCGGCGCCCTGTTCGACGCGTTCACGCGCGTCCCCGGACAACGGCGTGCGCAGCGTCTTGTCGGTCTTGCCGTCGGTGAAATAGTAACCGCGGATGAACGCGCCGAAGTTTTCGTAGCGCAGTTCGAGATCATGCGAGCCTTTGGCGAGGAACGAGGCCCAGCCTTGGCCGTAATTCAAATTGCCGTCGTCGGCGTTGACCGAGTTCTGCTGGCCGCGGACGCCATTGAAGCTGTTGGTGATCCCGTAGAACATGGGATCAGGGTCGTTCAACCGATAGAGTCCGCCCACCGAGAAGGTGGAATCGAAGCTACCGGTCAGTTTGCCGGAGGTGAACTGGAGCGCGGACACGCTCGGCGAGAGAAGTGTCGCGGCGGCGATCGCCAGCGCAATCAGATGCGCCAAACGAGGAACTACACGGTCTGGTCGGTCGTTCATGAGGATCGGTGGGGCTACAACTGAGGAGCCGCCGCGGCGGGCCGGCGGGTGGGGTAGTTGGGGAGGAGAGGTCCGGGTTTCGCCGAGGGCGTCACCGGGGTATGACAGGGATATGACACGCGGAGAAAACGCAGCTGGGTGATGCGATTCAAGAACCAAGTTGGCGGGAGTTCCCGGCTTGGCCGGCCGGAAATTTCACTTCTCTCTTTGACCGCAACGACTTTCCGCTAAGGTGCCCGTTTTCGAGAATGCACGCCGCCACCCATATCCACGTCAAAGGAGCGCGGGAGCATACCTCAAGAACCTCGAATTGCGGATCCCGCGCGGTAAACTCGTGGTGATCACCGGTCCCAGCGGCTCGGGCAAGTCGTCGCTGGCCTTCGACACGCTCTACGCGGAGGGCTACCGGAAGTACATGGAGAGCCTGTCGACGCAGGCGCGACAGGTGCTGGAGCAGCTGCGCCGGCCGGACGTGGACTTCATCCACGGGCTTTCGCCGGTGCTGGCCATTGAGCAGCGGACCGGATCGGGCGGGCCGCGCAGCACCATCGCCACGGCGACCGAGCTGGCGGATTATGCCCAACTGCTGTGGGCGCTGTGCGGCGAACAGCGGTGCCCGAAAGACGGTGGCCGCGTCGTGCAGCGCTCGCTCGACGGCAATGTGCAGCGCGTGTTGACGGAATGCGCCGGCGAGCGGATCATGCTGCTCGCGCCCGCGATGCAGGCGAAGGCCAGCGTGTTGCGCGAGGAATTGCCGCGGCTGCGGCAGCGGGGGTTTCAGCGCGTGCGACTCGACGGCGAGGTGCGCAATCTGGATGAACCGAAGCTGATTCCCGCGAACGCCGGCGCGAAGTTGATCACGGTCGACCTCGTGATCGACCGGCTGGTCGCGAATGCCGACCAGCGGAGCCGGCTGGCGGATTCGCTCGAGCTGGCGTTTCGCGAGGGCAAGGACCGTGCGATCGTGCTCGCCCAGAAACAAGCGGCCGGCCGCGTGGCCAGTGTAGCCGGGGTCGTTGACCCCGGCCCGGGCTCGGCGAGCCCGGCTACAACATCGGCGTCGGCGCCGGCGGAGTGGCGGGAGATTCCCCTCAGCCAGTCGCTCGCCTGCGAGGTCTGTGGCGACGTGTTCGAGCGGCTGACGCCGAAGCACTTTTCGTTCAACCACAGCGAAGGCGCCTGCCCGACGTGCGGCGGCCTCGGCCGAAAGATGCGTTTCGTCCCCGAACTGATCGTGCCCGATCCGGAGAAGAGCGTCCGCGAAGGTGCGATCAAACCGTGGCGGATCGGGGGAAAAAATCTCATCATCAAACACAACGCGTTGCTGAAGCAGCTCGCCGAGCAACTGCCGTTCGACCCGGACGTGCCGTGGCGCTCACTGTCGGAAGAGACGCGGCGCGCAGTCCTGCACGGGGCGGGCGAGCGGCAGTTCGCCTTCAAGCTGCGCCGGATGCGGGAACCGAAGACCATGCCGTTCGCCGGCGTGATCGCGGACCTGGAGGAAAGCTGGCGGCACACCGACAGCGAAGGGTTCCGGGCACGGCTGACGACGTTTATGGTGGCGGGTGAGTGTCCCGAATGCCACGGCACGCGGCTGAACGCGCGCAGCGGAGCCGTGCGGCTGAACCTCGGGAGTGAACCTGCTCCGAGTGGCACGGGCGTCCCGCCCGTGGACTCTGGATCTGCATCTGACGATCACGGACGAGACGCCCGTGCCACGACCTCCCCACTCTCGTTTCCCGAATTCAACGCGCTCGATATCGAGGCGGCGCACGAGTTCGCGCGCCGCCTCGATATCGAGGCGGCGCACGAGTTCGCGCGCCGCGCGGTCGCGACGTACGGCGACAACGACGCGGTGCGCGAGGTGGTCACGGGCATCGAGCAGCGGCTGCATTTTCTGGCTGAGACCGGGCTGGGTTATCTGACGCTCGACCGCGACTACGCCACGCTCTCGGGCGGCGAAGCACAGCGCGTGCGGCTCGCGACCCAGCTCGGCATGGGGCTGATGGGCGTGATCTACGTCCTGGACGAGCCGAGCATCGGGCTGCATCCACACGACAACCAGAAGCTCCTCGATACGCTCGTGGCGCTGCGCGACCGCGGCAACACGGTGATCGTGGTCGAGCACGATGAGGAGACGATGCGGCTCGCGGACGAGTTGATCGAGCTCGGCCCTGAGGCCGGCGTGGAGGGCGGCCGGGTGCTGTTCCAAGGCTCGCCGGCCGACTGCATGAAACTCTCCGCGAAGGTCTCGCGCACCGGCCCGTATCTCGCCCGCACGATGGGCGTGACGAAGGATGCCGCCACCAAGCAGCCGGACGGTGCATGGCTGACGGTGCGGGAGGCGCGCGAGAACAACCTGCGCGGCATCGACGCGCGTTTCCCGGTCGGGTTGCTGACCTGCGTGACCGGCGTAAGCGGCTCGGGCAAGAGCACGCTCGTGAACGATATTCTCGCCGCCGCGGCGGCGAGAAAGCTGAACGGCGCGAAGACACTTCCCGGCAAGCATCGTGCGATCGAGAATCTCGATTTCTTCGAAAAGCTCGTGCGGGTCGACCAGGAGCCGATCGGACGCAGCCCGCGTTCGAACCCGGCGACGTATGTCGACCTGCTCGGACTGTTGCGGGACCTGTTCGCGCAGATGCCGCTGGCGAAGATTCGCGGCTACAAGGCGAGCCGGTTCTCGTTCAATGTGCGTGGCGGCCGCTGTGAGCGCTGTCAGGGCGATGGCGTGATCAAGCTCGACATGCAGTTCCTTGCCGACGCCTACGCTCCGTGTCCGAGCTGCGGCGGCCGGCGGTTCAACCGCGAGACGCTCGAGGTGCTGTTTCACGGCAAGTCGATCGCCGACGTGCTCGACCTCACCGTGCGCGAGGCGATGTCGCTCTTCCGCAACATCCCGCGGGTGATGGACAAGCTCACGACGCTCGATGCCGTCGGTCTTGGCTATCTGACGCTCGGCCAGTCGGCGACGACGCTGTCGGGTGGCGAGGCGCAGCGCATCAAGCTCTCGCTCGAGCTGAGCAAACGGCAGCAAGGCCATACGCTCTACATCCTCGATGAGCCGACGACCGGACTGCACTGGGTCGACATTCAGAAGCTGATGGACCTGCTGTTTAAACTCCGCGACGCCGGCAACACGGTGATCGTGATCGAACACAACCTCGACGTGATCAACCTTGCGGACTGGATCATCGATCTCGGGCCGGGCGGCGGCCGCGCGGGCGGGGACGTCGTGTTTGCCGGACCGCGGACGGAGATCGAGCTCAAGGCACCATCGCTCACCGGCGCCGCGCTGCGCCGGTGGCGTGCGGCGGGAAAGACGGGCGGGTAGGGCGCGAGCTGGATGGAGACGCAGATTGTAGCCGGGCTCCTCGAGCCCGGATGGTGCGGCCGCGGTTCCTCGGCCGGCGTCAGCGATCCCGGCTGCAACTGATCGCTTGCGCTGCAACCTGGGGCCGCGACGCCCTCGTCGCGGCATTTCGCGATGCGATCGATTCGTTAACGCGACGAGGGCGTCGCGTCCCCAGCGATCCACATGACTCGCGCGCCGACGCCGGGCGTGGGAGCGCGGCCGCCCTCGGCCGCACACTCCGACCCGGAACGCCGCGCTGTCGCGTCGGAGCAAACCAAGCGTCGCCTTGGCCAAGGAACGCACAGTCGTCCTCACCGCACCGGAGTAGGGTGCGCGCGTGAACCTCCCCGGTCACTTCCATCAGGCGCAATACCCCAAGCGCGCACGCTGGTTCATGGCGATCGTCTGGGCGCTGATTACGGTCAAGTGCGGAGTCGTCTGGTGGGCAATGCCCCACTGGAACATGCCGACCCACCCAATCTGGGTGGTCGGTCCGACTCTGATCTTCGCCACGCTCGTCACGATTCTCTGGCTGGCCCACCGCGAAGAGTAGTTGCCTCATCCTGCTCCTCGGCAGGTGGAGCGCGTTGTCCGCAACACGCTGCATCTCGAACGCGTCCGTGCGCGAGGGCGTTCCACCGTGGTCGCACTTGGCGCGGGCGCCGCGTCCGCTCTCGCGTCAAGTCCGCGTCGCGACGTGGCACAATGTCGCTCGACCCGCTGTCACCGGCCTGTTGTGGCGGCGTCTTACCCTCGCATGAAAACCCTCCTGTGCCTCCTCTCCGGCGTGTGCGTTGTCGTCACGTCAGGCTGCGTGGGCGTTTCACCGGCGTCGGCCGAAGCGCCGGTGCCGGTCGTGGTGGCGCCACCGCCCAGCCAGCCCGGTTCGCTGGATGAACTGGTCGCGCCCATCGCGTTGTATCCGGACGCGCTCGTCGCCTTGATTCTTCCCGCATCGACGGTGAGTTCGGACGTGGTGCTCGCGGCCCGCTATCTCGCGACGGATGCCGACCGCAGCGAAATCGATGCACAGCCGTGGGACACCAGCGTGAAGGGGCTCGCCCACTATCCGGACGTCGTGCAGTGGATGGACGAAAACCTCAGCTGGACCCAGCGATTGGGTGAGGCGTATCTTGATCAGCCGGAGGAAGTGATGGCGGCCATCCAGCGCGATCGCTCGCGGGCGCGCGCTGCGGGGATTCTGGTCGACACCGAGCAGCAACAGGTGGTCGTGGAAGACGGCGCGATTCGGATCATTCCGGCGCGGCAGGATGTGATCTATGTCCCGCGCTACGATCCACAGATCGTCTACATCGAGCAGCCGATGTATTTTGAACCGGATCCGTGGATCACGTTTGGCATCGGTTTCGGCGTCGGTTCATGGCTGGCGTATGATTGCGACTGGCATACGCGCCGGATCTGGATCGATCACCACCGGCACGCGCATTGGCCCGATCATTATCGCCACGATTGGCGCAATCCGCGGTTTCCCGGGCGGTCCGGGTATGTAAGCCGGTCCGGCTGGGAACCGTGGCGGCCCAACCCGGGCCGGGTACCGCCGCCTCATCGGCGACACTTCGATCCCGGACATCGGAATATTCCGCATCCGACACCGATCGCTGGTGCGCCCCGTCGCGATCGTGACTTCAAGGGCCCGCGACCGGAGCGGATCGACCGCCCGGATCATTTGCGCCCGACGCCGGGCCGCTCGGACGAGGGTCGGCCCGGTCGCGAGCGGTTTGGCCGTGAGCGGCCACGTCCGGACCGCACACCCGAGGTTGCTCGTCAGCCGTCGCAGCCGCAGCCGACGTCGCAGGCCGAGCGAGTCGCGGAGACCCCGACGGCGCGCCGCGGCGGACCGTGGCGGCAGGGGTGGGGAGACGCAGCCGCGACCCGTGGCCCGCGTTCGCCAGAAAACCGTAGTATCGACAACCAGCGCCGCGAGCGTCCGCGCGACAACGATGCTCGACCCGCAGGCGGACCGTCTCGTCCTGACGTGGTGCGCACGCCGCCGCAGCTGCACCGTCCGCCGCCAGCGATGCAGCGCCCGGCTCCCGCGGCTGCGCCTGCTGTTCCGAATCAGCCGCCGCGTCAGGATTTCGCGCGAAGTGGTCACCGGCCCGCACCGGCCGCTCAGCCACCGCGGATGCAGCCGCCACCGCCGGTCGCGCGGGTTCAGGCTGCGCCGCCGCAGATGCGCAGCGCACCGCCGTCCGCTGCTCCGCAGATGCGGAGCAGTCCGCCGCCCGCCGCACGCATGGCGGCGCCGGCGCCGCGCATCGAGCGTTCGGCTCCGCCGCCGGCGGCCCGGGCTGACAATTCCGGTGGCGATCGCGGTCAGAGCGGTTCTCGTGGCGGCAATGGCGGCGGTGGCCGCGGCCGGAACGACGCGGAGCGCTAGGTTTAATCTTCCCGGCGCCGGTTTGACCGCCCCGTGCCACGCACTCGACCGATGTTCATGCTACACCGGCAACGCGCCATCGGTCGTCTACCGGCGGCCCGATCGCTCGCGGTTCGGTAACGTTCGCTGCTGGTCGACCAATCAGGTGTTACACATGTAACACCTGATTGGTCGAAAGCGGAGCGGACGAGTGGGGGGGGCGCGACGCGCGGAGCGATGGGTGAGGAGCGCGGGCTCAGCGCCAGGAGCCGCGGACGTAGACGTTGCCGTTGCCCTGTTGCATCCAATAGGGCGGCTGGAATGTGTTCGTACCGGGCGGCGGAATTTCCCAGCGGCCGGGCACCCACACATAGCTCATCCCGTTTTCATACGACCAGTAGCCAGGCACCCACACAGCCGAGGCGTTTGGTCGCGGGGGCTGGTTCTCGACGATGGAAGCCGGCGGCATCGGCGGCGCGCCCGTCACGGTGATGTTCGTCACGGACGACGTGTTGCTGGCCGAGGGATAGCCGCTCGCCGCCTGCGCTTCGCGTTTGTCCTTCGAATGCCCGATGGCGCCGCCTGCAATCGCGCCGGCAGCGGCGCCGATGGCCGCGCCGCTCGCCGCGTTGCCGCTACCGCGGTTGTTGCCGATGATGGCGCCGGCGAGGCCGCCCAAGACGGCACCACCTGCCGCGCCCCGCTGCGTGTTGTTGGTAGGTCCGGCACAGCCGGCGGTGAGACTGAGCGCCGCGAAAAGAAGCGTGAACGTCTGTTGTTTTGGGGAAAGCCGTTTCATGTCGCCGCTTAGAGCGCTGGCCGGCGACACTAGTTCCCGCGGCGCGTCCTGATCGAGTGGACGCCGCCGAGTTTCAGGCCTTTAGGACGCGGGCCTGAAGAACCGTCGATTCCCGTCGGCGGGTCGCGGAGTCTAACGAAACCGTGTAACAGGTTTACAAAGTTTCGCTGGACAGCGGTTGGGCGTCACGCCCCGGGGGGAGAAGAAAAGGCGCGGCGCTACTTCACCGCGGCCCAGACGCGCTGGACGTCGTCGTGATCCTCGAGCGCCTGCAAGAACTCGCCGACCTCGGCGCGCGCGGCATCATCGAGTTCGGGAAAGGTCTTCGCGAGATAACCGATTTCACTCGTGACCACCGACCAGCCGTGCTGCGCCAGCCAGGTCGAAACGGCATGGACGGCGGTGCGCTCGGTCACGAAACGTGCGCCGACGCGACCTTCGGGAATGTCGTCGTTCTGCTGGTGGGTCAGCGGCTCGAAATCGTTGGCGCCGGCCTCGATCGCAGCAGCCTCGAGATCCGCGGCGGCGTCGCCCGTGTGCGCCTCGACGAGGCCGACGTGGTCGAACAGAAACTTGTTGCTGCCGGTCGTGCCTAGGACGCCCTTCTTGAACAGGACGCGAATCTCCGGCGTCGTGCGCTGCACGTTGTCGGTATAGACTTCGACGATGACCGGCACCTTGTGCGGCGCGTAGCCCTCGAACACGATGTGGTCCATGGCGCTCTTGTCGCTGCCGGTACCGGAGCCTTTGGCGATCGCACGCTCGATCACGTCGCGGGTGACACTGGCTTTGCGGGCTTTTTCCACGGCGGCGAACAATCGCGGGTTCCCGGCAGGATCGCCGCCGCCGAGCTTCGCGGCCACGGTGAGTTCCTTGACGATCTTGCCGACCATCTGCCCCTTTTTGAGGTTCACGATGGCGCGTTTTGCGTGGAGCCATTGACGTCCCATAAAGGCGCGACGCTGTAGGCCGGACCGGACGCGCGCAACGCCGAAACCGCGACTCGGGGAGTAAATGACGCGGGTCATTGCCCTGCAGATCCACGGGCGCGGATCCCCGTGTCACCCCGCCAAGGTTTCCCGCCGGAGTCGGGCAAGCGCGATGCACGGAAACGAGAAACCAGCAACTTTCCGGCGGGCCCGGGTGTGTTGAGTTCGTCCGCCATTCACCCGAATCCCAACTCAACCTCCCTATCTCATGAATCGTTTCCTCCGCCACGCCCTGGCCACGACCGCACTCGCGGTCACCGCCCTCACGGTCCATGCCGGCGAAGCCGGCTATGTCGACCTCGGCCAGTTCAAACCCGCCGACGGCTGCCAATACGTCGAGGTCAATCTACACGCGCCGCTCTTGAAGTTCGCCGCCGCCTTCGTCGACAAAGATGAGCCCGAGCTCGCCAAGCTGATCCGCGATTTGAAACGCGTGCGCGTCAACGTCGTCGGCTACAACGACACCACGCGCGCCGATACCACCGATCGCGTCCAAGGTCTGCGTCGTGAACTCGAAAAGCAGGGCTGGATGCAGATCGTCACCGTGCAGCAGCAGGGGGAAAAGGACGCCGACGACGTGGCCATCTACGTAAAAATGGCCGCGGACGAGAGCGTCGACGGACTGGTCGTCACCGTGCTCGACACCCGCCAGGACCAGGCAGTGGTGGTCAACATCGTTGGCAACATCAAGCCCGAGCAGCTCGTGGCACTCGGCAAGGGCCTGCACATCGAGCCGCTCGCGCAGCTGCGGATGAAGTCCGACGCGAAGCGGTCTTGACCCATCGTAAACCATCAGCGCGCGCCGCTCTGTCATGCAAGCCACCGAATCTTCTCCCCAACCAGCCCGCCGCTGGAGCGTCTGGCGGTGGCTGGCCATCGTCCTCGGCGCGTGCGCGCTGATCGTGGCGATCGGAATCGTGAACGTCTTCACGCTGAGCCGCGATGCGGCTGCGATGCGGCGGGAACTTTTCTCGGCGATGCACACCCGGGCGCAACCGCAGGTGCAGATCGACGCCGGTCCGGGAACACTCACGCTCGCCCGGGGCATCGTCGGGCTGATCCACGACGTCCCGCCCGAGGCGCACCGCGCGCTCGACGCGGTGCGCGCCGCGAGCGTGGGCGTCTACCACCTCTCAGGCCGGATCGAACCCGCGCACCGCGCCGAGATGGTGCTGGCCGTCGACAAGCTGATGACTCGCCGCGACTGGATGCGGATCGTCGGCGTGACGAATCCCGACGAAACCGTGCTCATCTACGCGCCCGCGAAAGCAGCGCACTTCGGTCCACAGCGCGTGTGCCTGGCCGTGTGCGATGGCGACAAGATCGTGATCGTGTCGGCCGTGGTCAAAGCCGAGAAGCTCGTGGAACTGCTTCACGAAAAGCACGCCCTGGAACATTTCCGGATCTAGCCGGAATCCGGAAAGGTAGGGTCCGACCGCCGGGCGGGCCGAAAGGCTGCTGCAGATTGTCCGGAAATTTGTTCGTTGTAGCCGGGGTCGCTGACCCCGGCGTTTTCATGTGTCGCGGTGCAAGGCCGGGCTCAACGAGCCCGGCTACAAGAACCGATCCGCGCGACTTCGCTCGGCGCCTACGTCGAGCCCAACGCGCTCCCCCAGTCGCCGAGCGCGGAATTCGCTCCGCTTTTGCCGAACCGTTGGCGAGAATCCCGCCGTGATTCTGCCCACGATCGTCCACCTCGATGCCGACGCGTTTTTCGTGTCGTGCGAGCTCGCGCTCAAACCCGAGCTGCGAGGGACCAAGTGCGCCGTGGGCGGACGCGAGCGCGGGATCATTTCATCCGCGAGCTACGAAGCGCGGGCCTGCGGCGTCTACACCCCGATGCCGACCACCCGCGCGCTCAAGGTCTGCCCCGACCTCATCATGTTGCCACACACCGGCGGACTCTACAGCCGGGTGTCGCGGCAGATGTTTGAACTCTGCGAAACCCTGACGCCACTCGTGCAGCGGAACTCGATCGATGAAGGCTACCTCGATCTCGGCCCGTGCGGATTCAAAACATCCGCGGAGATCGAACAGGCCGTGCACGGATTGCAGCACAAAATCGAACAACAGCTGCAGATCACGGCTTCATTCGGCCTCGCGGTGAACAAGCTGGTCGCGCAGATCGCCTCGAAGCTGCGGAAACCAAAGGGCTTCGTCGTCGTGCCGTCGGGCACGGAGGCCGAGTTCCTCGCGCCGCTGCCGATTGGCAAGCTCCCGGGCGTCGGCCCGAAGACCGAGGAACGGTTGGTCGGCCGGCATGGCATCAAGCTCGTGCGTGATCTGCTCGCCCGCGGCGAGGCGGAACTGGAAGCCATCTTCGGCGACGGCTGGCGGGAGATGCGCGATGGCGCGCTCGGCATCGACGATCGGCCGGTGGAGACGGAGCACGAGGATGCGAAGAGCTACTCGCAGCAGGAGACCTTCGACGAAGACATCGCGTCGTTCGCGGAAATCGAGCGAGTCGTGAAGCGGATGATCGACGAACTGCTGCCCAAGATTCGCGAGGACGGGAAGCGCGTGCGCACGATGACGGTGAAGGTGCGGTATCCGGATTTCAGTCAGGAATCGCATGGCCGCAGCCTGAGCGCCGGCACCGACCTCGAGGCGCCGTTTTATCCGCTGGTCACGCCGTTGCTGCGGCAAGCGTGGACGAAGAAGCGGCCGCTGCGACTGGTGAGCGTCCGCTTTTCGGGCGTAGAGGACACGCCGGTGCAGCTGGAAATGTTTGCCCAAAATGAGGAAAAACGGCGCCGACTCGCCGCCGTGCTCGACCACCTGAACCGCCGCGGCGGTGATGCGGTCGTCCAGCACGGCCATCAGCTTGCCAAGCGCCCGCCGCCTCGCTAACTGCCCGGTTTGATCATGCCCATCTACGAGTATTACTGCCCGGACAATCACACGATCTACCAGTTCTACGCGAAGACGCTGGCCCAGGGACAACAGATCCCCAAGTGCCCGGACAATCCCCGGTATCGGATGACCAAGCTCGTGTCGCCGTTCGCGGTGACGGGGAAGAAGAAGGAATCCGACCAGCCGGCTAATCCCGCTTCGCCCGCCGGGACGGGAACCGACAGCGCCGAAGATGCACGGATGGAAGCGGCCATGGGCGCGATGGAGCGGGAGTTCGCCAACGTGGACGAGAACGATCCGCGGGCGATGGCGCGGATGATGCGACGGATGTCCGAACTCACCGGCGAAAAGATTGACGGCGAAATGGAAGAGGTCGTGCGCAAACTGGAGGAGGGGGCCGACCCGGATTCGCTCGAGGAGGAACTCGGCGGCGAACCGCCGTGCAGCATGCCGGATCCGGACGAGCCGTATGGCGGGATGGGCGGCGAAGGGCCGGCGCCGGCTGATCCGAAGGAGCCGAAGCATCGTTTCCGTGCGAGGCGCGCGGCGCCGATCCGGGATCCCAAGCTTTACGACTACGAGTGAGCGAAGTGGCATTGCATCCGCAGTTCTGGCGGGCCGGCACGGCTTCCCGGCATGTAGGGCTGCCGCTCGCCGGCAGCCGCGGCCGGCGGTGAACACCGGCCCTACGACCTGCCTCCGGTCGCGTGCGCTCGGGCGAGACGCCCGTGCCAATCGCCGCATGTTTTGGATTGGTCATTCCCAAAACTTCCGGTCCATTGATCGATGCCTATGTCGCCATCGCCGGAACTCGCCGCTCGCATCGAAGCCGCCCAACAGGCCGTGCTGGCCCAGACGGAGCTGTTTCACCGGGAGTTCGGCCGTTGCCAAAGCCAGTGGAAGGCGGACGGCAGTCGAGTGACGGCCGTCGATCTGGCGATCTCGGAGAACATCGTCGCCGAACTGCGCCGCCAATTCCCCACTGACGACTATTTCAGCGAAGAGCTCGCGCACACCGGCGGCCCGATCCCGCGCCGCGCGAGGTTCTCGTGGGTGCTCGATCCGATCGACGGCACGAACAATTACGCGATGGGCATCGCGCATTGCGCGATCTCGGTGGGCCTGCTCGAGGAAGGTCGCCCGACCTACGGCGTGGTCTACGACCTTGCGCGGCGGAAGCTGATCCGCGGCGGGCCGGGGCTCGGCGTTTTCGACGGCGACAAGCCGGCTCGAGTGCGGCCCGACGCGCCCGGGTTGGAGATGCTGCTCGGCTTTCACAGTCCCTACGACAAGAAGCACGCCAACGAAGCGGCTGAACTGGTGCGCAATTTCAAGATTCGCGGACTCGGCAGCAGCACGCTGCACCTGGCGTATGTCGCGGTCGGAATTCTTGGCGGTACCGTGGATCACAACGTCCGGATCTGGGACATCGCTGCCGCGGTAGCGCTCTGCCTGGGCGGCGGTGGCGAGGTACGGTTTCTCAACGGCGAGCAGTTTCCCCTGCAGCAGTTCGACCTCGGGATGCGCCGCATCTTCTACGTGGCGGGGAACGCCGCGGTATGCGCGCGGCTGCAGGAACTCGTGGGACCGGACTCCATGATCGGCGGGTAGGGCGGCGAGTCCCCTCGCCGCCGCGATTGCCTCGATGGGCTCGTCCCAACCCAAGCACCGCGACGAGGGCGTCGCGGCTCCACGTTCCGCTTTCCGTTACGGAGGAGCACGCCGGGCTACAGCGCCGCTTCGAGCCGCTCGGTGATGGTTTTGAGGATCTGGATGCGCGCGAACTTCTTGTCGTTGCCTGCCACCAGCGTCCACGGAGCGTACTCCGTGCTGCAGTTGGCGATCATGTCGTTCACCGCGATCTTGTAGTCGTCCCACTTCTCGCGGTTCCGCCAGTCCTCGTCCGTGATCTTGTGCCGCTTGTAGGCGACCGTCTGCCGCTCGTGGAAACGGCGCAGCTGCTCCTGCGGGCTCAGGTGAATCCAGAATTTGTTGAGCAGCATGCCGTGGTCCGTGAGCTGTTCCTCGAACGCGTTGATTTCCTGATACGCGCGTCCCCATTCGGCGGGGGAGGCAAATCCCTCGACGCGTTCCACGAGTACGCGGCCATACCAGGAGCGGTCGAAAAGCGTCGTGAAGCCCGCCCCCGGCAGCTGGCGCCAAAAACGCCAGAGATAGTGGTGCGCGCGCTCCTCGTCGTTCGGCGCGGCGATGCCGACGACGCGGTAGAGGCGGGGATCCATCGCCTGCGTGACGCGTCGGATCGCGCTGCCCTTGCCGGCGGCGTCCCAGCCTTCGAACAGCAGCACCGAGGAGATGCCCTGGCGCTGCGCAGCCCAGGCGAGCCGGCCAAGCTTCGCCTGCTGCGCATCGAGGAGGGCTTCGTAATCGGGACGGGAGAGCTTCTGCTTCAGGTCGACGCGATCGAGCACCGACACGACGTGGGCGCGCCGGCTGGCCAACCCGGTCGCAGGTTTTTCGGCCGTGGACTTCGCCGCCGTGGCGGGTGCGGGTTGCGCGAGCCGCGCGCGGAGCGACTTCAGCAGGATCTCGCCGGCCGTGAGCTCACGGTAACGCCGGTCGGTCGCTTCGATGAGATGCCACGGCGCCGCGCCCGTGTTGGTCTGGCGCAGCGCACGTTCGGAGACCTCGGCGAATTCCTCGAAGTGTTTGAAGTGCTTCCAATCGTCCGGACCGAGCCGGCCGGCCTTCTCGAGTTTCTTCAAGCGTTTCTTCTGTTCGCGCTTCGACAGATGCAGCCAAAATTTTACGAACAGCGCGCCGTCGTCCGCGAGCATCTGCTCGAAGGCGACGATGTGCTCGAGTTCGGTGTCGAACGCGCTCCGCTTCAGTTTGCGCAGCGCGCGCCGCACGATCGGCTCCGTGTACCAGGAGCCGAAGAGAATGCCGATCCGGCCCCGGGCGGGCAGGGTGCGCCAGAACCGCCAGTACCGCGGCCGCTCGCGCTCCTCGTCGGTCGCGCCCCAGAAGGCGTGGGTTTCCACGCCTCGGGGATCGAGCCATTCGTTCAGCCGCTGCACCAGTTCGCCCTTGCCCGCGCCGTCGGCGCCCGACACGCACACGATCACGGGAAACTTCCGTTCGCGCAGCTCGAGTTGCGCTTGCAGCAAATTCGCCCGGAGCTTCGGCAACGACGCCTCGTATTCCTTGACCGATAGCGATTGGCCCAATTCAGCGGCTTCGAACATGACAGTCTCCTTGGATTGAGGTTGGCGCCGCGATGTTCCGGGCGAGGGGGAATGGACGCCGTGGAGCGTGAGGTGAGGATGACAGGCATCGAGGTCGCCGGCCAGATTGATATTGCTGGACTGCAGGAATCGACGCGGTGCTGATGCTTCCCGGCGGGAGTCGGGCGTGTTAAGCTGCTCGTTCGAAATCTCCCGCATGATGATCCCGCTGCCAACGAAGGCCTACTCCCTCGCGCTTGAGCGGCTCCGCACCCTGCCGTTCAACACCAGCTTCGCCGAAGCCGTGCTCACGGGCAGTGCGCGGGGTTTCGCCTACGCAGACGATCCGGAACGGCCCGCCGCCTTCGTGGTGGGAATCCCAGCAGGGATGACGCTGCTCTTCGGCGAGAGCGGAAACGCGGGCTTCGTTCGCGCCGTGTACGACTATGTGACCAGCGCCGACGGCGCGCGCCGTCGGATGGAGTTGTTGCAGGCGTGGCCCGACGCTTGGGAGCACCGAATCCGCGATTGGATGACGGGACGGATCGTGAGTGGGCACGAGGTCGAGGCGGCGAAGCTCACTCCGGCGCAGGCCATGACGGCGCATCCGGGCAAAATCGTGGAATGGGTGCGGCTGAATTACACGCTCGATGTGGCGCAGTTTCGCTCGCGTCCGCGCAAGCCGCTGCCGGCGATGTGTCGCATCGCGCGCGTCGGTCCGGAAGGGTTTGACGTGAAGGGATCGACAGTGCCGCACGAGTTCTGGGACAGCGCCGAGGAGTTTGTCCGGCGTGGGATCGGCTATGCGGTGTGGCGCGACGAGCAAATTGCCAGCCTGGCGTTTTCCGCCTTCGTGGTGGCGGGGCAGGTGGAGGTTGGAATCGAAACCCGGAGTGGCGATCGCGGACTCGGATTGGCGACCCACGCGTGCGCCGCGCTGATCGAACACTGCCTCGCCAAGGAGATCGAGCCGCTCTGGTCCTGCCGGCAAGGTAACCGCGGGTCCGAGGCGACGGCGCGGACGTTGGGTTTTGTCGAGACGCAGCAGATCCCGTATTTCGCGCTGCCGCAATCCACCGCGCCAGCGCAGAAGTAGCGAAAGCGTTTGCGTAGAGCGTCGCGAGCGCGACACCACCGATCGGGAACGATGATTGCCGTTCAGCCTGCCGGAGCCTGGCAGGATATTGGAAGGCCCCACCACCGGGCGGGCCGGCCGGTTGGCGAGCATCGAGGCAAATCTCGGCGGGCCCAGCGGTCCCGGCCTATCTTCAGTCCTTTTTTCGCCTCAACCCTAGACCTGATACGTCTGCAGCGGCACGGGGTCGATGACCTTGGTGCGCGGCAGTTGGGCGGCGAGCGCTTCCGCAAACCAAGCGCGCGCGGGCGGATCGCCGTGAGTCAGCACGATGCTCCGCGCCTCCGTCTGCACGGCAAACTCCAGCAGCTCCTCGCGATCCGCGTGTCCGCTGAGCTCGAACCGCTCGATGTGCGCCTTGACCTTGGTCTTCAGCGGAATCGACTCGAACACGAAGTCGTCGCCCGGTCGCGCGGCGAGCAGCTGGCCCCCCGGCGTATCCGGATCGCAGTAGCCGACGAACGCGATCGTGTTGCGTGCATGTCCAAGCAGCCCCGAAGCCAGGAGGTAGCTCGGTGTCTGCGCCACCATCATGCCGGAGCTGACCACGTAGAGGGAACGCTGCTGCGGGTCTTCGCCCGGGTTGAGCTTCCGCGGCAGCGGCTTGATCTTCAGATCCTTCACCAACGAGCGGTTGAACTGCAGCGTCTTCGTTTTCCGGGTGATCTCGTCAAAATAGTCGGCGAGGTCCATGCCGAGCCCGGACGCATAGATCGGGCAGTCGACGAGCCGGCCGAACTTTCGCGCATCGTGCAGGATCGCCAGCACCTCCTGCATGCGCCCGAGTGCGAACACCGGCAGCAGCAGTGAGCCGCCGCGCTGGATGGCATCGTTGATCGTGGCAATCAGCCGGGCGACCTCGTGCACCCGCTCCTTGCCGACGGGCCGCTCGGTGATGCCGCGCGTGGTCTCGGTGACCAGCGTGTCGAAATGACCGGCCGGGAATTTCGCGCCGGTCAGCGTCCGCTGGTTGTCGAACAGCACGTCGCCGGTGAAGAACACGGCGCGGTGCTTGTGGCGGATCTCGATGCCCGCGGCGCCGGCGACGTGGCCCGCGTGATGGAAGGTGATCTCGATTTCGTCCCGCGCACCGCGAAATTTTTTCACATGACCGGGCGCCAGGCCGGTGAACCGGCCGACACAGCGCTCGATCTCCTCGTGCGTGAAGAGCGGGTAGTCGGGGATGTTCTCCGTTTCGCGCTGCCGCATCATCACGTTCGCGGAATTGTGCAGCATCCGCTCGATCAGCATGCGGCTTGCTGCGGTCATCAGCACCGGCGTGTTCGGATGCTCGCGCATCACGACCGGCAGGCTGCCGATGTGATCGAGGTGGCAGTGCGTAATCAGAATCAGATCCAGCGGTGTGCCGCGCAGGAGCGTCAGATCCGGCGTCGCGGCCCGGCCGACCTTCTTCGGGTGGAGTCCGCAGTCCACCAGCACCCGCAGATCGCCAAACTGCACCAGCAACGAATTGGCACCGATGCCGCCATCCCGATTCAGATCAATGAGCTTCATGTCGTGCGCCGACACAGAACCAGATTCCGCCGGAGAACGAGCCGATTCTCACTCGTGCGGAATCACCATCTCGAACGACGGCAAAGGCACGTGAATGCGGGCGCCATGCTCGTCGACCCCATGGAAGCAGCCCTGGGCGACAGCATCACAGCCCGTCACGTGATAGCTGTTGTAGGAAAAGCTTTCCCCCGGTGCGAGCCGCGGCGTTTCGCCGACGATCTTGTCGCCTTCGATCACCAGTTGGCTGCCGTCGGCATGCGTCACCACCCATTTCCGGCCCAGCAGGGTCACCGTGCGATCGGACTCGTTGCGGATCGTGATGAAGTAGACGAACGCGTGCGGCTTGTCGGCAGGCAGCGAGGGTCCGCCGTGGTGATAGGCGAGCTTGTCGAGTTGGGCGGTGAGTCCGGGAACTTCGCTGGAGGTGGCGGCCACGCCGATTAACAGACGACGGATTGCGCGCGCAGCAAGCGGCGAATTGGCGGTGCCCAGTTCGTTGCCACCGCGCGGCGGCTGACAATCGGCTTGCTGGACCCTCCGCGGATCCGCAAATACTCGCGCCGCCATGGCCAAACTCGCCCTCCTCTCGGTCAGCGACAAACGCGGACTCGCCGATTTCGCCGCTGCCCTCGTCAAGCAACACGGTTTCACGCTGCTCTCCACCGGCGGCACCGCGAAACTGCTGGCGGAAAAAGGGCTGCCGGTCACGGAGGTGAGCCAGCACACGGGTTTCCCGGAAATCATGGAAGGCCGCGTGAAGACGCTGCACCCGAAGATCCACGGTGGTTTGCTCTGCCGACGCGACAAAGCCGAGCACCTCGCGCAGGCCGCGCGCAACGAGATCGCGTTGATCGACCTCGTGGTGGTGAACCTGTATCCGTTTGAGGAGACGGTCGCGAAGCCGCACGTCACGCTCGAGGAGGCGATCGAGAACATCGATATCGGCGGCCCCTCGATGCTGCGCAGCGCCGCCAAGAACCACGAGAGCGTCACGGTGGTGTGCGATCCCGCCGATTATGACGCGGTGCTCGCGGCGTTCGCGGCGGAGCCGACCGACCCGGCGCAGCTCGCCGCCCTGCGGCGCCGGCTGGCGCTCAAGGTTTTTCAGCGCACCGGCAGCTACGACACGGCGATCGCGCGCTATCTCGAGTCGCAGGCCGCCGCTCCGGACATTGATGCGCTAAGCGGATTTCCGGCGACCTTGGCGCTGTCGTGGAAGAAGGCGCAGGCGCTGCGCTACGGTGAAAACCCGCACCAGAAGGCGGCGCTCTACGGCACGTTCCACGAGCATTTCCAGCAGCTCCAGGGAAAGGAACTCAGCTATAACAACATCCTGGATATTACCTCGGCCACCTACCTGATCGGTGAGTTCGAGCGGCCGACCGTCGCGATCTTGAAGCACACGAATCCCTGCGGCGTCGCGAGCGCCGACACGCTCGAAGCCGCCTGGGAGCAGGCCTACGCGACCGACCGGCAGGCGCCGTTCGGGGGAATCATCATTGTCAACCAGACGCTGGGCGGAGGGCTCGCGAAGATGATCGCGGAAATCTTCACCGAGGTGATCATCGCCCCGCGGTTCAGCGACGAAGCGCTGGCCATCCTGGGCAAGAAAAAGAATCTACGGCTGATGATCGCCAAGGGTGGGATTGGCGCTGATGCGCTGCAGGAAATCCGCGCGGTGGTCGGTGGCGTGCTCGTGCAGGATCGCGACCGCACGTTGGGCGACGTAGCGAACTTCAAGGTCGTGACCAAGCGCCAGCCGACCGAGGAGGAGTGGGCTTCGATGCTTTTCGGCTGGAAGATTGGCAAGCACGTGAAGTCGAATTCCATCGTTTACTGCCGGGGCGAGCGGACGCTCGGGATTGGCGCCGGGCAGATGGCGCGCGTCGATAGCTCGCGCATCGCGGTGTGGAAGGCCGGGGAGGCGGGGCTCGACCTCAAGGGATCGGTCGTGGCGAGCGAGGCGTTGTTCCCCTTTGCCGACGGGCTGATCGCCGCGGCCGATGCGGGCGCGACCGCGGCCATCCAGCCGGGCGGATCCGTACGCGATGCCGAGGTGATCGCGGCGGCGGACGCCCGGGGAATGACGATGGTGTTTACGGGAATCCGGCACTTCAAACACTAGCTCGGGCACTTGCGCATCCGTCGCGCGGTGGCTAAAAGTGGCGGCATGACTCGCAAGCTTGCCGCGATCCTGGCCGCCTGTGCGTTGCTGGCCGGGTGCTACACCGTTCCGGAAACCGGCCGCCAAGCCATCATCCTGCCGATCTTCGACGACGTGCAGATGGGTGCGCAGGCGTTTGCCGACATTCGCGCCAAGGAGAAGATCTCCACCGATCCGGCCGCCAACGCGCGCATCCAGCGGATCGGTCGGCGGATCGCCCAGGCGGTCGGGGACCGGATGCCGAATGCGCAATGGGAATTCGTCGTGTTCGACGCGCCGCAGACCGTCAATGCGTTCGCGCTTCCGGGGGGCAAGGTCGGCGTGTATACCGGACTCATCGATCTCGCGAGCAACGACGACGAGATCGCGTTTGTAATGGGGCACGAGATTGCACACGTGACGAGCCGGCATGGCGCCCAGCGATCGACGGCGGCGATTGGCGCGGCCGCAGGCGGGATCCTGCTGGATGCGGCGACGCGCGACAAACAGAACCACGACCTGATGCTGGCGCTGTATGGCGTTGGCGCCGCGGGGGCGACGCTGGCGTATTCGCGTTCGCATGAGAGCGAGGCCGATTTCATCGGGCTGCGCTTCGTCGCGTATGCCGGCTACGATCCGCGGGCGGCGGTGACGTTCTGGCAGAAAATGGCGGCGAAGGAAAAGAGCGGCCGCGTGCCGGAGCTGCTTTCCACGCATCCGTCGGACGAGCGCCGGATCGCCGCGCTGCAGGCGGAAATGCCCAACGTGCTGCCGATCTACGAGGCGAACAAGGGACGGTTCCAATGAACCCGAGGTGTAGGGCTGCCGTTCACCGGCAGCCGCCTGGCTTTGATGCTCCCGGCCGGCGGCAAGCGCCGGCCCTACATCACAACTGAGACAGTCCGGAGCTCGGCGCCCCACGTCTCGAGAGGGTAGAACGGAGAGCGGACGCCGCGTTTTCCGGTTGGCGCAGGTGCGGATTTTGCGCCACGGTGACTGCATGTTTGATCCTGTCGAAAAGCTGAAGCAATTCATCCGCCATCAGAGCATTTCCGCCGATTCCAAATACAAGGACGGCATGCAGGGCGCGCAGAGGTTTGTCAGCGAACTCCTGGGTTCGCTCGGTTTCAAGGTGGAGGTGGTCAAGACCGACCTGCACCCGATCATCTTCGCCCAGCGCGGCAGCGATCCCTCCTGGCCGCATGTGGTGATCTATGGCCACTACGACGTGCAGCCGGCGGATCCGCTCGAGCTGTGGAAGACCCCGGCCTTCGAGCCGACGATCATTGGCCACCGGATCTACGGCCGCGGCGCCGCCGACAACAAGGGACCGTTGATGGCGAACATCGCCGCCGTCGCCGAGTTGATCGAAGCCAACCCGCAACTGCCGCTGCGGATCTCGTTCCTGATCGAAGGCGAAGAGGAAATGGGCAGCCCGAGCTTCCCGAAGTTTCTCGAGACGCATCGCGAACAGCTGCAGGCGGCCGATTTTGTTTACCTGTCAGATACGGCGCTGCCGCGGCCGGACCAGGTGGTGATCACCTGCGGACTGCGCGGGCTGACGCTGTTCGACCTGATCGTGGAAACCGCCAAGGGCGACCTGCATTCGGGTCTGCACGGCGGCGTGTTGCACAATCCGATTCAGGCGCTCGCCGAGATCATCGCCACGCTCCACCTGCCGGATGGCCGGGTGAACGTGCCCGGTTTTTACGACGAGGTGCTCGACGTGCACCCGTGGGAGCGCGACGAGTTGAAGAAGCTCGGCGTCGACGAAAAAGCTTACAAGGACTTCCTTGGCATCGAGGCGTTCTACACGCCGCCAGGGTTCTCGCCCGCCGAGGCGCTGCGGTTCCAGCCGACGCTCGAGTTCAACGGCATTGGTGGCGGCTACCAGGGTGAGGGGACGAAGACGGTGATTCCGAGCAAGGCGTTCGCCAAGATCAGTTGCCGGCTGGTGCCGAACCAGGAGCCGGACAAGATCAAGAAACTCGTGATCGACACGATCAAGGCGCGCGCGCCGAAGGACGTGCGACTTTCCTTCGTCGATCAGCACAAGGGCGATCCTTACGTCGTGGTACCGCCGGATCGCAGCAACACGCCGAAAGACCAGTCGCCGGTGCTCGCGCAGGCGTTTCGCGCGACCGAAGTCGCCGTGAAAGAAGTCTGGGGCAAGCCGCCGGTGTATTTGCGCGAAGGCGGGAGCGTGCCGATCATCGCCGACATCAAGCGGGTGACCGGGCTCGACTCGATCATGCTCGGACTCTTCCTGCCGGAGGACAATCTGCACGCTCCGAACGAAGGCTTCGATCTGGGCGTGATGAAGCGTGGCACCGAAACCACCAAGCGTATCCTCGCGGCGGTGGCCAAAGGGTAGGCGGTTGGGCAGGGCGGCCGCGGCGGTTTGATCGTGGTCGAGGTTGGGCCACTTCGTGACCGCCGCGCCTGCGTCGCCCGTTTCGGCGCGCGGTAGGGCAGGATCTCCTGATCCCGCCGGGGCTTGGTCGCGGCGATCGCTGAACGGCGGGGGCGGGAGACTCCGCCCTACAAAGCAACAAAAAAGCCCCGGGGGAACCGGGGCTTGAAACGAGAGCGTGGAAGGGGAATCCGCTTACATCCCAGGCTGCGCAAGCGCCGCACCCGCGGCGCCGGGGGCTTTCAGGATGACGATGTCGACGCGGCGGTCCTTGGCCATCGCGGCGTCGTCGCCATTCTGGGCGGCGTCCAGGCTGCCCTTCGAAAGCGTTTCGATCCGCTCTGCGGGCGCCAGCGAACTGAGATAGCGCTTGGCCGCATTCGCGCGACGGTCGCCGAGGCCGAGGTTGTATTCGGCCGTGCCGCGCCAGTCGCAGTGACCTTCGAGCAGGATCCGCTGCTCGGGGTGCTGCTTCATATAATCCGCGGCCTTTTGCAGCTTAGCACGCTCGGCCTGCTTGATGTCCGACTTGTCGAAATCGAAGTAAACCGGCTCGAACATCCCGCGAATGCTGTTCGCGTCCTCGATGATGTTCGGATCACGCTGTTCCAAACCCGCCGCGGACGCATCCACCGGGGCGTTCACATCCAAGGGATTGACCGTGCCGCCAGCCGTGGGGCCGAGCACGGTGGCGCTGGGATCGGGGCGCTTCGGCTTTTTCGAGCAGCCCGCGAAGAGGACCGCGGCGCCAACTGCCAGGACGCAAAGTTTCTTGAGAGAGATATTCATGGAAAAGCGAGAGCAACTAAGACCTGTCGAGTAATTGGAGAAACGCCCCGGTGCGGCAAGGCTATTACAGCGATTTCTTGGGCTCGATCAGACCGACCTCCAAGGCGTAGCGGGTGAGGCTGGCGACGTCGTGAAGGTTGAGCTTGCGCATCAAATTAGTGCGATGGTTGTCGACGGTTTTGATGCTAATACCGAGCTTCGCGGCGATCTCCTTGGTGCTGTGGCTCTCTGCCACCAGCTGGAGAATCTCGCGCTCGCGATCGGTCAGGAAATCCGCGGTGTTGCTGGCCGACGGATTGGCGACGACGTTGCGCAACAGCGCCGCCACGGCGGGGCCGAAGTAGGTGCCGCCACTCGCGACGGTCTCGAGTCCTTTCTTGAATTCGAACAGCCCCGCGGTCTTTTCGACGAAGCCATGCGCGCCGGCCTCGAGCATTTCGCGGATCAGGACCGGATTCTCATGTCCGGAAAACACGAGCACGCGCATGCCCGACAGCTTCTTGCTGATCCGGCGAAGCAGGTCGACGCCGTTGAGGCCGGGCAGCTTGGCATCGAGCACCAGCAGGTCCGGTTTCACCTCCAGGCAGAGTGCGAGGGCGCTCTGGCCGTCGCCGCTTTCGCCCACGAGCTGGTAATTCGCATCCAGCCGCAGGATTTCCACGAGCATTTCTCGGATGGCGGTTTGATCTTCGACGATGACGAGGCGTTTCATGGAGGGGCCAGCGCCGGTGGAATGAAGGATGCAATGGTGGGTTGGCCGGGATTCGAACCCGGAACCAACGACTTAAAAGGACGCTGCTCTACCGTTGAGCTACCAACCCCCAGCAAAGGAACAAGCAAAATGGGTTTTGCCTTCTGGCGTTGGCAAGCAGTTTTTGGCGGCACGTCCGGCGTTACGATTGACCGTCCCGGGCGTCATCGGTAAGCAATCCGGCCCGCCTAAAATCTTGGGAACAATCCAAAAATATACCCATCAGACCGAGGCAGAACGTATGTCTTCCAAAGCGCAGGAAGTTGCCCTCGATCGCATCCTCGTGGACCGCTTCAAGAGCGGTGATCATGCTGCGTTCGATGAGATGGTGTCGCGCTATTGGGACCGGATCTACGCGATGGTGAACCAGCTGCTCCGCAACTCCCAGGACGCGGAGGAAGTCACCCAGGATGCTTTCATCCGCGCCCACCGCGGCCTCACCAACTTCCGCGGGGAGTCCGCGTTCTCCACGTGGCTGTACCAAATCGCCACCAATCTCGCCCGCAACCGCTACTGGTATTGGTGGCGGCGGAAGCGCGACCAGTCGGTTTCGATCGATGCCCCCGTGAGCTCCGACAACGCCACCACGCTCGCCGAGATCATTCCAGCCGAAGTCGAGACCCCCGACGACATCGCGGTTACGCAGGAATTCGTGAGCCGCATCGGGCGCGGCATGGAAAAGCTCAGCGCCAAACACCGGGAGATTCTCATTCTGCGGAATGTGAAGAATCTCTCGTATGAGGAGATTGCCGACATCCTCAACATCTCCGTCGGCACGGTTAAAAGTCGGATCGCCCGAGCTCGCGAGAGCCTGCGCAGTCGACTGGGGGAGGACTTCAAATGAACGACTCAAGATTCATCGAGCTGCTCAACCTCTACGTTGATCACCAGATCAATGCCGAGGATGCGGCCTCGCTGGAAGCGGAGATCCAGCGCTCACCCGAGCGCCGCAAGATCTACCGGCAGTATTGCCAGATGCAGAAGGCGTGCGTGCTGCTCGCCGAGAATTTTCGTACCGAGGCGCCGGAGCGGGAACAGGTTCGCGCGCGCGCGGCTACGCACCGCCGCCAGCTGGCGCAGGTGGGTTACGTGGTGGGCGGACTGGCCGCGGCCGCCTGCGTGGCCCTGGTGCTGGTGATGAACCGTCAGCCGAGCGACCCCGCATCGCCCGCGGCGGCAACGGTCGTGGCCGTTGAAACGACCCGCGCGGTCGCGCCTGCGGCTGTCGACACACCCGCCGCGTCCACGCCGTTGTCGGAGCGCGTGGCGCTGCAGTCCGCGTTTGCCGGATTTGAATCCAGCACGCCGAATGCCCGCTTCGTCGTCAGCGGCGCCAACCAGGTGCCGCTGGACTGGATGGATCGGGTGCAATTGCGCAAGGTCACCACGGAAGAGCTCTGGCTCGAGCAGCGCCCGAGTTCGCAGCCGGACGATTTGCTGTTCCGTAGTCCGCGGCGGTTTCAGGGGCCCGCGGAGATGACCGCGTGGCGATTCCAGAAGTAACGCCCACCGTCAACGGGTGAGTTGTAAGGCGGGGTCGCTGACCCCGCCTTGCTGTTTCTGAACGGCGCCGACACGCGTGCCGGGCGCGTCTTGCGGCGGGAGCACATGGGCCCACCGCGCTTGGAGAATCTCATCCCGCGGCGCCGACGAGCATCTCGAGGGCACGGCGCGCTACCTCGATCGCAGCGATCGGCTCAGCTTAGCGCTTTCTTGATCAGCGATTCCGTTGTGGCCGCCTCGCCCAGCGCGAGGCTGGCGCGGCGCACGGCCTCGTCGGCGTCCGCGGAGCGATAACCGAGCGCCACGAGCGCCGCCACGGCGTCGCGGTGTGCACTCGCTCCCGGCGAGGCGGCCGCCGCCGGTTGGGTCGCGAGACCCGGCGCAGCGCCGGTGGCACCGACCTTGGTGCGCAGTTCGACCACCAGCCGCTCGGCGGTTTTCTTGCCGATGCCCGGACATTTCGCGAGGCTCGCCACGTCGCCCATGCGAATGGCGCTTTCCAGGGAGGGAAGCGCGAGCCGGCTCATGATGCTCAGGGCCATCTTCGGGCCGACCCCCGTGACGTGCTCGATCATCAGCCGGAAGAAATCGCGTTCCGCCGGCGACGCGAAACCGTAGAGCGTCTGCGAGTCCTCGCGATAAATCACGAGCGTGTGGAGCTTCACGGCGGCGCCGGCCGCGGGCAGCCGCTCCGCCGTGGTCACGGGAATGTGGACCTCGTAACCGAACCCGGCGACTTCGACAATCGCCTGAAGCGGCGTGGCGGAAACGAGCGTGCCTTGGATCGAGGTGATCATCGACTCGGGACCAGAGATGTAGGCCTCGGCTACCTCAGGCCGAGCACGTCTTGCATATCGTAGAGCCCGGCGGGCCGACCCGCGATCCACTGCGCCGCGCGCAAGGCCCCGCGCGCGAGAATCGCGCGATCGCTTGCCTTGTGCGTCAATTCCACCCGCTCGCCGAGCGCCGCAAACACCACCGTGTGATCACCGATCACATCGCCGCCGCGCAACGAATGCATGCCCACCTCGGTCGACGTGCGCTCGCCGGTGATGCCTTCGCGACCATAGCGCAGCGCGTCCGGCGCGAGTTTCCGTTCCTCGAGAATAATTTCGGCCAGCCGCGCCGCGGTGCCGCTGGGCGCGTCTTTCTTGAAACGGTGATGCATCTCGATCACCTCGGCGTCGTAATTGCTGTCCAGCAGCGACGCGGCTTGGCGCGTGAGCGCAAAGAGCACGTTGACGCCCACGGAGTAGTTGCCCGACCAGACGCACGGCACGCGGGCTGCGAGTGCGATCAGTTCCGCCTTAACCGCCGCCGCATGACCGGTGGTGCCGATCACCAGGGCTTTTTTCTGGGCGAGGGCCTGGTCGATCACCGCCCGCGTGCCCGCCGGCGAACTGAAGTCGACGATCACGTCGCTCTGACCAACCGCGGCGGCGAGATCGTCGCCCAGATCGATCGCTGCGCCCACGGGCAGGTTAAATTCCCTGGCGGCGGCGAGCAGTGCCTGCCCCATCCGACCCTTGGCGCCGTTGATCAAAATACGCGGGGAAGCCATGGTGGGATCAACGACGCAGTCCGAGACCGGCGAGCGCCTTGGTCAGCACGGCAAGATTGGCGGCGCTCATCAGCGCGAGCGGCGGCCGCACCTCGTCAGATCCGATCACGCCGGCGCGGGCGAGCGCGACCTTGATCGGCGCGGGGTTCGGCTCGATGAACAGCGCCTTGAACAATGGATACAGCTGCCGGTGCACCTTCGCGGCCTTCGCAAACTCGTCGGCTCGCGCGAACTGCACCATTCGGCTCACCTCGCGCACGAACAGGTTCGAGGCGACGCTGATCACGCCTTCCGCGCCGACGGCCAGGAAGGGGAGGGTCAGCGAATCGTCGCCGCTCAACACCGTGATGTCCGAACCCAGCGCCTGCTTCAGCTGATCGACGCGATCAACGCTGCCGCCGGCCTCCTTGATCCAGCGCACGTGTCGGTAGCGACGCACGAGTCGCTCCACGACCGGCACACCGATCTCTATGCCGCAGCGTCCGGGAATGGAGTAGAGCACGATCGGCCGGTCGGTGACATCCGCGATCGCACAGTAATGTTGGAAAAGCCCCTCCTGGCTCGGCTTGTTGTAGTAGGGCGCAACCACGAGCATCGCATCGGCTCCCGCGTCATGCGCCAGCTTGGTGAGTTCGACGGCTTCGTGCGTCGAGTTCGAGCCGGTGCCGGCGAGCACCGGCACGCGCTTCCGCGCCGCGGCGATCACCGCCCGCACCACGTCCATGTGCTCCTCGTGGCTCAACGTCGGCGATTCGCCGGTCGTGCCGACCGGCACCAGGCCGTCGATTCCGCCTTTGATTTGAAACGCGACCAGTTTCTCCAGGTCGTCAAATGCGACGGCCCCCTTGCGGAAGGGCGTGACAAGCGCGGTGATCGTGCCAGTGAGCGGACGCTGTTTCATGGAGTCTGGGCAAAGCAGCCTTGCTGAACATCGCAGGGCGATTTAGAGAATCCGCAACGCTAATCTACCCATGTCCACCCTCACACCCCACACCGAAATCATCAACGATCTGCTCAAGCTCGCGGTGGACAGCGGCGTGAGCGACGTGATCATCAAAGCCAACAAACCGGGCTACGTGCGGCTGGCCGGCCGGCTCAAACCGGTGGAGATGGACCCGATCACCAGTCCCGAGGCGCAGGCGTTCGTGGACGAACATGTGCCGGAGGTCTTCCGGCAGAAATGGGAGGCATCGGGACAGATCGACTTTGCTTATGCGGTCGAATCGATCGGCCGGTTCCGCGTGAATGCGTTTCACCAGCGCGGGCTCGTCAGCATCGTCATGCGTCACATCAAGAGCACCGTGCCGACGTTCGCGCAGCTCGGGCTCGACTTTGCCTCCGAGGCGCTGGTCCGGTTGGTGCAGGCGAAGGACGGCATCCTGCTCGTGTGCGGCGCCACCGGTTCCGGCAAGAGCTCGACCATGGCGGCCATGCTGAACTGGGTGAATCAGAACATGGACAAGCACATCGTCACGATCGAGGACCCGATCGAATACACCTTCCAGGACGAGAAATCGCTTTTCCAACAGCGCGAGATCGGGCTCGACGTCTCGAGTTTCGACGAGGCCATCAAAGCCGTCCTGCGGCAAAACCCCGACGTCATTCTCATCGGCGAAATGCGTGACCGCGAGACGTTCGAGACCGCGATCTCGGCGGCGGAGACGGGCCACTTGGTTTTCTCCACGATGCACGCGGCAACGGTGGCGCAGTCGCTGACACGCCTGTTCGAATTCTTCCCGCCGGAAGAGCAGATCCAGGCGCGGCGGGCGATTGCCGGGTCGCTGCGCGGTTTCATCTGTCAGAAGCTCATTCCCGCGCTCGAAGGCGGTGGCCGGGTCGTCACCAACGAAATCCTGACCGCCGACGCCGTGGTGAAAAATCTGATCCTCGAGGGGCAGTTCGAAAAAATCCAAGGCATCCTCGAAGGCAGCGGCGACTCGAACAGCTACTCGTTCAACAAAGATCTCTACCGGCTGATCAAGGCCGGGAAGATCAGCAAAGCCGATGGACTCAGGTTCTCGCCGAACCCGCAGGCGCTCGACATGAACCTGAAGGGCATCTTCATGAAGACGTGAGCTGCGCCGGCGCGAGAGCTTGCGACCGATTGCTCATCGCCGCGGCGCTGCTGATGGCGCTGGGAGGTCAACTGACCGCTGCGCCGGAAACCAACGCCCGGGCGGACGGTGGAATCTCCGGTGCGAAGCGTGACTACGAAGCGCTCAAGGCGCCCGCTGAGAGCACGAGCGAGCGTCCGAAGATCGAGCTGCCCCCGGCTCCGACGTTGGAATTGAAGGCGGAAACGTCGATGCCGACCACCACGCTGCGCGGCAAAAAGTTGACGGAAGAAGAGCGTTTGCGGGAGCTGCAGCGCGAAAAAGAGAAATCGCGCAACTGGTTGATCGAAGCGATGGCGAAGCAGGAACAACCCGCAGCCGCGGCAGCGGCGCCGGTCGAGACTCCAGCCGATGGCCACGCGGGCGAACTGGATCGCGCCGCAAAGCTGATGGCGATGCTCGATGCGATTGCCACGTCCAAATCCGCGGGCGACCGAACGACGGCCGAGGCCGGCCCCGCTGCAGACCTGAAGGAGTCCTCGCCCGACGTGATCAATCCGCTGGATCGCTACATGGCTTCGTGGATGACCGCGGGCGACTTCAAGCTCCTGGCGCCGAAACCCGAGAGCGGTCCGGCCGGTGGCGCTGAGCTGCTCCAGTCGCTCGCGGACTCACCCGGCCGAGCCGCGGGCCAGCCGTTTGCCGATCTTGTTTCAACAAGTGGTCGCGGCGCAGCGATGGTGGAGAACCCGTATTTGCGAGACGCTCCGGCACTCGCGCCGCTCGCGGCAGATCTCGCGGAGCTCGCATCGCCGCCCACCGTCGTGCGCTCCAATCCGATCCCGCCGCTGATCGCGCCCGCCGCCCAGCCGGAGGCGCCGCCCCCGCCGAGCCTCAGCGAACAATTGAAGGCGCAGGACGACGCGAAATATTTCAAGCAACTGAAGCGTTTTTAGGGCTTGGATTCCGCGGGAACGGGCGATTGTCTCGCACGTTTTTACCATGGCTTTGGCACTTTTGTTTGCAGGACAAGGCGCTCAGAAAGTCGGCATGGGGCAGTCGCTCTTCGCCAGCTCCGCGGCTGCGCGGGCGGTTTACGACGAGGCGAACCGCGTGCTCGGCTGGGACTTGGCCCGCGTCAGTTTCGAAGGCCCCGACGCCGATTTGACGCAAACCCGCGTCTGCCAGCCGGCGCTGTTCGTGCACGGTCTGGCCTTGCTGGCGACGCTGCGGGAACAGCAAAAGCTGCCGGAGGTGAACTTCGCGCTGGGCCTGAGTCTCGGCGAGATCACCGCTTACACGGCGGCCGGGGTGTTCGATTTCGCCACCGGGCTGCGCGTGGTCGCGAAACGCGGCGAGTTGATGCAGCGGGCCTGCGAACAGACCACCGGCGGGATGGCGGCGGTCGTCGGCGAAGAGCGCGAAAAGGTTGCGGAGCTCTGCCGCGAGTTCGACGTCGAGGCGGCAAATTTCAACGCGCCGGGCCAAATCATCATTTCCGGCGAGAAGACGAAGGTCGAAGCCGCGGTTGCCGCCGGCAAAGCGCGCGGCATGAAGCGCGTGCTCCCGCTGAATGTCGCCGGCGCGTATCACAGCCGGTTGATGGAGCCGGCGCGCGCGGAATTCGCCAAATTTCTCGACACGGTGCCGTTCTCGACACCGGCGTTCACCGTCTTCACCAATACGACCGGCCAGTCGATTCGCGAGCCGGCCGCGCTGAAGGCCGCGTTGGTCAAGCAAGTCGTCTCCTCCGTGCTCTGGGAGGACTGCATGCGCAGCGCCGTCGCCGCCGGTGCCACCGAGTTCTGGGAACTCGGGCCGGGCGCGGTGCTCGCGGGCATGGCCCGCCGCACCGACAAATCCTGGGTCGTGAAAAGCTACGCCGAGTTCGGCGACCTGAACGCCTGACGATGTCTGCCGAAAACACACGCAATTTCTGCATCATCGCCCACGTCGATCACGGCAAAACCACGCTCTCGGATCGGCTGCTGGAGCACACCAACCAGGTGTCGGCGCGGGTGCTCACCGATCAGCACCTCGACTCGATGGATCTCGAGAAGGAGCGTGGCATCACGATCAAGTCGCATCCCGTGACGATGACCTATCCGGCGAAAGACGGAAAGGTCTACAAGCTGAACCTCATGGACACGCCGGGACACGTGGACTTCTCCTACGAAGTCTCACGGAGCCTCGCCGCGTGCGAAGGCGCGGTGCTGTTGATCGACGCAGCCCAGGGAGTGGAGGCCCAGACCGTCGCCAACGCGCACCTGGCGGTGGGGCAGCGGCTGAAGATCATTCCGGTCATCAACAAAATCGACCTGCCGAGCGCGAATCTCGAACTCTGCCTCAAGCAGTTGGAGGATATTCTCACCATTCCGGCCGAAGAGGCGATTCTTGCCAGCGGCAAGGCCGGTATCGGGATTGAGGAGATCCTCGAGGCGGTGGTGCACCGCGTGCCGCCGCCACGCTGGACCGATTACCCGCAGGCCCGCGCGCTGGTCTTCGATTCGCTTTACGATGCGTATCGCGGCGTGATCGCCTACGTGCGTGTGTTTTCCGGCACGCTCAAGTCGGGCGACATGATGCTGCTGATGAGCAACGGGCTTCGCTCCGAGATCAAGGAGGTCGGCATCTTCACCCCCAAGATGGAGAAGGTCGACGCCCTCGGGGCAGGGGACACCGGCTACATCGTCTCCAACGTGAAGGACACGTCCGAGATCAAGACCGGCGACACGATCACGCTGTCGCGGCATCCGGCCACGCAGATGCTGCCAGGCTACAAGGAGGTTCGGCCGATGGTCTTCTGCGGCCTGTATCCGGTCGATACCTCTGATTACGAAAAGCTGAAGGCGGCGCTCGGCCGGCTGCGGCTCAATGACGCGGCCTTCGTTTACTCGTCGGAAAGCTCGGTGGCGCTCGGATTCGGATTCCGGTGCGGTTTCCTCGGGCTGCTGCACATGGAAATCATCCAGGAGCGGATCCGGCGCGAGCACGACGTCGACATCATCTCGACATATCCGAGCGTGGTTTATCGCGTGGTGAAGCACGGCGGTGAGGTGATCGAGGTCGACAACCCGATCAACCTACCTGATCCCGGCACGATCACGGAAATCCAGGAGCCGACGATCAAGGCCGCGATCCATATTCCGAACGACGCGATGGGTGACATCCTCGCCCTCGTGATGGAAAAACGTGGCGTGGTCGATCACACTGACACGCTCGACGCGACCCGCGTCATGCTCACATGCATTCTGCCGCTCAACGAAATTCTCGTCGATTTCAACGACCGGTTGAAGAGCATCACGCACGGCTACGGGTCGATGGACTACGAGTTGGGCGAGTACCGTACCGCGGATCTCGTGAAGATGGAGATCCTGATCAACGGCGACCCGGTCGATGCCTTTGCGAGCATCGTGCACCGCGACAAGGCCGAAGGAAAAGGACGCGAGCTGTGTGAGAAGCTCGCCGAGATCATTCCACCGCAGATGTTCAAGGTTGCCATCCAGGCGGCCATCGGCGGCAAGGTCATCGCCCGCGACAACGTGAAGGAAATGCGGAAGGACGTTACCGCCAAATGCTACGGCGGTGACATCAGCCGGAAGCGCAAGCTGCTGGACAAGCAGAAAGAGGGCAAAAAGAAGATGAAACAGTTCGGCCGCGTTTCGATCCCATCGGATGCGTTCATCAAGGTGCTGAAAACGAACTGAGCGGTCCAGATGCAGTCCAGAGCTGAGAGTCCAGAGTCTAGAGCCCGCCTTGTCCGTCGCTCCCTCCGATTTCGCGCCTCGCTTCGTATCTCGGACCGTTGCGCTCTGGGCGCTCTGCTCTAGACTCTCCGCTTTCCGCTCCCCATCCCATGTTCGGCTTCTTCGCTTCCCAGGAAAAGAAAACCCGCGCCCACGCGGCCAACTGGCTCGAACTCGCCGACAAGGTCTGGCATTTCCGCCGCGACCAGCTTTCACCCCAGGACAACGATGAGCTCCTGACCCGCAGCCGGGAGTTGCGGCAGCAGCTGAAAGCGCGGGCCGACGCGGCGCGACTCAAGCTGGGCATCGAGGCCCTCGAGGGCGTGTTGCGCCGGACCGGCGGCGCGTTGTATCCGAAAAGCTCGCTCGTCGAGAACGTCGAATTTTTCCTCGTCGCCGCCATCGTGATCCTGGGCATCCGCACGTATTTCGTACAGCCGTTCAAGATTCCGACGAACTCGATGTGGCCGACGTATTACGGGATGACGGCGGAGAATCTGCCGCCAGACCGGCCTGCGCCCGCCTTGTGGCAGCAAGCGCTGCGCTTCCTGGCCTTCGGCGCGCAGCGCCGGACGGTGGTCGCGCCCGCCAGCGGCGAGGTGACCGCCGAGTTCGACGAAAACACCGGGGCGATGGCGTATCAGGTGCGAAACGGCCGCAACTGGCTGATCCTGCCGGCGCAGGTGAAGGAATATACGTTCCTGGTGAACGGCCGCGCAGCCACGGTGACAGTCCCGCTGGATTTCAACGAGTTTGACCGGGTCGTGGCGGACACTTTCTTCGGCGGCGAGTCGGGGTTTCTCACGCAGTTCCTGCAAACGCGGCAGGCACGAGCCGTGCGACGGCAGCGCGGCGGGATGGGCTCGCCCGAAGACTATTCGCGCAACGTGCGGCTGACGCTGAAGCAGAACGCGCGCGCCGGAGATCCGATCCTGCGCTTCGACATCCTCACCGGCGATCAGCTGTTCGTTGATCGGGTATCGTATCACTTTGTGAAACCGAAGGTCGGGCAGGGCTTCGTGTTTCGTACCGGGCATATCGCGGGAATTGGCGACGACCAGTATTACATCAAACGCCTGGTCGGGCTGCCCGGCGACGTGCTCGAAATCAAGGAGCCGACGCTGTATCGGAACGGCGCACCGATCACCGGGGCGGAGAGCTTCCGACTGAATGCGCAGCGCGTGCCGCCGTATCGCGGCTACTTCAATGCGCAGCACAACGGTTATTCACGCAACGACGGCCAGTATCTGCTCAAGGGCCAGCAAGTCACGGTCCCGGAAAACAGTTTCATGGCGCTCGGCGACAACTCCGGCAGCAGCCTCGACGGCCGCTATTGGGGCTTCGTGCCGGACAAAGACGCGATTGGCCGTCCGCTCGTGATCTACTATCCGTTTACCCGGCGCTGGGGCTGGGCGCGCTGAGCGTCGTGCGCGGCGCGACTGAGCATTACGGAGATTTCCGGAATTGTGGCGGCGAGTGACACTTTGGCCGGGGCTGAGGCGTATAATGGGCAGAGCCTGACAGCGCTGGTGCCGACGGCTCGCTCATTCGGATGAAAACATCTTCTTTCGTGCGCCTGATGGGTGCGGCAGTGCTCGGCGCCGTGGCCCTCAGTGGGTGCCAACAGTTCTCGAATCAGCCCGCGGCGGATCCGGACAGCGTGCAGGTGGAGTTCAAGGACATGGATCGCTTCACCGATTTTTCCGACGAGCCGTGGGGCAATGCGATCCGGCCGGAAGATGCCGCGGCGCAGTTCCGGGAGGCGGTCGTCGACGAGGCCCGCCGCCATTTGCGCGAAGGGCAGCGGCTCAAGGTCGTCTTCACGGATGTGGACCTCGCGGGCGATCATCTGCCATCGATCCGCGTAGGAGCGACGTCGGTGCGCGTGGTGAAGGAGCTTTATCCGCCGCGGATCAAGCTGACGTTCACGTTGACGGATGCGAATGGCACCGTGCTCAAGCAGGGAGAGCGGAACTTGATCGATCGCGACTTTCTGATGCGCGCCGACATCAGCATCGATCGTTCGCTGCGCTACGATCTGCATTTGCTGCGGGACTGGCTCCGCTCGGAGCTGCGCTGAGCTGTCAGTGATTCAGAACGGCTCCGAAAACTGTTGGTCTTAT